>NZ_CAXSXW010000007.1:0-223654 GCF_964241505.1 Klebsiella sp. Q11
TTTATGAAGCCGCAGCCTTTTACGCTGGAACTCTCGAACTGCCAGCTGCGTCACGACGGCGGCGCGGCGGATAAAGACGAGATCCGCCTGGTTAACGTCCGCTGGGTTGACGGCTTTACGGTCAATGCGGTGGGCAATGAAAATGCCGGCTACCTGAGGAATACGCGGGCGGACGGCGCCAGCCATATTTTCCTCGCGCTGTCGACCAATGATAATAATACCCTCGATAAAAGTAATAAAATCGTCCCGGCCGACCCCTTGCAAAACCGGGTGCCGCTGGTCGAAAAAGCGGTCGATGGCGGCGTATTTACCTATTACATCGGCTACGTGACCCCCGCGCCGGAAAAAGCAACCAGCGGCCCGTTGACCAGTTGGGCAACATGGGAGCTCGTTTATAATTGAAGGGGAGAGGGTATTGCGCGAGTATGACTTTTGATGCCGGAGTTATCCGGCATTAATTTATGCGGTGATATCTTCCTGGACCAATTGTTCAATGCTCACTTCCTTCCAGTAGTGCCCCTGAATAGCAAACCATTCCATGCCCTGCAACCAGGCCTTATGCGCTTCGCTTTCTACACCTTCAATAATCACATTATGGTGGTTGCGGGAAAGGAAAGTGACGAGGGCATCCATTAACGGACGACCGGAATCTTTTTGCATTAAAAGCCAGAAGAAGTCTTTATCGATTTTGACATAATCGAAATGATAGTCGCGAATAGCGTGAATACCGGCGTTGCCAGAGCCAAAATCATCGAGCCAGAGCGTAGTGCTTTGCGGGTTATTCCAGGTGGCGAGAGCATTATTCAAAAGATTATGGGAATTCTCGGTCACTTCAAAATGGACGCAGCCGATTTGGCCGACGAGCGCTTTAATCTCCGGGCGTTGCAATACGTTAAGTATATGGTCATCAACATTAATCGTCGCCGAGATAGCATTTTGCTTAAACCACTGTTTATGTTTTTCAATAAGCGCCAGCTGTTCCATAAAAATGCTTTCGCGTAGTCCCGTATTGGCGTAGCGAAAGAAGTTTTCCGGCGATATAGACAGGCGGTCAAAGCGGCTCAGGCACTCAACGGCGACGAGCGTGCCTTTTGGGGAAAACATTTTTTGAAAGACATAACGAACGGATATATCGCTACGTGATAAATTATGCCTGGAAAAAAGAGTTGCGTTCATTATCTCTCGTCAAAAATCAGGTCAGAGGTAAAGAGAGGAGAATATTATAGGTGACCTTTCTACCGATGGGAATGATTATTAATGGCTTATCGCCAATAAATTATCGGGTTTTGATTGGTCACCCACATATTTTTGGTTTTAGCACTGATACATATTGACTATACTTTTGTTCATTATTCGCGAGTTATTCATCCCGAGTTTCTTCATAATATGTACCTTATGGCTGTGGACCGTTTTATGATCAATGTCGAGAAGCACCGCAATCCTTTTACTGTTATTGCAGGCAATAATTAACTCCAGCACCTGAAGTTCCCTGGCGGTCAGCTTGCGGCGGGTGCATAGCCCCTGGCAGCCCTCGGCGGTTAAGGGCCTGCTGATGATGGCTGAGTAATCTGCCAGCGAGGATTTTTCGGTCAGAATCAACAGGTTTTCTAGATCAAGCAGCTCCCGGAACAGGCTGGACAGCTCGCTTTTGACGATCAGCACCAGCAGCGCGCAATGCGCCAGGCGCTTGCGCAAAGTGTTCAGTAATGCGACCGTTGTGGCCGCAGAGATATCTTTATGGATGATATTGATAATAACGGTGGCTGCCGGGGAGGCGCTGACCCCTTTCACAATATCCTGAAATTTCAGGGTGGTGATATCCCTGGCGCGATCAATCATATAATCATGGATTGATTGCCCGATGATATTGTCATCAGTGTAAAGTAATATACTGGCCAATGGTTCAGACTCTCTTTTTTCTCTTGGCTTCCATAATCAAGTCGAGCAGCACTTTCTCTATTCGCTTCTTGTTATCAAGATGGCGAAATTTAAACTGACAAGAAATCTGGTAGTAGCTATCTGACTTCTCGTTATCATCTAAAGTCACCATAACAACATTTTTTATAACTAAATCTACGGTGATTTCGCCATATTCAGCGAGGGCGAGGATAGCGTTCTTGAGGATGGCGTTATGGCTGAGGAATTTCAGATTGGGGCTCCTGGTCATCAGCGCGCAACCGCCGTCCGAAATGTCTTTGATTTCGAATAGATAGTTTTCTCCGTTTTTGTGTCGGCCGTGACAGAAGAATTCGTGCTCGTGGCGCAGACGGAATCGGGGATCGCGCCGGCGTTGTACCACCTGGATACACTCCGGTAAGGTAAATGCGACCTTCCTGCATTTCCCTTCACCGCCGGCATAGCTTTTCTTTAGCGTAGAGCAAAACTCGATTTTCCCTGAATCGCTATGCAGAATAAATTTAACTTTATGCCCCGCGGGGATTTTGCTGGTGGTGGAGATATGAAACTCGGCAAAATCTACCCGCGTTAGCTGGGTAATAGTGCTTTTGTTATTAACAAAAACTTCTATCTCCGCCTGCTTTCGGAGCTCTTCCCTGAAAATAGCAATAATTTCATACTTACTCGTCTTTATCGTTCCCTCTGTCATGTGAAATCCTTGTAAATTGTTATTGTGTGTGGTCGATTTTTTATATAGCAATACAAACATTCTGATTGCGTTAACCAGATGTTTTTATGAGCATTTGATGTTGTTAGCTATCTTTGCAGCTAAATTGATTTGTATAAACTTTGAATGAGATATTGTTTTTCCTGTAATCAAGAGTTCGAAAATTTTGGCGAGACAAAAACGACAGAAGCCTCCAATTAGGAGGCCAGTCGAAAAAGTTTAAATCTATGCTTTGCATAGGGTTATCCGTAAGAGAATAAAGCGGATAACGCCTAATTTGTAGGATGTATAGTGCCAGTGGCGTTAAGGTAATTCCAGGCAAATATTGAGGAGAAGGCTTCTGCGAATATCGATCCGCAGAAGCCTGAAATCAGGAGTGGGGCTGGAGATTATCCAGAATGGCTAACGCTTCTGGTGGAAGCGTTAATTGCGCGGCGGCCAGATTCTCGTGCAGATGCTGTAGCGAGGAGGTGCCCGGAATGAGCAGGATATTCGGCGAGCGCTGGAGCAGCCAGGCCAGCGCCACCTGCATCGGCGTGGCGTCAAGCGAAGCGGCGACGTCGTTAAGCTCCCGGGCCTGAAGCGGGGTAAAACCGCCGAGGGGGAAAAAGGGCACCCAGGCGATATTTTGCGCCGCCAGCTCGTCGATCAGCGGATCGTCCTGACGGTTCGCCACGTTATATTGGTTCTGAACGCAGACGATTGGCGTCAGTTTTTGCGCATCGCTCACCTGTCTGGCGGTGACGTTACTCAGCCCGATATGGCGAATCAACCCGCGTTCTTTCAGCTCCAGAAGGGTGGTTAAGGGCCCCTCCAGCGAACCTTCAACCGGGCCATGCGTGCCGAGCATACTGCGCAGGTTCACCACCTCAAGCACGTCGAGGCCCAGATTGCGCAGATTGTCCTCCACCGCCGCAGTGAGCTCCGCGGGCGACATCGCGGGCAGCCAGTTGCCTTTATCGTCGCGGCGAGCGCTGACTTTGGTGACGATGCACAGATCGGCGGAATAGGGATGCAGCGCCTGGCGAATGAGCTGATTAGTCACGTGTGGACCGTAAAAATCGGAGGTATCAATATGATTGACGCCCGACTCGACCGCTTCCTGCAGTACGCGGATAGCGGTTTGCGGATCTTTTGGCGGGCCGAAGACGCCGGGCCCCGCAAGCTGCATCGCCCCGTATCCCAGACGATAAACCTGACGATCGCCTAACGTCGCAGTACCGGATAATTTTACGCTGGACATATAAACCCCTGCTTTCTTGGTGTGCAAGGGATAAGTGTATGTCCGTCAGGGAGATTGGTGGGGGGAGAATGTTGGCAGAACGTGCGGCGAGGAAAAGACTCGCCGCACGGAGAGGATTAGCTAAAAAACATCACCGACACGCAGAGCAAACCGACAACCAGGGTAATAAAGCTACCCACCGAGCGGTAGGGCTTCAGCGCCGGAATAAGATACGTGGAGAGGGTTGGCATGATGAACAGGATCATCGCAATAAGCGGGCCGCTGACGGCGTAAATCATTGAGATAGCGTTGGGATTGATAAAGCACACCACGAAGGTCAGCGTCGAAACCAGCAGGATCGACATCGCCCGGTTAA
Source organism: Klebsiella sp. Q11 (assembly GCF_964241505.1). Lineage (NCBI taxonomy): Bacteria > Pseudomonadati > Pseudomonadota > Gammaproteobacteria > Enterobacterales > Enterobacteriaceae > Klebsiella > Klebsiella sp. Q11. Next base: position 4,222 of record NZ_CAXSXW010000007.1, read on the forward strand.
ACGCGCGGCTTTTACGAATCCCCGCCTGGGCGAGGGACGTTTTGACGATTTCACTGGCCCCTTCAATCACGCCAAAATAGGTGCCAAGGAACGATTTCGACATCGCCACCACCGCCACAATAATCCCGGCGATCGCCAGCCACGCCGGCGACCCCGGCATCATCGACAGGGCGGAAAGAATCGTGACCCCTTGATGGCGGGCGGTTTCAATATAGCTCGCCGGTATCGACAGCAGGCAGCTGAAGACGAAAAACAGCACGCTGGCGCAGATGAGGGTGTAGGCCACCTTCATGATTTTTTTGCATTTACCCATGGCCTGCTCGCCGTATTTCTCCTGCTGATCGATAGCAAAAGTCGATATGATCGGCGTATGGCTAAAAGCGAAAACCATCACGGGGATCGAGATCCAGATTTGGTGGAACGTGTGCGGGGTCAGCTGCATCTGGCTGGTCAGATAAGCCGGCTGCCAGCTCCCCATTAAATAGATGGAGAGGAACAGGAAACAGGCGATCAGCGGGAAGACTAAAAAGCCCATGACTTTAATCGTGACGTGGCGGCCCATTAAAAAGATCAGATTCAGCACCAGCACCACGCCCAGGCTGAGCAGCGCCCTGACCTGAGAAGTGATGGGCACATGTCTGGAGAGCTGCTCCGCGAGCGAGTTAGTAATGGCGACGGCGTAGATCAGCACCACCACGAAAAAGGCGAGGAAATAGAGGCCGGTAATCAGGCTACCGATCTTTTTACCGTAATAGTGATTAACGGCGCCGGTGATCCCTGCGCCCGGGGCGATGTTGGCGGAGAGAATAAACTGGCTCAGCGCTTTATGCGGCCAGTAGGTTAACGGCCAGGCGACCAGCGCGGTGATGAACAGAACGATAGCGCCCGCGGATCCCAGTTGGATCGGCAAGAATAACGTGCCAGCGCCTACAGCAGTGCCATATAAGGCGAAACTCCAGAGAGTTTCTTCTTTAGACCAAATTTTAGACATTATGCGACTTTATCAACCAGAAAACGAACAAAAAGGAGTGCAATTTATCACATTTATGGATGAGCTGTGGCGATAGTTTCTGGCGCAGAAATGAAGCGGCGGAGCGCCCGTTGCCGGCCGGGCGCTTTGCTAAGATTACTGGCGGGCGGCGATCCGCTGCTGGCGAACCTTGATGACCCGCTCGCGCAGCATATCCCAGACCCAGTTAAAGGCCATGGTGTAAGGCAGGAAGAACAGCATAAAGCCGATTTCCAGCATAAACGCCTGCATCAGCGAAACGCCCAGCACCAGCGCGACCATCGTGACGCCGATAATAATAAAGCCTGACTCGAAGCCGATCGCGTGCAGCGCGCGGACCCGCAGGGTACGGACGACCCGGGTTACCGGCCACAGCCGGTCGAAGAGGGCGTTATAGATAATGTTCCAGACCATCGCCAGCGTCGCGAGCAGGATACTGAGCCCGCCCATTTCAACGACCGAACGCTGCATGAGCCAAGCGGCGGTTGGGGCGAGGATCAGCGTCGCCAGACCTTCAAAGCTTATCGCGTGGATTACCCGTTCCGTCAGCGTTTTGCGCTGGGCGTTGACTTGTTGCATGGCTTGTTGCCTCCGGTCTTTATATGAAATTACCCGGCATTTTATGGATAAATATGATAAAAAAAAGATAGTATCCATCGATAAAGTAGATAGTTCATGCGCTATTCTCCCGAAGCTTTAACCGCGTTTGTCGAATCCGTGGCCTGCGGTTCATTCTCTGCCGCGGCGCGGCGGCTGCGCAAAAGCCAGTCCACCATCAGCACCGCAATCGCCAACCTGGAAGCCGATCTTGGCGTGACGTTGTTCGATCGCACCTCCAGACAGCCGACGCTCACGCCGCAGGGCGAACAGGTGTTGAGCTACGTGAAGGCGATTCTGGCGGCCAGCGACAGGCTGGATGAGCTGGCCATTTCGCTGTCTGGCAACACCGAAGCGCGTCTGACCTTTGTGCTCTCCGATACGCTGCATCCCGATGTGCTGGAAGATCTGCTGGCGCAGTTCGATCGTCGTTTTCCGCACACCGAATTTGAGTGCCTGATTGGCGAAGACGACGACGTTATCGATCTGCTGCAAAAGGAGCGGGCGCAGGTGGGGCTGATTGAGGCCAGGGACAGCTACCCGACAGAGATAGGCAGTATCCGGCTGCCGATGCAAACCGAAATGGCTATCTTCGTGGCGCCCCGGCACCCGCTGGCGGCCCAGGGCAGCGTCACCCGCGACGAACTGTTCAGCTGGCGCGAGCTGCGCCTGAGCACCTATCTGGAAAATACGGCGGAACCGGCGCGCGGTCTGGTATGGTCGGCGCCTAACTATCTGCTGCTGTTCAGCATGGCGGCGCAGGGGTTGGGATGGTGTATTTTGCCCAGCGCGCTGGTGGAGGAGTTCGCCGGGAGCGGAAGCCTGGTGGCGCTGGATATTGCCGGCTGGCCGCGGATGATCTCCACCGATTTGCTGTGGAATAAAAAGGCGCCGCCGGGAGAAGCGGGAAGCTGGCTGCGTCAGCATCTGCAGGGTCACGGACGCGAATAGGGGCCATTTTTGCCATCGCCGACGATCTTTGTGATTTCCCTCACTTTTTTTAAACAATTGCGAAAATTTTTGATAACAATTCACTACTATGATGCTGTTTCTTTGCGCAGAGGCGGAGCAGAGGTAGAGGATGAAAGATGTCGTAATCGTCGGCGCGTTGCGAACGCCAATCGGCTGTTTTCAGGGCGCGCTGTCGCGTCATTCGGCGGTGGAGCTGGGCAGCGTGGTGGTGAAGGCGCTTGTTGAGCGCAGCGGCGTCGATCCGCAAAGTATTGATGAGGTGATCCTCGGCCAGGTGCTGACGGCAGGAACCGGACAGAATCCGGCGCGTCAGTCGGCGATCCGCGGCGGGCTGCCTAATACCGTTTCTGCTATTACCATCAACGACGTCTGCGGTTCCGGACTGAAGGCGCTGCACCTGGCGACCCAGGCGATTCAGTGCGGCGAAGCGGACGTGGTGATCGCCGGCGGGCAGGAGAATATGAGCCGCGCCCCGCACGTGCTGACCGACAGCCGTACCGGCGCCCAGTTGGGCAATAGCCAGCTTATCGACAGCCTTGTCCACGACGGCCTGTGGGATGCGTTTAACGACTACCATATGGGCGTGACGGCGGAGAACCTGGCGCGCGAGTATGGCATCAGCCGTGAACTGCAGGATGCGTGGGCGCTTAGCTCGCAGCACAAAGCGCGGCGGGCGATTGATTCCGGACGTTTTCGCGATGAAATCGTGCCGGTGACCAGCGAACTCAACGGTATTCCGCGCCTGGTGGATACCGATGAGCAGCCGCGCGTCGACCCCAGCGCAGAAGCGCTGGCCAGCCTGCTGCCGACCTTTGACCAGCAGGGTTCGGTCACCGCCGGCAATGCCTCAAGCATTAACGATGGCGCGGCGGCGGTGATGATGATGAGCGAAGCTAAAGCCGAGGAGCTGGGGCTGCCGATTCTGGCGCGGATCCGCGCTTTTGCCAGCGTGGGCGTCGATCCGGCGCTGATGGGGATCGCGCCGGTCCATGCCACCCGTCGCTGCCTTGAACGCGCGGGCTGGAAGCTGGATGAAGTCGATCTTATCGAAGCCAACGAAGCCTTTGCCGCTCAGGCCATTTCGGTGGGCAGGGTACTGGAATGGGACGAGCGGCGGGTGAACGTGAACGGCGGCGCCATTGCGCTGGGCCACCCGATTGGCGCTTCCGGCTGCCGCATTCTGGTTTCCCTGGTGCACGAGATGATTAAACGCGATGCCCGCAAAGGGCTGGCCACGCTATGCATCGGCGGCGGCCAGGGCGTGGCGCTGGCGGTTGAACGCGAATAAGCCCTTTCTGATATATGCGTTAACTGAGCCTCCCTGTGGAGGCTTTTTTTTGCTTCCCGCCAGGCGTTACCCTGCCAAAAATTCCTTTCTGACGCGCTATTTTGTTGAGCGTTGTCACGTCTTTCTGTGCCACCTTTTTTGAAACAAATATTTACGATCGCGATCACTAAAACATTATTGCCTAAAAAATAAAATACGGTTTTATAAAAACGAAACGATATTTTAATTATGAGGGGTAATTTATGTTCGCAAGATCTCTGGCCCTTGCTGCACTCTGTGGCATGTCTTTCGCGGCTTCAGCCGTCACGGTAGATTTACGTCACGAATTCATTGACGGCGGCAAATCGGATAAGAGCAACGCCGACCGCGTCTCCGTCTCCCATCGTTTCGCTAACGGCTTTGGCTTCTCCGTTGAGGCGAAGTGGAAGTCGGGCGGCGATAACACCAGCCAGCCTTATTCAGATTTCGTCGGTAATGGTCATGAAGAGAGCATTACCTGGCAGTGGAAGGCGAATAAAAACTTCTCGGTCACGCCGGGGTTCAATATTGAAAGTAACGATAGCCGCTCGATCTACAAGCCAAACCTGCGCGTGCAGTACAGCTTCGATAATGGCTTCTACGTCGCAGCCCGCTATCGTTACGACTATACCCGCTACCCGGCGAATGCAGGGAAAGATGATGACAAAGTTAACCGCGGCGATGCGTGGGCCGGTTACGTCTTCGGCGACTGGCGTACGGAGCTGAACTACGTTTATGCGCGCAGTACCGAAGGGGTTAAGCGCAACGACAACAAACCGTACTCGCAGGAGTACAATCTCAAGGTTGCCTACAAGCTGGATAAAAACTGGGCGCCGTACGGCGAGCTCGGCAACGTTGGCGTCAACGATCGCAGCGACCGCCAGACCCGTTTCCGCGTAGGTGTTGCCTACTCGTTCTAACTTAAAAAATGTCCTCATCGTTTACCCCGGAGCGGTCAGCCGGGGTTTTCCGTTGGTATGAATCCCTCTTCCCGGAGCGGCGCAATGCGCCCCATCGGCACGGAATGTAGCCCGGATAAGCGCAGCGCGATCCGGGGAAAACGCCGGGCATAAAAAAGCCCTCCGAAAGGAGGGCAAGGCCAGTTACAGAAACACTAACTCAAACAGTGGCTAACGCTATGCCTTCAGCATCTCAGGCTGGGGCGGCAGCTTCGCGATATACACGGCAGGTTTGCCGTCTTTATCGGAGCTGAACAAAATGGCGCTATCGTCCGGCGTAAAGGACGGGTGCGGGTGGGTAACCTGGCGACTATTGGCCACGGTTGCCCAGGAGGTATCGTGACGCGCAACGCGGAAATAGGCCTGCTTCGCGACATCGAAAGCGTACAGATACGGGTCGTTATCAATGGTGTAGCCGCTGGTGTCTTTGACGTCCACCGGGGTACCGGAACCATCGCCAACCAGCATCGTGCCGTCAAAGTTACTCATCAGATGCGAACAGGCCGGCATCTGCATCACCGCTTCATTAACGCCGGTATCCGGGTTGAAGCTGTAGATCGTCCGGCCCTGCTGGCCCTTCAGATAAGAGACGTACACCAGCGCGGAGCCGTTCGGTACCCAGAATTCGTGGGTGCAGCTTTCGCCTTCCGCATGCGCTTTGACTTTACGCACGTTGCTACCGTCTTCATTTACCATCCACATCCGCGCATCGACCAGGTCATGCGGCCCTTCATGGCAGAAGGCGACGGTATGGTCATCGAACGGACGATAAATCGGATGGCCCAGCCATTTCTTCTCTTCGTGGATCACGCTGCTTTCGCCGGTTTGCAGGTCGACGCGCAGCAGGCGGCAGTGGGGGCCTTTGTGGAAGAAATCATGGAAAATCTGCCAGTCGTTGAGCGGCGTCCAGTCGCTTTTGGCAATCTCGATGCCAACCAGTTTGGTGCAATCGCTGTTGGCCACCCAGGTACCGTAGCCCACCCAGTCATCGGCGACGCGATACACTTCACGCTCTTGCAGCGTGGTGAGGTTAACCTCCAGCAGCGTACGGTCGTTCTTCACGTAATAAAGGGATTTATCATCCGGAGAAAGGAAACCACCAAACGTGTTATCACCGGCGCCTTCCGTTAGCTGCACCGCCTCGGCCTTTGCGAGGTCCAGCAGATAGTAGTTCCAGTTGCCGTCGAATTCGCCGGCAAACAGCAGGTGGCTGCCATCGTTAAAAAAACACTTCTGATAGAAATAGTTACGATGACAGGTTACTTCCGGTGGGGTTAAGCGGGTGATCTCCGCGCCGGTGTCCAGATCGCGGCTGACGTCATAATTCAGTTTAACCCGCATGCCTTTAGCCATGATGTACTCCTTTTCCTTCCTGAGATGTCGCCCGCCTGCGTTGACCGGCCAGTGGAAGTAGATTTAAAAGATGGGTGTTAATTTATCAAAACATCGTTTCATTATTTGTGATGGCGGACGCAATTCACAACAACTTCTTGCTATAGATCGCCTTTTTTTGCTGACAGTACGGCCAGCATCCCCGCGCTCTTTGTTTTCCTGCCGTTTTTTTTCGATCCGCCGTCTTTTTTTAAAGTTTGAATAACTCATTGTATTTTATTGAATTAAATAGGAGTTTCACGGTTTATCAATCACCGCTTCGTGATCTGTTTTGCATTTTTAACATTTAACAGTCTTAAAATTGAAACGATGTTTTAATAATAATTGAAAATGACTTTAGCCGGGGCTAAGATGTGCTCACTGTAAAACGGAACTCTGTTTTATTTTTAGAAGGGGCAATCCCTGCGAGTTCTTCAAACCATAAGGGTCTGCACAAGCCGCAGGCTGGACTATCAGAACCTTGCCTGTACCTACACAGGCTCTGAAAGATTAAGGAACCAAGTATGATTCTCGACGCATTCTCCCTGCAGGGCAAAGTAGCCGTGGTGAGCGGTTGTGATACGGGTCTGGGCCAGGGCATGGCGGTGGGCCTGGCGGAAGCCGGTTGCGATATCGTGGGTATCAATATTGTTGAACCGACGGAAACCATTGAGCGCGTCACGGCGCTGGGCCGTCGTTTTCTCAGCCTGACCGCCGATCTGCGCCAGATTGATGGTATCCCGCAGCTGCTGGAGCGCGCGGTGGCGGAGTTCGGCCATATCGACATCCTGGTTAACAACGCCGGCCTGATCCGTCGCGAAGACGCGATCGAATTCAGCGAGAAAAACTGGGACGACGTGATGAACCTGAACATTAAGAGCGTGTTCTTTATGTCTCAGGCGGCGGCGAAGCACTTTATTGCCCAGGGGACCGGCGGCAAGATTATCAATATTGCCTCGATGCTCTCTTTCCAGGGCGGGATCCGCGTACCTTCCTACACGGCGTCAAAAAGCGCGGTGATGGGCGTGACTCGTCTGCTGGCGAACGAGTGGGCGAAGCACGGCATCAACGTCAACGCGCTGGCGCCGGGCTATATGGCGACCAACAATACCCAGCAGCTGCGCGCCGACGAACAGCGCAGCAGCGAGATCCTCGACCGTATCCCGGCGGGACGCTGGGGTCTGCCGAGCGACCTGATGGGGCCGGTGGTCTTCCTGGCCTCCAGCGCTTCTGACTACATCAATGGCTACACCGTCGCGGTGGATGGCGGCTGGCTGGCGCGCTAATATTTGCCGCGTTATCAGCGCAAAATGGAACCCTGCTTCGGCAGGGTTTTTTTATGTCTGAATAACAATTGTCCATATGATGAAACTGAAATAGTCCATATGGTTTATTTGTTTTTGAGGTAAGCATCTATATGTAACAGGGGTTGTTGAAGATGAAATGCTTATTTTCTGCTCTTCTGAAAGTTGAATGTCCATCACAAAACCATTGCCTGTAGCAACTTAATCCATATCTTTGGCGTGTCCTGCCTGACACCTTACGCCGCCGATCCCGTAGTTTCATCGTATGTCTTACTTCGTCTGGCAGGAAAAAAATGACCACTCTCAGTCACGACTCTACAACCATGCCGCGTACGCAGCGCGATACCCGGCGCATGAATCAGTTTGTCTCCATTGCCGCCGCGGTGGCAGGGTTGCTGTTTGGCCTCGATATCGGGGTGATTGCCGGGGCGCTGCCCTTTATTACCGATCATTTTGTTTTATCCAGCCGCCTGCAGGAGTGGGTGGTGAGCAGCATGATGCTGGGAGCCGCCATCGGCGCGTTATTTAACGGCTGGCTCTCTTTCCGCCTCGGGCGCAAATACAGCCTGATGGTGGGGGCGGTGCTGTTCGTTGCCGGTTCCGTGGGCTCCGCGTTTGCGACCAGCGTCGAAATGCTGCTGGTGGCAAGGATCGTTCTCGGGGTCGCCGTGGGGATCGCCTCTTATACCGCGCCGCTGTACCTGTCGGAAATGGCGAGCGAAAACGTGCGCGGCAAGATGATCAGCATGTATCAGCTGATGGTGACGCTGGGTATCGTGATGGCGTTTCTCTCCGACACCGCGTTCAGCTATAGCGGCAACTGGCGGGCGATGCTTGGCGTACTGGCGCTGCCGGCGGTGGTGCTGATTATTCTGGTGATCTTCCTGCCGAACAGCCCGCGCTGGCTGGCGGAAAAAGGGCGTCACGTGGAAGCGGAAGAGGTGCTGCGGATGCTGCGCGACACGTCAGAAAAAGCCCGTGACGAGCTCAACGAGATCCGCGAAAGCCTGAAGCTGAAGCAGGGCGGCTGGGCGCTGTTTAAGGTCAACCGCAACGTGCGGCGGGCGGTATTCCTCGGCATGCTGTTGCAGGCGATGCAGCAGTTTACCGGTATGAATATCATCATGTACTACGCGCCGCGCATCTTTAAAATGGCGGGCTTCACCACCACCGAACAGCAGATGGTCGCGACCCTGGTGGTTGGCCTGACCTTTATGTTCGCTACCTTTATCGCCGTCTTTACCGTCGATAAGGCCGGACGTAAGCCGGCGCTGAAAATCGGTTTTAGCGTGATGGCCATCGGCACGCTGGTGCTGGGCTACTGTCTGATGCAGTTTGATAACGGCACCGCCTCCAGCGGTCTCTCCTGGCTGTCGGTGGGGATGACCATGATGTGTATTGCCGGCTATGCGATGAGCGCCGCGCCGGTGGTGTGGATCCTGTGTTCGGAAATTCAGCCGCTGAAGTGCCGCGATTTCGGCATCACCTGCTCAACCACCACCAACTGGGTGTCGAACATGATTATCGGCGCGACCTTCCTGACGCTGCTGGACGCGATCGGCGCGGCAGGAACCTTCTGGCTTTATACCGCGCTGAACGTCGCCTTTATCGGCGTGACGTTCTGGCTGATCCCGGAAACCAAAAACGTCACCCTGGAGCATATTGAACGCAGGCTGATGTCCGGCGAGAAGCTGCGCAATATCGGCAATTAATTACAACGACTCGCGCGGCAGCCACGGGCTGGCTACTTTCACCGTCTCCCGATGGCTGTCGCCGTTAATAATGTGCTGGGCGCTCAGGCGCCCGATATCATAGTGCGGTAGCTGCACCGTTGAGAGCGACGGGAAAAACAGATCGCCAATCCCCACCATATTGTCATAACCCACCACCGCCACATCCTGCGGAATGCGCAGCCCGCGCGCCAGCAGCGTCTGATAGACCATAAACGCGATGCGGTCGTTGCCGCAAATCACCGAGTCGAACTGCGGCTTGCGCTGTTGAATATGGGCCAGCACGACAGCGGGAATATCGCGATAGTGCTCATCGCCGTAGGCCATATAGCAGTGAGCGAGCGTATCCGGGTCAACACCCGCTTCCCGGCAGGCGCGTTCCAGCCCCTGACGGCGGCGGACGGTCGCCAGATGATTCGCCGGCAGATGCAGGCACAGCGGCCGGCGATAGCCCGCGGCCAGTAGAGCCTGCACCGCCGTATACTGACCCTGTTCGTCGTCCGGGATATAGCTGGCCACCGGGTCGTGCAGGCTTTCGCAGTTGGCCAGCACGCAGGGGAGGGTTAACAGCTTGGCCGGTAGCGGTACCTGACGCAGACCCATCGTGGTGTAGATAATGCCGTCCGGACGATGGGAGAGCAGCAGGTCGACGATAGCGTCCGGGCTATCGTCAGAGAACATGTTGACCACGAAGCTGTTCCAGCCGTGCGCTCGCGCGGTCTCTTCGATGGAGAGCGTAATCTCCACCGAAAACGGCGTGGTGACGGTATCCAGCGCCAGTACACCGATGGTGTTTGGCGTCGCGTGAGCGCCGCGGATTTTCTTCGCCGACAGGTCGGGGACGTAGTTGGTCTCTTCGATAGCCGCCTGGACCCGAGCCAGGGTCTCCGGCTTGAGCCTTTCCGGGCTATTAAGCGCCCGGGAGACCGTCATTAGCGAGACATTCGCCAGCTTTGCTACATCCTTCAGAGATGCCATATTAAGTGCTCCACCCTTGCCGCCAGCAGCGGGGTCAACTAAGTTACTGATGTAAAAGGATCATACAATATTCTATCGTACACGTAGCGCGAGCGAAGAAGGTGAATATTTGATCGAGATCTCATCTCCTTTATGTTAACGTTAACTTTTGTGATTAACATCATGAATCGCAACAAAACGAAGTGAGTTTCGCTTTTTGTTAACGTTACCATAATAGCATTACTCCAACATGAGAATGTCATGATGAAAGCGCATCACTCTCACAGCTATCCGTTACTCAGTGCGTTACTCTTTTTCTTTTTCGTGACCTGGTCCTCTTCAGGTTCGCTGCTCTCTATCTGGCTACATCAGGAAGTGGGACTTAAGCCGGGGGATACGGGAATTATCTTCTCAGTGCTTTCCGTCTCCGCGCTTTTCGCCCAGGTGTGCTACGGCTTTATTCAGGACAAACTCGGCCTGCGTAAAAATTTGCTCTGGTACATCACCGTACTGCTGATCCTCTCCGGCCCGGCCTATATGGCGTTTGGCTACCTCCTCAAAATTAACGTCTTACTCGGCAGCATCTTCGGCGGGATTTATATCGGACTGACCTTTAACGGCGGTATCGGCGTGCTGGAATCCTACACCGAGCGCGTCGCGCGCCAGAGCCAGTTTGAATTCGGCAAGGCGCGGATGTGGGGCTCGCTGGGCTGGGCGGTGGCGACCTTCTTCGCCGGTTTGTTGTTCAACATTAACCCGCACTTAAACTTCGCGGTGGCCAGCTGCTCCGGACTGGTCTTTTTTTTCCTACTGGCGCGACTGCGGGTCTCTTCCGCGCCGCATGCCATGCAGGAGGCGGTATCCGGCGGTAAAGTCACGCTGGAAGACGCCCTGCGTCTGCTGACCCTGCCGCGCTTTTGGGCGTTGGTCTTCTTCGTCATCGGCACCTGTATCTACGGCGTTTATGACCAGCAGTTCCCGGTCTACTTCTCTTCCCAGTTCCCGACCCTGCAGGAAGGCAACGCGATGTACGGCTACCTGAACTCGTTCCAGGTGTTCCTGGAAGCCGCCGGTATGTTCTGCGCGCCGTGGCTGGTTAACCGCGTCGGCGCGAAAAACGGCCTGATCTTCGCCGGAATGGTGATGGCCATGCGTATGGTGGCTTCCGGGCTGGTGGAGGGGCCGCTGCTGATCTCCATCACCAAGCTGCTCCACGCCGTCGAACTGCCGGTACTGCTGGTATCTATTTTTAAATACAACAGCTTAAACTTCGACAAGCGTCTTTCATCCACGCTGTATCTGGTCGGCTTTGCCTGCACCAGCTCGGTTATCGCGACGGTTCTGTCGCCGCTCGCTGGCTATAGCTATGAGAAATACGGCTTCGCCCAGTCCTATCTGATTATGGGACTGCTGGTGTTCTGCACCACCTTTATCTCCATCTTCTTGTTGCGCTCCAGTAAGTCCTCTTCGGACCCGCTAATGCCGCAAACTTCCGCTATCTGAATCAAAAGAGTAATGAATATGACGTATTCAATTTCCCGGGCTGAGCAAGAACTGCAGGCTAAACATGAACAGCTGAACCTGCGCTGGTATCCGCGCTATCACCTGGCCGCCCGTGCGGGCTGGATCAACGATCCCAATGGCCTGGTCTGGTTTGACGGCTGGTACCACGCGTTTTACCAGCACCATCCGTACTCCACCAAATGGGGGCCGATGCACTGGGGCCACGCGCGCAGTAAAGATCTGGTGCACTGGGAGCATCTGCCGGTGGCGCTGGCCCCGGAAGGCCCGGAGGATAAAGACGGCTGCTTCTCCGGCTCCGCGGTGGTGGATGGCGATACGCTGGCATTGATTTATACCGGGCATAAATTTCATGGCGATCCCAGCGATGAAGCCAACCTGTATCAGGTGCAATGTCTGGCCACCAGCCGCGACGGCATTCACTTCGAGCGCCAGGGGATCGTGGTCGACACCCCGCCGGGCATGCACCATTTCCGCGACCCGAAAGTGTGGCGAGAAGGGGACAGCTGGTACATGATCGTCGGCGCTCGCGATGGCGACACCGGCCAGGTGCGGCTGTATCGTTCAGCCGATCTGCGCCAGTGGCAGAATGCTGGCGTCCTCGATGAGGCGGAAAAAGAGATGGGCTACATGTGGGAATGCCCGGACTTCTTCGCCCTCAACGGCAAGCATATTCTGATGTTCTCTCCGCAGGGGCTGGCGGCTAAAGGCTATCAAAACCGCAACCTGTTCCAGAGCGGCTATCTGCTCGGTGAATGGCGGCCGGGGCAGGCGTTTGTGCGTGAGGGCGAGTTTGTGGAAATGGATCACGGCCACGACTTTTATGCCCCGCAAAGCTTCCTCACTCCCGACGGCCGCCGCATTGTCATCGGCTGGCTGGATATGTGGGAGTCGCCGCTGCCGGAGCAGCAGGACGGCTGGGCAGGCATGCTGTCGCTGCCGCGTGAACTGAGCCTGAGCGCGGATAATCGACTGCAGATGCGTCCGGCTAAAGAGGTCGAGAGCATGCGCGGCGCCAGCTTCCCGTGGCCGGTGACGACCCTGAAAAACCAGCAGACCACGATGGTGGAGAACTGCGAAGCGATGGAGGTGATCCTGCACTGGGATGGCCTGAACAGCAGCGCCGAGCAGTATGGCCTCAGCTTCGGCGAAGGTCTGCGCGTTTACGTGGATGCGCAGATGCAGCGCCTGGTGCTCGAGCGGCACTATCCGCAGTATGGCCTGTGCGGCACCCGCAGCGTCCCGTTGAACGAAAGCGCCGATCTGCAGCTAAGGATATTCTTCGATAGCTCTTCCGTCGAAGTGTTTGTTAATGATGGCGAGGCCTGTCTTAGCAGTCGTATATATCCGGATGCCGATCGTCGCGAATTGGCTTTATTTGCCTGGAGCGGTTCGGCTTATTTAACCGAAGCCGGCGCCTGGCAGCTGGAATAAGTTTTACTGAATAGTTGTTAATAACCCGTCTTCGACGATGGGCGGGTTATTATTGTCACTGTCGTCGAGCTTTACCCATAAATAAAAAATACTATTTAACTAAATAATAAAGGGTTATTCCGATGAATAAAATCTGGGTCGGGTGTGTTCTGACGTCTTTATTTACCCCTCTGGCTAATGCTCAGGCGCCGTTATCCCTTGAGGAGCGGCTGGCGCAAATGGAACAACGGCTAAAGGCGACAGAGCAGCGGGCGGCCAGCGCGGAGGCGGAAATCCGCGCGCTAAAAAAACAGGAGGCACAAGCGACGACGGTGGCCAGCGCCGCACCGGCTAAACCCGCTTTACAACTTAATGATTATGGTGAATTAAAATTCTATGGCGACGTTGAGTTTAATATGGACGGCGCCAGCCGCACCGGTAGCCTGACGTCGGTGAAAACCAGCGCCAATAAAAACTGGGCGCCGGGAGATAAAGAGCGCTGGGATATTAACGGCCGTATTCTTCTGGGCTTTGATGGATTACGCAAAGGGACTAACGGTAAATATGCCGGTTTCAGCGTACAGCCGCTGGCGGATATGAATGGCAAAATGAATCTTGATGATGCGGCCTTTTTCTTCGGTCAGCAGGATGACTGGAAAATTAAAATCGGTCGCTTCGAAGCCTACGATATGTTCCCGCTTAATCAGGATACGTTTGTTGAATATTCCGGCAACACGGCGAACGATCTGTATAGCGACGGCTACGGCTATATTTATATGATGAAAGAGGGGCGCGGACGCAGCAGCAGCGGCGGCAACTTCCTGCTGAGTAAAAATCTCGATAACTGGTATTTTGAGGTGAATACGCTGGTGGAGGACGGCAGCTCGCTGTTCGTGGACCAGAATTATCACGGCAACGCGCTGGATAACCGTAAAAATGTGGTTTACGTGCGTCCGGTCGCGGCCTGGCAATCCGGCGCCTGGTCGGTGGCGGCGGCGATGGAGAGTAACCTCGTTAATAATGCTTACGGTTATGAGAATCAGAATGGACGTTGGGTCGATCAGTCCAGCCGCACCGGCTACGGCATGACGATGAGCTGGAACACGCTGAAAACCGATGCCGAGGACGGGGCGGTGGTGAACTTAAGCACCGCGTATCTGGGCGCGGCGGACGAAAAGGATTTCAGCGCCGGTATCAATGCGTTATGGCATCGCGTGGAGTTGGGCTATATCTATGCGCATAACAAAATCGACCAGTTTAATATGTCCGGCGTCAACGCGGAGTGCGATAGCGACTGCGCGATTCTGGCGCCGGGGCGCTACGACATTCACACCATTCATACCTCATGGCATCTGCCGAATATTATGGATATGCCGAACTTTAATATTTATCTCGGAGCCTATGCGTCATGGCTCGATTCATCGGCAGCGAAAAGCGGCAATACCGATGAACGCTACGGCGCGCGGGTGCGGTTTAAATATTTCTTCTGACGGTCTTCCCGGGTCGCGGCGTAAATGCCTTACCCGGGCTACCGGAACTCAGACGGCAGTGAACATGTAGCCCGGCTAAGCACCGCGCGAGCCGGGACGTTGCCGAATCACTACACCTCCGCCAGATACAGCGCCGGCATACCCTCTTTATCGGAGGTAAACAGCACCCAGCGGTTATCCGGTGAAAATGACGGATGCGGATGCGTCGCCTGGCGCTCGCCTTCAATCACTTTCCAGGTGGAGTCGTGGCGGCACACCGCAGTCTGCTTATCGGCGGCAATATCAAACACCCAGATAAACGGATCGTTAAGCTGTATATCGCCGGTGCTGTGCGGCGCGCCGTCGCCGACCACCAGGCTGCCATCGTGATTGCTCATCAGATGTGAGCAGGGAGGAATGGCCATCAGCTGGCGATTTTCCAGCGTTGCCGGGTCGGCGCGATACAGATAGCGATGCGGATCGTTTTCCTGATGCGCGACATAGTAAAGCGCGGAACCATCCGGCACCCAGAATTCGTGGGTAAAGCTCTCTCCCGACCGGTGCTGGCGAACCTTGCGCATATGGCTGCCGTCAGCGTTGATAAGCCACATTCGGGCATCGATAGCATCGCGCGGGCCTTCGTGGCAGAAGGCGATGGTGCCGTCATCAAACGGGCGGTAAATCGGGTGGCCGAGCCAGCGTTTTTCCTGCAATACCACGCGCTGTTCGCCGCTGCGCAGGTCGATATTAATCAGCCGGCACTCCGGCTCGGTGAAGTAGAATGCGCGGAACTTGCCCCAGTCGGTCAGCGGCTGCCAGTCGCTTTTTTTGATTTCGATACCCACCATCTGGCTGCAATCGCTATTGGCGACCCAGGTTCCGTAGGCCACCCATTGGTCATCCACCTGATACACCACCTGCTCCTCCAGCGAGGCCAGATCCACGCGGCGCAGCTGCTGGTTGTTTTTCACGTACCACAGCGACCGGTCGTCGGCGGAAAGGAAACCGCCAAAGGTGTTATCGCCCGGCCCGTCGGTGAGCTGGGTGGCCTGCTGGCCGGCGATATCGAGTAAATAGTAGTTCCAGTGGCCTTCAAACGCGCCGCCGAAAATCAGCTTGCTGCCGTCCCGGGTAAAGCATTTTTGATAGAAGTAGTTGCGGTGGCAGATAACATGCGGTGGCGTCATCCGGATCACCTGGTGACCGGTTTCGCTGTCCTGCGTATGCAGAAAGCTCAGCGGGATGATTTTGCCTTTCATGATTCATTCACTCCTTGCTAAAAAAATACCCCGCAGCCGGAGCTGCGGGGTAGGGACCGATAACGGGTTGTTAGCGCATCGCGCGGCGCAGGATACGGTCAGACTGACGCTGGAAGTCAATTGCCGTCTCTTCTACGGTTTTCTGCCCGTAGTCGATGTACTGCAGAGAGGTGCCAAACTGGGCGACGATCTGCGGGTCATCAAAGTATGGCGACACCGAGAGTTTGGCCGGTAGGGACTGCGCCAGGCGCAGACCTGATACCGCCGGATCGTCCTCTTTGATCGCGCCGTTTTCGGTCAGGTATTGCACCGCGACTTTGCTCAGCGGCACGCCGCGCTCAAGTCCCAGCGTCTCAACGCCTTCTTTGCTGTTTAGCAGGAAGTTGATCACCTTCGCCGCCGCTTCCGGATTTTTGGTGGATTTACCAATGGAGAGCATCTGCGCAGGTTTAAAGAACAGACCCGCGTCGGTAGCGCCCGGCAGCATCGGATAGCTGCCCAGCTCCAGCTTCGCCGGCGGCTTCAGGTTGTCGGAGTATTTGTTAATGGTGGAGTTCCACATATAGGTCCCCGCCCACTCGCCCTGAATCCACGGCTTCATTTCATACATATTGCTCTTACCGAACGAGGCATAGTACTTGGTGTCCGGCATGACGTGGCTGTCGATAAGCTTTTTATACATCTGGAAGAATTCGACCCACTGCTCTTTGCTGTAGGAGAATTTCTTGGTTTTTTCGTCGATAGCCGGCTGGTTGTACTTCTGAATCATATATGAATTGAGCAGCGCCAGGGTGTCCTGGTGCTCCAGCACCACCGGGTAATACTGTTTACCCAGCTTGCTCTCAAAGGTTTTACCCGCCGCCATCAGCTCGTCCCAGGTTTTCGGGTACTCGACGCCGGCTTTTTTCCAGGTCTCGTCGTTGAAGTAGAACACGCGCGCGGTGACGGAAATAGGGATACCGTTAAGCTTGCCGTCCACCGTGGTGGTTTGCAGCTCTTTGGCATCAAACTGGCTCAGGTCGATTACGTCCTTCATCTTATTCAGATCGTAGAAGCCTTCGCCGTTTTTCGAGAAGATCGGCAGCCAGTTCCAGTTAGTTTGCATCACGTCCGGCTCCGTGCCGCCGGCGATTTGCGTGGTCAGGCGCGAAAGATGGCCATCCCAGCCGGTATATTCCGCTTTAACATTAATATCCGGGTTTTGTTTATGAAACTCTTCCAGCGCCTTCAGGGTTACCTGGTGGCGGCCGTTGCCGCCCCACCATGACATACGCAGGTCGACATCCTTCGCCATGGAAGGTAACGCGGTAAGGCCCAAAGTTGCGGAGATTGCGGCGCTTAAAAGCACTTTTTTCATTTTAATACTCCAGGGTTCACAGAGAGATGTTCTGTTCAGTTTTGGCGTCAAAGATATGACACTTGTTGAGATCGAATTTGAAATGCACCGTGCGATGAAGCCCTTTCTCAATCATTGGCTTCGCTTCATCGGAAGGCACGCGGGCGGTCAGTTCATAATCGGCAACCTTCAGGTAGACGAAGAATTCATGGCCCATGTTTTCCACCCGCACCATTTCACCGGCGCAGGAGCCTTCAGCAAACGGTTCATCGGAGATGGAGACGAACTCCGGGCGGACGCCAAAGAACACCTGCTGGTTCTTATGGGTCTCGACCTTACTCTGCAATCTGTCGTTTAGCGGCAGCAGCCCGTCGCCAACGGTCAGATGCAGGCGACCCGCTTGCTCAACCAGCTTGCTGGGACGAATATTCATCTCCGGCGCGCCGATAAACCCGGCCACAAACATGTTTTTCGGCTTGTGATAGAGGTTGTCCGGGGTATCCACCTGCATGATATGGCCCAGCTTCATCACGCAGATGCGGTCGCCCATGGTCATCGCCTCGGTCTGATCGTGGGTAACGTACACGGTGGTCGCCGGTTTACCGGATTTCTTCAACTGCTTATGCAGGTCGGAAATACGGATGCGCATCGAGGCGCGCAGCTTGGCGTCAAGGTTAGAGAGCGGTTCATCGAACAGGAATACATCCGGTTTCTTCACAATCGCGCGGCCAACCGCCACGCGCTGTGCCTGGCCGCCGGAGAGCTGACGCGGCAGGCGGTCCAGCAGCTCTTCCAGCTCAAGGATTTTCGCCGCTTCGTTTACCTGGGCCTCAATCTGGTCTTTCGGCAGCTTGCTTAGCTTCAGGCCGAAGGCAAGGTTTTCGCGCACCGTCATATGCGGATAGAGCGCGTAGTTCTGGAAGACCATCGCGATACCGCGCGCTTTTGGCGCGAGGTTATTCACGATTTTTTCGCCAATCCGCACTTCGCCGCCGCTGATGGTTTCCAGACCGGCCAGCATGCGCAGGGTAGTGGATTTGGCGCAGCCGGACGGCCCAACGATAACCATAAACTCGCCGTCCGCGATTTTCAGATCGATACCATGTACCGCTTTGAAGCCGTTGGAGTAGACTTTTTCCAGTTTGTTGAAAATAACTTCAGCCATGATATTTCCCTCTTAACCTTTAATTCCGCTGCTGGTAACGCCCTGTACGAAGTAGCGTTGTGCCAGGAAGAACACGATGATGGACGGCAGAATGGAGATGCTCGCCATTGCCAGAATTTCGTTCCACGGAGCGCCTTCCGTGACGTCGATGGACATTTTCAGCGCCAGCGCGATGGGGTATTTATCCACGCTGTAGACGTAAATCAGCGGACCGATAAAGTCGTTCATGGACCACATGAACTGGAACAGCGCCACCGAGATAATCGCCGGTTTCAGAATTGGCACCACCACGTACCACAGCACCTGAATAGAGTTGCAGCCGTCAATCTGCGCCGCTTCTTCCATGTCGCGCGGAACGCCGCGCAGGAACTGAATCAGCATGAAGACGAAGAACCCCTGAGTGGCGAAGGCCAGCGGCAGGTACAGCGGCAGATAGCTGTTCAGCATGCCCATTTCACGGAACATCAGGTACTGCGGGATCAGCAGTACGGTGCTCGGCAGGAGCATGGTGGTGATCAGCGTGGCGAACCAGAATTTCTTCCACGGGATCTCGAAGCGGGCAAAGCCGTAGGCCACGATGGTGGAGGAGATAATGGTCAGCAGCACTTTCGGGATCACATACTTGAAGGTGTTCAGCATGTAGTGGCCGAAGTTGTACTCGGTGCCGGTTTTCCAGCCGTTGATAAAGCCATCCCATGTCGCGTGGGCAGGCCACAGGCTCAGGGTGGTGAAGATCTCGTGGTTCGGTTTGAACGACGCCGAGAACATCCATACCAGCGGGTAGAGCATCAGCAGGCCGACGAACAGCAGGATCACGTAGCGAATTGAGCGGCTGACTTTTTCACGACGCAGCGTCCGCGCGACTTCACGTTCGGCGATGTCCCTTGCTTCAGAGATTTGTTGGATATCAGCCATTTTTGCCTCCCTTATCGGCGGAGTAGAACACCCAATATTTTGAAGACTTAAACGCAATGGCGGCAAAGACCGCGACCACCAGGAACAGTACCCACGCCAGCGCCGCGCCGTAGCCCATATCGAAGTACTTAAAGGCGGTGTCGTAGATATAGAGCGAGAACAGATAGGTGGAGTAGGTCGGGCCGCCGCCGGTGATGACGTACGGGCCGGTAAACTCCTGGAACGCCTGAGTGGTCTGCATGATGAAGTTGAAGAAAATCACCGGCGTGATCAGCGGCACCGTGACTTTCATAAACATCTGCCATTTTGACGCGCCATCGATCATCGCCGCTTCATATTGTGATTGTGGAACGTTCTGCAGCGCCGCAAGGAAGATAACCATCGCCGAACCGAACTGCCAGACGCGCAGCAGGGTGACGGACATCAGGGCCAGCGAGGGCTCGCCGAGCCAGTTGACCGGGTCGAAGCCAAGTACGCCGATAAAGCTGTTCAGCAGGCCGTCGATAGCAAACAGCGCGCGCCACAGAACGGCGATCGCCACCGAGCTACCGAGAATGGACGGGATATAGTAGGCGGTACGGAAAAAACCGATGCCGCGCAGCTTAAAGTTGAGGACAAAAGCGATCCCCAGCGCGAAAGCCAGCTTTAACGGGATGGTTAAAAAGACATACGCAAACGTCACGCCCATTGATTTCCAGAAGAGGCCATCTTCGGTCAGCATGTAGCGATAGTTTTCGATGCCGTTAAACACCGGTGGACTCATCAAATCGTACTCAGTGAAACTGAGGAAGAAAGATGAAACAAAGGGAAAGGCGGTAAAGACTATCAACCCTATGATATAGGGGGATATCCATGCCAATCCCAGCATTCTGTTTTCATTCATACATACCTACCTGGCTTACGAGTTTGTAATACGGATTCGGGGTTACTGCCTTTCCCGCGGCCCGTGCCGCCGGAAAGTTAATGCGTTCCTGGTATGTCAGCGGTGAATCATTCCTTGTTAACGGTGCGTGTGTTGAGCGTTTTTGCGCGCTTGTCGTCCCTGGAGAACATCTGTTTTTTGATTTTGTCTTACCCAGCGTCCTGATTTTGTAAAACGCCGTTTTAATTTTATTTTATTGCTATTTATTACGGAGTCATTCGGTTGATCGCGGAAATGTGATCAAAGTCGAAACGATGTTTCAAAAAGGTGCTGGCGCGCGCATTTTGCAGGAGGAAAGGTCATAAAAAAGGATGAGCGGCAGGCGCAGTGAGGCTATTCAGGCGGGATTAATTGCTCTGCTAATCATTATGCCAGGACATACTTTATGACAATTATTATTAGCGGAAAAGTTCAGAAAATGGTGGGCACGCCTGGCATGCCCTGGGGCAGAAGAGATTACTTTTGCAGAAAATCCTGACGAACGGGAGTAAAGGTATCAAGAAGCGTGCCCGGCTTCAGACAGACGCAGCCGTGCATAATTTCCGGCTTCTTATAGAGCGTATCGCCGGCGCTGACCACATGCTTTTCATCACCGATGGTGAACTCAAACTCGCCGGAGAGCACGTAGGTGAGCTGCTCGTGCGGGTGATTATGCATCGGCCCGACAGCGCCCGCTTCGAAGTTCACCTCAACCGCCATCATCTTGCCATCGTGCGCAAGGATGCGGCGGGTGACGCCATTGCCCAGATCTTCAAGGGTGGTCTCTTTATGAAAAATAAACATCCGCTGGTCCTGTAATTAAATGAAACAATGTTTCATTTAATCTATCGCATAATCTTCTAAAAGGAAACGATCGTCGGGAGAAGTGGAAAGTCGATCACAACTTTGTTTTACTGAAAACCTCACACAAGGAGGGATGATGAAAACGATTGGTCTGTTAGGCGGCATGAGCTGGGAATCGACGATTCCTTACTACCGGCTGATTAACGAAGGTATTAAAGCCCGCCTCGGCGGCCTGCACTCCGCCAGCCTGCTGCTGCACAGCGTGGATTTCCACGAAATTGAAGCCTGCCAGTCAAGCGGCGACTGGCAGCGCGCGGGCGAGATCCTCGCCCAGGCGGCGGCCGGCCTGCAGCAGGCGGGCGCCGAGGGGATTGTCCTGTGTACCAACACCATGCATAAAGTCGCGCAGGCGATTGAAACGCGCTGCGATGTGCCGTTTTTGCATATTGCCGACGCGACCGGACGGGCGATTACCGCGAAAGGGCAGAACCGCGTAGCGCTATTAGGGACCCGCTATACCATGGAGCAGGATTTTTATCGCGGCCGCCTGCAGCAGCAGTTCGCTATCGACACGCTGATCCCGGAGGCTGAAGATCGCGAGCGGATTAACCGGATCATTTTTGATGAACTGTGCCTCGGCGTCTTTAGCGAGCATTCACGCGACTATTATCTTCAGGTCATCGAGCTCCTGGCGGAGCAGGGGGCGGAAGGGGTGATTTTCGGCTGTACCGAAATCGGCCTGCTGGTGCCGGAAGAGAGCAGCCCGCTGCCGGTGTTTGATACGGCCGCGATCCACGCGGCGGACGCGGTGGAGTTTATGCTGTCGTGATGGGTGAAGCGTCCCTTGCCGAAGGCAGGAAAGGGACGCTCTGGAGATCAGATACTATTCAGGCTGGGACTGAATTCAACGGTCAGCGTGCCTCTATAGTAGCCGGCGGATTTGTCCGTAACGCGAAATTTATCCACAATCAGCCGCAGCGGGGTGGGCGCGCAAAGCACCGGGTAGGGGATGGACGGCAGCCTGACCGGGCGTATTTTATCCGTTCCGTTTATCCCTGCCGACAACGTAAAGCTGTCGTTATTCTTCACCGTTATCCACCCTTTGCTATGGGGATCGAACATTTCGACGCGATAGTCGATACGTTCCGTATTATCCGTTCCCCCGGAGGCGGTATTATAGATGGAAAAATAGTTCGTTTTTCGCCCCGCAGCCGCTTTGCCCTCGTCTTTAAAGGACAGCGTCATGCTGTCGCTGTTGGAGTTATAGCCATCATAGAGGCACATATCCAGCGTCGTGATATCTTCTACGTAGCTGTTGCCGGTGACGGAACCGGTAGGGTGCAGATCGAGTTGTACCAGTGGATTCGCGCCGTTAAATTCCGGGAAGTAAATATCCTGCTTACCGGCGGCTTTGCCTTTGAGGGTGATATTGGCGGTGTAGGTGAATGAGCCACCACCTCCCTGGCTCCAGCCTATCTTAAGCTGCCCTTTCCATACGCCACCAATTGGAAGATTATTCATTTCACTTTGCGGGATCCAAACAGTCATCATTTTGGTATTATTGATTGTACTACTATCTTTGCCTCTACAACCATTTACCCTATTGTATGTCGTCAATGAGAACGGGTGTCCGCACATCACTGATTTAGAGGGATCGCTTTCGTCATAATAAATATTTTGTAGGTACGCCTGCAATTGTAATGGATGCTCCATACCATTTCTTTTTTCTTTTAAGATCATGGTGATGGTTGAGCCTGTGCTTTGGCTTGAACAGGTCTGTCGGATGTCGGAGTAAGAACAGATATAACTCCCAAACCCGGCATCATAGCCAGGTGTTGTACCGGGATAATCATCCTCCCATAAATAGACATCGGCAGGAGCACCTAAGGGAATTTCATAGTCTTGTGTGGTGCTGACCGTAGGGGTTGGTCCATTAACCACTAATGCCTGCGCACCCCCGCTTCCTATCAGGCAATATAGAATTAAAAATTTTATTAATCTCACTGCACGCTCTCCCTCTGTGCGGTTTCCAGCGCCTGACTACGCTGCGACTGTTTCAACTGCGCCTGCACCTGAATTTGCGCCGGCAGCCGCTCGTAATCTATGGCAGTACATACGATTTCCCCGGTATAGCGAATGCTGGCGCGCTTTTTCAGCACCTTCAGCGGGCACTTCAGGAACGACTGTCCGGCAAGTACGTAGAGATCGCGCGATGAGCCCTGCATTTCCAGAGTGAACCCACCGTCATCCGCCATCATCAGCATCGCGCTGTTTAAGCCAATCACCGGGTATTGTTTCAGCGCTTCCGGTAGCCGGAGTCGCCCAATGTAGTTGTAGTTAAACGTGGCGGAGACTTCGCGATAGCGCAGTTTACCCGGCAGCAGCATCAGGCTCTGTTTACCCGAACCGGCGATCAAGTTAGTGGTTCCGGTCTGATGTTTTCGCGCGCTGTCGTTCACTTCCACATAGCCCACTTCATAGCCGGTGTAAGGAAACAGGACTGATTCATCACCGCTCAGGCTGGCTTTATTACCGTTTGTGTTGGCATCCACTGATATTTCATCGGCGGAGTCGTCATCCAGTTTTCTCACCGCGACCAGGACGGCTGCCGACGGGTCGCCGTTACCCGTACGGCCAATCTGTATTCCGTGACGGCTGACGGCAAGCGTAGAGCTGTAGCTGCCGGTAAAGGCGGTGCTGTGCTCATGGTCTTGCGTATTGTAACTGTCGGTCAGATAGGCGCTGACGTTTCCGTAGAGGCTATCAATACGGCCGTTAATGCCGCTGTCGAGGGTATCGGTATTCATACCGCCCAGGCTGACGCCCACCTCTTTATGATTGACGTTATCGTCATACCAGGTTCGCCCCAGGTTCCAGGATGTCTGGTCACTTCTGCTCTTGCTTGTCCGATAGTCAACCCCTACGGTCGTCGTGCGGCTGCGCGTATTGTTATCCGGACGCGGCGTTTCACTGAAGGTAAAGGTCAGATAGCCGCCGTTATCATTAGCGCTGCTGCCGGAATCCTGACGGGTGAATACGCCGAAGTTGGCATTCAGAATCCAGTTATTCAGGCTGAAACTGCGCGATGCGCTGAGCTGCACGCTATCCGATGTGGAGTTGGCATCGGCCTGGCTGAAATAGTTGCTGCTAAAATCGTCGCGGTTATCCCAGCGGGTATGATAATCAGCGTGGTTACGGGTACGGTTCCAGTTTAGCGACAGGCTCCAGTTGAATACGTTTTGCGACATCCCGGCGCTGATACTTTCAAAACAGTTGAGATCGGTATCTTCGGCACTGTTATCGCCGGAACACTGTCCTCCGCGGGTATCTTTGCGGTAAAAGTTCAGCGAGGGAAAGTTCTCGACGCGCCAGCTCAGCTGCTGCATATTGCCGCGCCCGCCCTGGTCGTTATAGAAAAACCCGTTTTGCAGATCCATATCGCCAAACGCGCCCAGCGCCGGGGTGATATGACCGTTAATTTCCGCCGAGACGTTGTTGTCGACAGAAGCGGCACCAAGCATTAACTCAGCCTGCGCGGTGACGGGGATGCGCACGCCGGCCTGCGCCGAGGTTGCACCGTCGTCACGGTTGTTGGTTGACGAGTTTGACCCATCCGCCAGCTTTCCTGCCTGAATAAACCACTGAATATGCCCATCCGTCATGCTCCCCGTTTTAGTAAAGGGAACCACGTCGGTGCGGGCGAGTTGGTTGCTCTCGTAAATCTTAAGCTGCAGGGTGTAGCTTCCCGAAGGGAACGATGAGGTATCAAGCGACTGATTGCCGCCGTTCAGATAAAACGAGCCGAGAAGTTGATTATCGCGATAGGCATCGACGCGCGAACTGCGGGAAAGCAGGACGTTGACCGGCGTTCCCTGGCCCGCCTGTTCGCGGTTGAGGTAGCTCAGCGTTGACCCTGCGCGAATTCCGTCAAAGGCATCAAGCGGCAGGAAAGTGAAGCTAAAGTTACCGCCGTCCAGATTAAACAGGCTGCGGCTGTCCATACGCCCGCCCTGCACGTAAAAGCGGCTCAGGAGATCGTAACGATAGTAGAGTTCGTTGACATCAGCGTCAGTCTCGGTGTTACCGTCGCTTTCGTTACCGTTCAGGCTCCAGTAACCGCCAATATAGCTGTTATCCGTGACGCCTAATGCGCCGGTCCCCTGCAGGTAAGCCGATTTAAAATCGTCCTGAATGGCGACGTTGATATCCTGCTGGTGGATGAAGGCGTTGACGATATTCTCGTCCTGGCTTGCTTGCAGATAGAGATCGCGCTGAGCGCTGTCGGGATACCACGCTTTATTCAGAAAGAGGGAGATAGCGTTCTGTTCGTCGTTATAAATCAGCGCGACGTCATCGGTAGTGAGATAACCACAGCCGGTACTATTGTTAATCGCTGAACAGGCCAGCTCGCCGTGACGTTCAAGAGGCTGACTGAGTTTTGCTGCAATGGCCTTGATGCGGTTCTGGTCGTTACCTATTCCCATTGCCGCAACGATCTTCTGTGGTTGCTCAAACTTAACCGTATCGAGATTAACGGTGGCATAAAATCTGCCCAAATTTCTCCCTGCCAGATAGACATCGACGTATTCTTGCTGGCCGAGGACAATGGCTTCAAAGCCGGGGGGGATGGTATCCGTTCGCGCGTTGGCTGCATTGAGTATGGAAAAGATTAATAGTCCAGGAATTGATTTTTTCATTACCCAATCATCGTCCTTGAGATGGCAAAAAATGAACCGAAGACCTCCTCCGGTTCATTGAATGCAGTGCGTGGTAAATTTTTACTTAGCTGCGGCGGCCTGGTACAGATAGATGCTTACAACGCCCTGATAGGTACCCGTAGCCAGAGGTTCTTGTTTTGCCTGAGCAATCTGCAGCGTTTTTGCAATGGAACCGGTCTGCAGCGCAGTATCCGGGTTCGGGAACAGCTCAGTCGCTTTCAGAGTGACCGCGGTGGTAGACAGCGCCGCTCCGCCCCAGGAAACGCTCATCGGCACGGTTGCGCCGCCCAGGCTGTTAACCAGAACGGCATCGCTGGTCAGCTGCATCATGACGTCTTTAGCCGTGTCGTTTGCCCAGATTTTGGTCTGCAGCTGATAGGGGACCAGGCCGGTGCCAGGGATATACTGCATGTCAACGCTCTTCGGCAGAGCAGAGTTATCAACCTGTGTCATATCCAGCGCTGCATCAACGTTTGCTGTAACGGTAATATCTTTCTGTACTGCCATTGCAGAACCCATTACAGAAACCATTGCTACAGCAGTTAACGTTTTAGAGATTAAGGATTTCATTTACTTATATTCCATGTAATAAACAACTGATTAATGAATTGGGAAGTCTTGAGAATGCTTTGACTTGTCAATCCAGTTCCAATATTGAACAACGACCCGGTCGTAACCCAATATACTCTTCGGTGCATAGCTGGCGCGTGGATAAATGTTTCTATCCACTTCCTGCCAGATGCACTCTTTGTCAGGTTGTGATTTTTTACACAATCCAATTTTCAATATTTTAAAACGTTGGTTGCCAGCGTTTGTTATTTTTCCATCGGGAAGTAAATTTATTTTTAGCTGTGGATTTTCAGGTGGGACGCTGACCAGGACGCCCCAAATAAGATTAATAGTTAACTGTGATTTCGTGTTTTTTGTGCCTTCAAGCGGATCGTCCAGCTGCGGCACCGCTTCAAACTTCACGCGATAAGTGGTCTCTTCCTGTACCGGTTCCATCGCGACCATACGCACCGTTTTAGTGGCGCCAGCGGGCAGCGCGAATTTCGGCGGCATGACCACAATAGCGGTAGGCGAACCGGTTTTAATTTCAGTTTCTTTTTCTTGATTCGTGCCGATACCAGTAATATGGAGAATCGAGGTCTTAATATATTGCACGTCGCTGGAGCGAGAAATAACGCGTACGCTGCTTTCACCCTGATCGTTCATATCGACAGACATTGGATACACAGACATGTTTGCGTGACATAAAGGAGCCATACCTGCCAGAAAAATAGCGTACGCATTTAACTTTATCTTCATAACTTAACTCCCTGTTAGTCATGGCTCTATTCTGCATCCAGCTGAATAGCGAAAGGTTTATACCTGATGGGTGATATGTTGAATGTCCTGTTGAAGTTATTGTTACTTTACTATTCAGGATGGGGTAAAGAAAATTAATTTTACTAAATGTATAGTTAAGTTCATCGCAAATAATTAATGTGAGGAATGAGTGGTGTAATACTTTCATATTATTAAGTGCACAATGGTTTTATCGAGTCGTCATTCGAAAGTATTGTCTTTTTATGCTCTATCTATTTTTTTCAGATATCAGGAATTCAGGGATATTTTAACCGATTCTTTGACGTGGTTTATGCCGCTAAGCAGATGATGACTAAAGGCATCGACCAGCGCGGAGCCGGGGCGGTGCAGCGGGCGCACCAGGCTAACGGTAAAAGGCACTTCAACGCTAAAGCGGCGTACTACCACGCCGTTTCCGGCATAATCGAGGGCGGTAAGCGGGTTAACCACCGAAATGCCGACCCCGGCTCTTACCATCGCGCAGATGGAGGCGGCGCTGTGCGTCTCCACCACCATCCGTCGTTTGACCTGATGTTCGACAAACAGGGCATCAAGCAGCTGGCGATAGCTATCGGTGCGCGACAGGCTAATGTAGTTTTCGCCGTGAAAATCCGCAGGCGTCAGCATCGGCTTAGCCGCTAATGGATGGCCCTGCGGCAGTACGCACACTTCATTCAGGGTCAGCAGCGGCGTACGCTCGGTTCCGGCGGGGGTATGCAGGGTTTCCGTCAATCCCAGATCGTGGCGCTGGGCCGACAACCACTCCTCCAGCAGCGGTGATTCCTGGGGGACAATTTGCAGGCTGACGTCCGGGTAGCGCGCTAAAAACGGCGCCAGCAGCAGCGGCAATAGCGATTGCGAAAAGACCGGCAGACAGGCTATCGACAGCTCGCCCTGGCGGAACTCGCGCAGGCTTTCCGCGGCGCTGACGATTCTGTCCAGACCGTACCAGGAGCGCTGGACCTCTTCAAACAGACGTAACCCCTGGACCGTGGGCTGCAGGCGCCCGCGCGTCCGGGAAAACAGCGTCAAGCCCAGCACCTTTTCAAAACGCGCCAGTTCGCGGCTGACGGTGGGCTGCGAGGTATGCAGCATGCGTGCGGCCTCGGTCAGATTGCCGGTGGTCATCACCGCATGAAAGATTTCAATATGACGCAGGTTGACGGCGGGCATGGAGGTTCCTTAAGTGGCGCAAGCCATATCATTTTTGCATAGAGTGGCAATAAAACGATATTTTTTATTGCGTACGCGCTGTGGCGTAATCGTAAAAAACAGAAATAACGCACACACAGCACCGGAGTTCCTTATGCCACACTCGCTTTACGCTACCGATACTGACCTGAGCGCAGAAAACCTGCTGCGTCTGCCCGCCGAATTCGGCTGCCCGGTTTGGGTTTACGACGCGCAGATTATCCGCCGCCAGATTGCCCAATTGAGCCAGTTCGACGTGGTGCGTTTTGCGCAGAAGGCCTGCTCCAATATCCACATTCTGCGCCTGATGCGCGAGCAGGGCGTGAAGGTGGATTCGGTGTCGCTGGGCGAGATCGAGCGCGCGCTGGCGGCCGGGTACGATCCGCATCAGCATCCGGACGATATCGTCTTTACCGCCGATCTGATCGACGATGCAACCCTGGCGCGGGTTAAAGAGCTGCAGATCCCGGTCAACGCCGGCTCAATTGATATGCTGAGCCAGCTGGGCGATGTCTCTCCGGGCCACCGCGTCTGGCTGCGGGTTAACCCGGGCTTCGGCCACGGCCACAGCCAAAAAACCAATACCGGCGGCGAGAACAGCAAGCACGGGATCTGGCACAGCCATTTAACGGCGGCGCTGGAAGTGATGCGTCGCTATCAGCTCCAGCTGGTGGGGATTCACATGCATATCGGTTCTGGGGTCGACTATGGTCACCTGGAACAGGTCTGCGGCGCGATGGTGCGTCAGGTTGTTGAATTCGGGCAGGATCTGCAGGCGATCTCCGCCGGCGGCGGACTGTCGATCCCGTATCACGACGACGAAGAGGCGATCGATACCGATCACTACTTCGGCCTGTGGAACGCGGCGCGCGAGCAGATCGCTAAACATTTGGGCCATCCGGTCGCGCTTGAGATCGAACCGGGCCGCTTCCTGGTGGCGGAGTCCGGCGTGCTGGTTTCTCAGGTTCGCAGCGTGAAGGAGATGGGCAGCCGCCACTTCGTGCTGATTGACGCCGGTTTTAATGATTTGATGCGCCCGGCGATGTACGGCAGCTATCACCATATTACCGCTCTCGCCGCGGACGGCCGCGATCTGCGCGCCGCGGCGGAGGTTGAAACCGTAGTGGCCGGGCCGCTGTGCGAATCGGGCGATGTATTTACCCAGCAGGAGGGGGGGAAAGTGGAAACCCGCCTGCTGCCTGCGGTGGCGCCGGGGGATTATCTGGTGCTGCACGATACCGGCGCTTACGGCGCGTCGATGTCTTCTAACTACAACAGCCGTCCGCTGCTGCCGGAAGTGCTGTTCGACAACGGCAAAGCGCGGCTGATCCGTCGTCGCCAGACCATTGAAGAGCTGTTGTCGCTCGAGCAGCTGTAAGGCGCTGCCCGATGGCGCTTCGCTTATCGGGCCCGCTAATTATGCGTAATACGGCCCGGTGGTGACCGACTCGCGCAGCACCAGCTTGCCGGTAAACGGCGGTATGGTCTCGATCGGCTGGCCGTTGGCCAGCTTGATGGCCTGATCGATAGCGGTGGTGATCATGTTATCGATCGGCAGATAGACCGTCGACAGCCCCGGCTCCAGCCATTTCGCGCTCGGCGCGTCATCAAAACCAAACAGCGAAATATCCTGCGGGATCCGCAGCCCTGCCTGATGCAGCGCTTTCGACGCGCCCAGCGCCATATCATCGTTACAGGAAAACAGCGCGCTAAACGGCGTTTTCTCTTCCAGCAGCTCGCAGCAGAGTTCATAGCCGCGGCTCATGGTGGAGTCGCCGTATTTCACCTTCGCCGGATCCCACTTGATGCCGTGCTTCTTCAGCGCGTTGCGATAGCCTTCCAGGCGAGCTTTACCCGTCGGCGTGTGCATCGGCACGGTCAAACAGGCAATATCGCGATGGCCCTGGGTAATGAGGTACTCAACCGCCTGAAACGCCGCGTCCTGCTGTTCGAAGAACACGCAGCGCTCCCGGGCCTGGCTAACGTCGCGGTTGATCACCACCAGCGGCATGGCGATAGACTCAATCAGCGACATAATCTTCTTTTCGCTCATATGGCGCGTGTAGAGCACGATGGCATCGCACTGGCGATCGGCCAGCATCTGCACCGCCTCTTCTTCACGCTCCGGCGCATCGTGGCCGTCGGTGACGATCAGCTGTTTGCCCCAGGCTTCCGTCTGGCGAGAAGCCTGCTGCAGCAGGCGACCAAAATAGAAGCCGTCAAAGGTGGAAACCACCAGACCGATGCTGTTGCTCGTGCGGTTCGCCAGCGAGCGGGCGAGAAAGTTAGGCCGATAGCCCAGCTCTTCCATCGCCTTAAAAACCTGTTGGCGGGTGCTCTCTTTCACCTGACCTGTGCCGTTCAACACGCGGGAAACCGTCGCTTTAGAGACGCCTGCGCGAATTGAGACATCCAGCATTGTAGCCATTCATCCGATTCCTGATATCACGTGGTGAACCGCAGTTTATCACAGACATTCAGGGGGATATGGCTTCATGGCGCGGTAAAAAACCATCGCGATCACGCTTTTACAGGAATTGATCGCAGGGAAAAGAAAACTGCAAATGCGGTATGCCAATTATCGCCTTTCTGGAATACCAATGAACGGGTTGGGAGCTTAATCACAGAACTTATTCTCCCCAGTGGCTATTTTTTTGGTATGCCAATAGGTGTTTGGCTGTACACCTGGTGCGCTAAAAGCCCTTAAACCTGAGGTATCCTCTATGGCATTGCAGGACAAACTGATCGACTCACTGGGGAGTTTCGCCACGAAATTCAACAGCTACCGCTACATCATGGCGATAAAATCCGCTTTTATTACCCTGATGCCGGTGATCATCGTCGGCGCCTTTTCGGTGCTGATCTCCAATATGGTGCTGGATCCGAAAAACGGACTCGCCAGCTTTCAGGCGCTCTCTTTTCTGGCGGCGCTGAAACCCATTACCAGCGCGATCAACTACGCCACCCTTAACTTTCTCAATATTGGCGCGGTCTTTCTTATCGGCATCGAGCTGGGGCGGATTAACGGCATCAAGAGCCTGTTCCCCGGTCTGCTGGCGGTGATCTGCTTTATCTGCGTGACGCCGACCACCGTTGAAATGATGGTCGACGGGCAAATGCACGAAGTGAAAGATGTGCTGCTGCGCCAGTTTTCCGATACCCGTAGCCTGTTCCTCGGTATGTTTATCGCCATTCTGTCGGTGGAGATCTACTGCTGGCTGGAGGGCCGCAAGGGGCTGAAGATCAAGATGCCGGATACCGTGCCGCCCAACGTATCGGCGTCGTTCTCCGCCCTGATCCCGGCCATTATCACCACCACGGTGATTGCCACCTTTGGCTTTATTTTCCATCAGGCCACCGGCATGTACCTGTATGACGCGGTCTATCAGGTGGTGCAGCAGCCGCTGGAGCGGGTGGTGCAAAGCCTGCCGGGGATCCTGCTGCTGATGTTTGTCGCGCAGCTGTTCTGGGTTATCGGCATCCACGGCAACCAGATGATCAAACCGATCCGCGAACCGCTGCTGCTGGGAGCCATCACCGTCAATATGAGCGCCTTTGAGCAGGGCAAAGAGGTGCCGAATATCATCACCATGCCGTTCTGGGACGTTTATATGAGCATCGGCGGATCGGGGCTGACGATTGGCCTGCTGATCGCAGTCATGATCGCCACCAAACGCAAAGAGATGAAAGAGATCGCCAAGCTGTCGATTGGGCCGGGTCTGTTCAATATTAACGAACCGGTGATTTTCGGCATGCCGATCATGCTCAATCCGATCCTCGCGATCCCTTTTATCATCACGCCGCTGGTGACCGGCAGCATCGGCTACTTCGCGACCGCCGCCGGCTTTGCCGGTAAAGCGGTGGTGATGGTGCCGTGGACCACCCCGCCGCTGATCAACGCCTGGCTCTCTACGGCGGGTTCGATGGGGGCGGTGGTGACGCAGCTTATCTGCATCCTGACCGCGGTGCTGATCTATCTGCCGTTCGTCAAAATAGCCTCCCGCCGCGCGGAAAACGCTCAGCGCCAGGCGGAGAACGAGCAGGCCAGCCAACAGATATGAGGACACAATGACGACAGTAAAGATGGCGATCCCCCACGACTTTATCCTCGGCGCCGCCGCTTCCGCGTGGCAAACCGAGGGCTGGAGCGGTAAGAAAGCGGGCCAGGATTCCTGGCCGGATCTCTGGTACAAGAACGACCGTCGCGTCTGGCATAACGGCTACGGCCCGGCGGTGGCGACCGATTTTATCAATCGCTTCCGCGAAGACGTGCAGTTGATGAAGCTGGCGGGGCTGACCCACTACCGCACGTCGATTAACTGGTCGCGCTTTCTCACCGATTATGAAAACGTCACGGTCGATGAAGACTATGCGGCGTACTACGATCAGTTGTTCGATGAACTGCTGGCCAACGGCATCGAGCCGATGATCTGTCTTGAGCACTATGAACTCCCCGGCTATCTGCTGGAGCAGTACGGCGGCTGGGCGTCAAAAAAGGTGGTTGAGCTGTTTGTGCGGTATGCGGAAACGGTTTTTACCCGCTATCACCACAAAGTCACGCGCTGGTTTACCTTCAATGAACCGATCGTGGTGCAGACCCGCGTTTATCTGGATGCGCTGCGCTGGCCTTACGAGCAGAACACCGGCACCTGGATGCAGTGGAATCACCACAAGGTGCTGGCGACGGCAAAAGTGGTCCGGCTGTTTCGCGAGAAAGGCTATCGTGGCACGGTAGGCTGCATTCTTAACCCGGAGGTCACCTATCCGCGCTCAAAAGCGCCGCACGACGTGCGCGCCGCCGAACGCTACGATCTGTTTTATAACCGGGTTTTCCTCGATCCGCTGGTCCACGGCCTCTACCCGCCTGAGCTACTGGCTCTGCTCGAACAGCACGGGGTCTCCTGGGATTATAACGCGGAAGAACTGGCGATAATCCGCGACAACACCGTTGATGAGCTGGGGATTAACCTCTACTACCCGCATCGGGTTAAGGCTCCATCGCGCGCCTGGCATCCGCAGACGCCGTTCCATCCGGCTTACTACTATGAGCCCTTTGAGCTACCGGGGCGGCGGATGAACCACTCCCGCGGCTGGGAAATTTATCCGCAAATCGTTTTTGATATGGCGATGCGGATCAAGCAGGACTATCGCAATATTCCGTGGTTCGTGGCGGAAAGCGGCATGGGCGTGGAAAACGAAGGGCAGTTTCGCAATGGCGAAGGCACCATCGCCGACGACTACCGGATCCGTTTTATCAGCGAGCATCTGTGGCAAACGCTGCGCGCGCGGGAAGCGGGGGCCAACTGTCACGGCTACATGCTGTGGGCGTTTACCGACAACGTTTCGCCGATGAACGCGTTTAAAAATCGCTACGGGCTGATTGAAATCGATCTGCAAAATAATCGTGCGCGGCGGCCCAAGGCGTCCGCCAGCTGGTTTCGTAAGCTAGGCGAGAGCCGGGAATTGACGCTGGATATTGATGATGAGTGGCGCTAGCCGTGCTGAAATTTTGCTAAGATAGCGGCCGATATTGACTCGCAGGCTCATAACGCACAGGTGATATTGTGGAGAAGGCTATCATTCCGCCGGAAAAGAAACCCTACCAGGAAATAGGTGATGATTTACGCGCACAGATTGCGCAGGGGCGCTATCCCATCGGGTCGCGCCTGCCGCCGGAACGCAATATCGCCGAGACCTACGGCGTGAGCCGGACCATCGTCCGCGAAGCGCTGCTGATGCTGGAGCTGCAGGGGACGGTCGACATTCGCCAGGGCTCCGGGGTGTACGTGATGCGCATCCCGCACGAGGACGATAGCGAGGAAGAACAGATGCTAAGCAGCGACGTCGGGCCGTTCGAAATCCTGCAGGCCCGCCAGCTGCTGGAGAGCAATATCGCCGCTTTTGCCGCCAAAATGGCCACCCGCGCCGATATCGATAACCTGAAGCGGATTATCGAGCAGGAACAGCGGGCGATTGCCGCCAACGATACCAGCCAGGATAACGCCCGGCTGTTTCACCTGGTGCTGGCCGGCGCGACGCAAAATCAGATGCTGTTGGCGACGGTTGAGCGCATCTGGCTGCAGATGGACAGCAGCCCGCTGTGGCAGCAGTTCAACGTGCATATCGCCAGCCGGGCGTACCGGCTGAAGTGGCTCGGGGACCGGCAAACGCTGCTCGCCGCCCTGCGCCGACGCGATGTGATGGGGGCCTGGCAGGCAATGTGGCAGCATCTTGAAAATGTCAAAAACAGCCTGCTGGAGCTCTCCGATGAAGACGCGCCGGACTTTGACGGCTATCTCTTTGAATCGGTACCGATTTTTCAGGGAAAGCTGGTATGATTATTCACCCCCTCTACGCTGCGCCGCAGCACGCTTCATGCGTGACGGAGTGGCTCTGGCGAGCGTTTGGCGCTGACGCGCTGCCGCGGGCGTTCTTCGCCAGCATTGTCGAACATAGCCAGACGCCGGGAGCGCTGCCCATTACCTTTGTGGCCGTGGAGGGCGAGAGGCTGCTGGGCACCGTCGGCCTGTGGCGCTGCGATTTAATCAGCCGTCAGGATCTCTATCCGTGGATGGCGGCGCTCTACGTGGCGCCTGAGGCGCGCGGGCAGGGGTTGGCGGGAAAACTACAGCAGCACGTCATCGGATATGCCAGAGCGCAGGGCTATACCGAGCTATTTCTCTACTCCGCCTGCCGCGATTTTTATGAGCGTTTTGGCTGGCAGTATATCGGCGAAGGCCTGGATTATCCGGCCAGCGCCGTCAGTTTATACCGCTACAATTTATCGCTGTCGAGGGGCGCAATCACCGAGTGACGGCGGACCAGCGTGGGGCTGAAAAGGTGGGTAATCTCCGGCGGCGGGCGATGCTCCGCCAGCGCTAACGCCAGCTCCGCGGCCTGCGTCGCCATGGTGACAATCGGATAGCGTACGGTGGTCAGACGTGGGCGCACGTAGCGCGAAATCAGCACGTCATCAAAGCCAATCAGCGAAATCTCACGCGGCACATCAATCCCGTTATCGTTTAATACGCCCATCGCGCCGGCGGCCATCGAGTCGTTATAGCAGGCGACGGCGCTGAAATTCCTGCCGCGGCCCAGCAGCTCGGTTATCGCCTGTTCTCCGCCGCTCTCATCGGGCTCGGCAAAGGTCACCAGGCGATCGTTGCACGGCAGATCGCTCTCTTTTAACGCTGCCCAGTAGCCCTGCAGGCGGTCTTCAGCATCGGAAATAGCGTGATTAGAGCAGAGATAGCCGATGCGGGTGTGCCCCTGCTGAATCAGGTGGCGGGTCGCGAGCCATGCGCCGTAGCGGTCATCCAGCGCCACGCAGCGCTGCTCGAAGCCGGGCAGGATGCGGTTAATCAGCACCATGCCGGGGATTTGCTGCATCAGCGAGGCCAGTTCGTCATCGGGGATCATTTTTGCGTGGACCACCAGCGCCGCGCAGCGGTGGCGAATCAGCTGTTCAATCGCCTGGCGCTCTTTATGGAGGTTGTGATAGCCGTTACCGATCAGCAAAAAATTGCCGGTATTGTAGGCGACCTGCTCGACGGCTTTCACCATCGCGCCGAAGAAGGGGTCGGAGACATCGCCCACCACCAGGCCGACGGTTTCCGTTGACTGCTGCGCCAGCGCGCGGGCGTTGGCGTTGGGGTGATAATTTAGCGTTTCCATCGCGGCGCCTACCGACTGGCGCGAGGCTTCGCTGGCTTTCGGTGAATTGTTAATAACGCGGGAGACGGTAGCGACGGAGACTCCTGCGAGCCGGGCTACATCCTTAATAGTCGCCATACCAGGCCTTTTTTAGGGTAAGCGTTTACATGGCATTTATGTTACGGGAAAGCGCGGCAGATTCAAGGGTTGGTACTTTTGGGTTAATGCAATTGTGACGCAGATTAGCGTTGCGGGTGAAATAGTTACCCACAGGGGAGCGGAGAATGATTCCGGGAACGGACAATTCACACCTTTGCTTACACTTTGCGATTGGCTGTTGCGAATGTTCGCTGGTTTACCCATTCATTGCATTGATACTCTGGCTATCCCAGAGGTATTGATAGGTGGAGTCAACTTCAGGTTGACCACTTAATTACACCAGCCTGCGCAGATGCGCAGGTTTTTTTTTGCCCGCCGTTAGCCGTTGTTACAGTTCACGAAAAAAGTAATAACTGGTTGCACTTAGGCTCATTCCCTTGCGTTTTATGGCTGGCGCCGGCGGCGGGAAAAACGAGACAATCAGGATCCCAGAGGTATTGATTGGTGAGTTTTTTAAGTACGCTTTTCGTACTGATTATCTTGCACCGACCTGCGCGGATGCGCAGGTTTTTTTGTCCTGAATTCCGCTCCTCCTGGTGCATTTTCCGTCCCTTCTCATGTAACCTGCTTTGACTGATTAACCGGTCAAACGGAGTTGTTATGCTTTTGGGATTTTTCAGACTACTTTTCAAAGGATTGTACCGGGTCAAGTTAACCGGTGACCCCCAGGCGCTGCACCAGCACAAGGTGCTGATTACGCCAAACCATGTCTCCTTTATTGACGGCGTACTGCTGGCGCTTTTCCTGCCGGTGCGCCCGGTGTTCGCGGTCTATTCCTCAATCAGCGATCGCTGGTTTATGCGCGCGCTAAAGCCGATTATTGATTTTGTGCCGCTGGACCCGACCAAACCGATGTCGATAAAACATCTGGTCCGCCTGATTGAGCAGGGGCGCCCGGTGGTGATTTTCCCGGAAGGGCGGATCTCGGTGAGCGGTTCGCTGATGAAAATTTACGACGGCGCCGCCTTTGTGGCGGCGAAGTCGCAGGCGACCATCGTGCCGCTGAGAATCGAAGGTGCTGAACTAACCCCCTTTAGCCGCCTGAAGGGGCTGGTTAAGCGCCGCCTGTTCCCGCGCATTCAGCTGCATCTGCTGCCGCCGACGCATCTGCCGATGCCCGATGCGCCGCGCGCCCGCGACCGGCGTAAAATTGCCGGTGAAATGCTGCATCAGATCATGATGGAGGCGCGGATGGCGGTGCGCCCGCGCGAAACGCTGTATGAGTCGCTGCTGGCGGCCCAGGACCGCTTCGGCGCGCACAAACGCTGCGTGGAAGATATCAATTTTCAGCCGGACACCTACCGTAAGCTGCTGACCAAAACCCTCTTCGTGGCGCGCATTCTGGAAAAATACAGTGCCCAGGGCGAAAAAATCGGCCTGATGCTGCCGAACGCCGGAATAAGCGCGGCGGTGATTTTTGGCGCGATCGCCCGCGGACGAATCCCGGCGATGATGAACTATACCGCCGGGGTCAAAGGCCTGAGCAGCGCCATTACCGCGGCGGAAATCAAAACCATCTTTACCTCCCGCACCTTCCTCGATAAAGGCAAGCTCTGGCACCTGCCGGAGCAGTTGACGCAGGTGCGCTGGGTATTTCTCGAAGATTTAAAAGGCGAGGTTACCGCCGCCGATAAGCTGTGGATTTTTGGCCATCTGCTGATGCCGAAGCTGGCGCAGGTTACGCAGCAGCCGGAAGACGCGGCGATGATTCTGTTTACCTCCGGCTCGGAAGGCAATCCGAAAGGGGTCGTGCATAGCCATAAAAGCCTGTTGGCCAACGTCGAGCAGATTAAAACCATTGCCGACTTTACCGCTAACGACCGCTTTATGTCGGCGCTGCCGCTGTTTCACTCCTTTGGCCTGACGGTCGGCCTGCTGACGCCGCTGTTTACCGGCGCGGAGGTCTTCCTCTATCCCAGCCCGCTGCAC
The DNA here is from genome assembly GCF_964241505.1 of Klebsiella sp. Q11. NCBI lineage: Bacteria > Pseudomonadati > Pseudomonadota > Gammaproteobacteria > Enterobacterales > Enterobacteriaceae > Klebsiella > Klebsiella sp. Q11. Next base: position 42,207 of record NZ_CAXSXW010000007.1, read on the forward strand.
TACCGCGTGGTGCCGGAGCTGGTATATGACCGCAACTGTACCGTGCTGTTCGGCACCTCCACCTTCCTTGGCAACTATGCCCGCTTTGCGAATCCGTATGATTTTTATCGCCTGCGTTACGTTGTCGCCGGGGCGGAGAAGCTGCAGGAGAGCACAAAGCAGATCTGGCAGGACAAGTTTGGCCTGCGCATTCTTGAAGGCTACGGCGTCACCGAATGCGCGCCGGTGGTATCGATCAACGTGCCGATGGCGGCGAAAGTGGGCACCGTTGGCCGCATTCTGCCGGGGATGGACGCGCGTCTGCTGGCCATGCCCGGTATTGAAGAGGGGGGCCGTTTACAGCTTAAAGGGCCGAACATCATGAACGGCTATCTGCGGGTGGAAAATCCCGGCGTGCTGGAAGCGCCCGCGGCGGAAAACCAGCACGGCGTAGTCGAGGCCGGCTGGTATGACACCGGGGATATCGTCAGCTTTGACGAACAGGGCTATGTGCGGATTCAGGGCCGCGCGAAGCGCTTTGCCAAAATCGCCGGTGAGATGGTGTCGCTGGAGATGGTCGAGCAGGTGGCGCTGGCGGTTTCGCCGGACAAAATGCACGCCACGGCGATTAAACAGGATGCCAGCAAAGGCGAGGCGCTGGTGCTGTTTACCACCGATAATGAACTGAATCGTGAAAAACTGCTGCGCTATGCCCGTGAACACGGCGTACCGGAGCTGGCGGTACCGCGCGACATTCGCTGGCTGAAGCAGCTCCCGGTACTGGGCAGCGGCAAGCCGGACTTTGTCACCCTTAAAGGCATGGTTGAACAGGCGGAAGGTTCGGATGAGTGAGTCAGTACACACTAACACGTCGCTGTATTCGAAAGGGATGATGGCGGTTATCTGCGCCCAGTTTCTTTCGGCGTTTGGCGATAACGCGCTGTTGTTCGCCACCCTGGCGCTGATGAAGCAGCTGTTCTACCCGGAGTGGAGTCAACCGGTATTACAGATGTTGTTTGTGGGCGCTTACATTCTCTTCGCGCCGTTTGTCGGACAGTTTGCCGATAGCTTTGCCAAAGGACGGGTGATGATGGTGGCGAACGGCCTGAAGCTGATCGGCGCGGGGTGCATCTGCTTTGGCGTGAATCCGTTTGCTGGCTATACGCTGGTGGGCATCGGCGCTGCCGCCTATTCTCCGGCTAAATACGGCATCCTCGGCGAGCTGACCACCGGCGATAAGTTAGTGAAAGCGAACGGCCTGATGGAGTCCTCGACCATTGCGGCGATCCTGCTCGGCTCGATGGCGGGCGGTATCCTGGCGGACTGGCATATCATGGTGGCGCTCGGCGTCTGCGCGGTGGTGTACGCCGGCGCGGTGGTCGCCAACCTGTGGATCCCGAAGCTGCCGGCGGCGCGTCCCGGGCAATCATGGCGCTTCAGGCCGATGACCCACAGCTTCTTTAGCGCCTGTACGACGCTATGGCGCAACGGTGAGACCCGCTTTTCGTTAGTCGGCACCAGCCTGTTCTGGGGGGCGGGCGTGACGCTGCGCTTCCTGCTGGTGCTGTGGGTGCCGGCGGCGCTGGGCATTACCAGCAACGCCATGCCGACCTACCTTAACGCGATGGTGGCGGTGGGGATTGTGCTGGGAGCCGGCGCGGCGGCGAAGCTGGTGACGCTGGAAACGGTGTCGCGCTGCATGCCCGCCGGGATATTGATTGGCGTGGCGGTCATCTTTTTCGCCATCCAGCAGGCGCTGCTGCCGGCTTTTGCCCTGCTGCTGCTGCTCGGCGCGTTCGGCGGCTTCTTTATCGTGCCGCTTAACGCCCTGCTGCAGGAGCGAGGGAAACATACGGTCGGCGCGGGCAACGCTATCGCGGTGCAGAACCTCGGCGAAAACGTGGCGATGCTGCTGATGCTGGGCCTCTATTCGCTGGCGGTGAGCATCGGTATTCCTGTCGTCGGCGTAGGGATTGGCTTTGGCGTGGTGTTCGCCCTGGCGATTACTGCCCTGTGGATTTGGGGACGGCGTAAATAATCTCCCGGAGGCGGCGCGTCGCGCCTGTCCGGGCTACAAACCGCACAAACTTGTAGCCCGGACAGATGCGTAGCATCGCCTCCGGGAAAGGGAGTCGCCCGGATAAGGCATTAGCCGCAATCCGGGAGCTTTTACGGCCTTACGGTGCCGGGTAGGTATAAACCTGATGCACCGCTTCAATCTCGGCTAAAACCTCTGCGCTCAGCTCCAGATGCAGGCTTTCGACGTTGGTTTTCAGCTGCTCCATGGTGGTCGCGCCCAGCAGGGTGCTGGCGACAAACGGCTGACGACGTACGAAGGCCAGCGCCATCTGCGCCGGGTCAAGGTTGTGCCGCTTCGCGATATCGACATAGGCCGCCACCGCTTTTTGCGTCTGCTCGCCGCTGTAGCGCGTAAAACGGCTGAACAGCGTATTGCGCGCGCCTGCCGGTTTTGCGCCGTTGAGGTATTTCCCGGTCAGCGTGCCGAACGCCAGGCAGGAATAGGCCAGCAGCTCCACGCCTTCATACTGGCTAACTTCCGCCAGGCCCACTTCAAAGCTGCGGTTCACCAGGCTGTACGGGTTCTGGATCGTCACGATGCGCGGCAGGTCGTGCTTGTCCGCCAGATGAAGATAGCGCATCACGCCAAACGCCGTTTCGTTAGAGACCCCGATATAGCGAATCTTGCCGGCGCGCTGGAATTCGGCCAGCGCGTCCAGCGTATCCAGCAGGGTGACGACCGGGGCGGAATCGGCCCAGGTGTAGCCCAGCTTGCCGAAACAGTTGGTCGGGCGCTGCGGCCAGTGTACCTGATAGAGGTCGAGATAATCGGTCTGCAGGCGCTTCAGGCTGTCGTGCAGCGCCTCGCGGATATTTTTACGATCCAGCTTGTGGTCAGGACGAATGCTGCTGTCGTTATTGCGGGCAGGGCCGCTCACTTTAGAGGCGATAATCAGCTTTTCGCGATTGCCGCGCTTCGCCAGCCAGTTACCGACGTAGGTTTCCGTCAGGCCCTGGGTTTCCGGGCGCGGCGGGACGGGATACATTTCCGCGACGTCAATCAGGTTAATGCCCTGACTCACCGCGTAATCGAGCTGCTCGTGCGCGTCTGCCTCGCTATTCTGCTCACCAAACGTCATTGTGCCCAGCCCCAGCGTGCTGATTTCAAGAGAACTGTGTGGGATACGGTGATACTGCATAGCCGGCTTCCTTTTTTATCAACAAGGTCAGGCGTTCCCCGACAAAGGAATATAAAAATGGCAGAGGGGGAGAAAAAGGGGAAGTAAAAAAATCAAAAAAGCCGGGCTGACGGAATCCGGCCTGATGAATCCTCGCGGACAGATCAGGTTTATCCCGACTTTTCTCTGAATGCTGAAGAATAAAGAACGCTGCTCAACGGTGCGATAAAACGCTAAATCGCGACCTGACGGCGGGACTTAACGTTTAATAATCTGCGAAACGTCGTCACGATTGATCTGCATTTTATTACCCTGCTGATCTTCGTAGCTGATAAGGCCGGTGTCGTCGTCTATGGCGGGTTTGCCGTCGGTCAGAATCATGCGACCATCTTTGGTTGCCATGACGTAATCGCTGCTGCAACCGGAAACCGAGAACGCCAGTCCTACGGCGGAAATCAATACTGCCCATTTTTTCATCGCTATCACCCCTATTATAGCCGCACCTCGTACCAGTATATTAATAGCCTGATTTGTGAGACATAAAAAGCAGTTAAGTCTTAAAAAAGAATTGCAGCCCGTTTCAGGGCTGCATTTTAGCGGGCTACAGCGGATTTTTTTTATTGCGCAGCAGGTTGAGACTTTCAACCGCAATCGAAAAGAACATCGCGAAATAGATGTAGCCTTTCGGCACGTGCACGTCGAAACTTTCGAGCATCAGCGTGAAGCCGACGAGGATCAAAAACGACAGCGCCAGCATTTTCACCGAAGGATGGCGGTCAACAAAATCGCCTATCGAACGGGCGGCAACCATCATCACCAGCACCGCGATAACCACTGCCGCCATCATAATAAACAGATGGTCCGACAGTCCGACGGCGGTGATCACCGAATCGAGGCTGAAAATAATATCCAGCAGCATAATCTGCACGATGGCGCCCATAAATGAATGGACGTTGGTTTTCAGCCCTTCTTCTTCGCCTTCAATGGATTCGTGAATTTCTTTACTCGCCTTCCAGATCAGGAATAGCCCGCCCAGCAGGAGGATCAGATCGCGAAACGAGATCTCCTGGCCTAGCACGGTAAAGAGAGGATTAGTGAGCTTGACGACCCACGCGATTGACGCCAGCAGCGCCAGACGCATGATCATCGCCCCCATCAGCCCAATACGGCGGGCGTGGGCCCGTTGCGCTGTGGGCAGTTTTGCCACCACCAGAGAGAGGAAAATAATATTATCGATCCCGAGCACTATCTCCAGCAGCGTCAGCGTACCAAGCGCCAGCCAGGCGTTAGGATCGGTTACCCATGCAAATAACATCGTTCAAAGTCCTGCAAAATAGAAAGATGCGATTATATGCAACCGCCACGGCAGAACAAAAAATTAATCATCTCCAGGCCGTTATTTCGAGGAGAGAAGGAAATGGCGGGCGAGCAGGGCGGCGGTAAAGTTTTTCTTCAGATAGAAACCGCGCGGTAGGGTGAGGATCGGTTCGCCACGGGCGCCTACCGCCTCGGTCAGCGCTTTGCTGTTGGCCGCTTTCGGGCGCAGCTGCAGCACTTCGCCGTGGCGGGCGGTGATGCGCTCGACCTGGCCGAGGACGATCAGATCCATCAGCTCTTCCCAATCCATACGCAGCTGGCGATCTTCTTCTTCGCTCGGGCTCCACAGCAGCGGTGCGCCGACGCGGCGTTCGGCCAAAGGAATCGCGCGATCGCCCTCTACCGGTACCCACAGTACCCGCTTGAGCTTATGACGCACGTGGCTGCTCTCCCAGGTGACGCCGCTGTTGCCGGTCAGCGGCGCGACGCAGACAAAGGTGGTTTCCAGCGGGCGACCTGATGAATCGATGGGGATGGTTTTCAGCTCGACGCCGAGGGCGGCGAAATCCTGCTCCGGCTTGCTGCCTGCGCTGGCGCCAAGCCATATCTCCAGCAGGATGCCGATCCAGCCTTTATCACGTTTTAAATCGCGCGGAATCGGAATTCCGGCAAGCTGGGCCAGCTCCCCCAGCGAATAGCCTGCCAGCTGCTGCGCCTGGGCCAGAAGCTGCTCCTGGCTTTGCGGGGGGGATAAGAGCGGCGCGATGGTCGGCATAGCGTAAAACCTCTGACTAAAAAGTGAGCAGTAATTTCATCCGTTGTGGATAGAGTTTACCTTTTCTTGAGTAAGTATGACAATTTGATGATTCATATGGTTTTTTTTGCGATTTTTTGCCGCTGTGAAAATGGTGAAACCGGGTTTTCCAGAACTGGTCACCGACAATGAACAGGATCTTACACCCAGTTATCCACAGAAAAATGGGATAACTGGGGAAAAGCCCCACTACTGTTTCCATTTACAGCCTTGACGTGAGATGAAAATCGAGTTTTTAGACAAAATATGCCCAGAGCATATGCGTAATCTGTGGATAAAACCAACATTGCTCGATCTTTCATCAGTTCCAGGATCTCTTATGTGATGATCGTCACGTTATACTGTGAATTATGAAATTTTAACATGCTAACTTTATGAAAATTAGGTCATTATAATCAGGTGCTATCGCTACGCTGTTCGGATGATTCCGGGTTTTCCCTGGTTAATTCCGTACTTCTTCACAACTCTATCCACAGAAAAAGTGAATAAAATCGTCCGGGTATGGCTTTCGCTGTTTATAACTCCGGGTATTACTGTGAGTTATTCAAATGTTATTCGATCTCATCCCCCTCACAGAGTGGTTTACCGTTTCCAACGAGTGTGAAACAATCATTCACATTGAAGCTTATTTTGAGGTAGTCCGGTGATTGATGACGATGGCTACCGCCCAAATGTCGGTATTGTAATCTGTAATCGCCAGGGCCAGGTTATGTGGGCCAGGCGCTATGGTCAGCACTCGTGGCAGTTCCCGCAAGGGGGCATAAATCCAGGGGAATCAGCAGAGCAGGCGATGTATCGGGAATTGTTCGAAGAAGTTGGGCTAAGCCGTAAAGATGTGCGGATCCTTGCTTCAACCCGTAACTGGTTGCGTTACAAATTGCCTAAACGTTTGGTGCGTTGGGACACAAAGCCGGTATGTATCGGCCAGAAACAGAAGTGGTTTCTCCTGCAATTGATCGGCAGCGATGCGGATGTCAATATGCAAACCAGCAGTACACCTGAGTTTGATGGCTGGCGATGGGTAAGCTACTGGTACCCGGTGCGTCAGGTGGTGTCGTTTAAGCGCGACGTATACCGCAGGGTGATGAAAGAGTTTGCCAGCGTCACCATGGCGCTGGCGGAAAGCACGCCTAAGCCGCAAAGCGCGCCTGCATATCGACGTAAAAGAGGTTAAGCCACGCACATTATGCTCACTCGGTTGCGAGAAATAGTCGAGAAGGTCGCGAGTGCGCCGCGTTTAAACGAGGCGCTGGATATCCTGGTCACCGATATCTGCGCCGCGATGGAGACGGAAGTCTGTTCGGTTTATCTGGCTGACAATGACCGACGCTGTTATTACCTGATGGCGACGCGCGGGTTGAAAAAGCCGCGCGGGCGCATCGTTGCGCTCGCTTTTGACGAAGGCCTGGTGGGCCTGGTTGGCCGCCTGGCCGAACCTATTAACCTCGCCGACGCGCAAAAGCACCCCAGCTTTAAATATATTCCCGCGGTCAAAGAGGGCCGCTTTCGCGCCTTCCTCGGCGTGCCGATTATCCAGCGGCGTCAGCTGCTCGGCGTGCTGGTTGTGCAGCAGCGCGAACTGCGCCAGTTTGACGAAAGCGAAGAGTCCTTCCTGGTCACCCTGGCCACGCAAATCGCCGGCATTCTCTCTCAATCCCAGCTGAACGCGCTGTTTGGTCAATATCGTCAGACCCGCATCCGCGCGCTGCCCGCCTCGTCAGGCGTGGCGATTGCCGAAGGCTGGATGGACGTCAGCCTGCCGCTGATGGAGCAGGTTTATGAAGCCTCGACGCTCGATACCGCTTCCGAGCGCGAGCGGCTGACCGGCGCGCTGGAAGAGGCGGCGAATGAGTTTCGCCGCTACAGCAAACGCTACGCTGCCGGCGCGCAGAAAGAGACGGCGGCCATCTTTGACCTCTATTCGCACCTGCTTTCCGACGCGCGCCTGCGCCGCGAGCTGTTCGCTGAAGTGGATAAAGGCGCGGTGGCCGAATGGGCGGTGAAGAAGATTATCGAGAAATTCGCCGAACAGTTTGCCGCGCTCAGCGACGGCTATCTGAAAGAGCGCGCGGGCGATCTGCGCACGCTGGGCCAGCGGCTGCTTTTCCATCTCGATGACAGTATCCAGGGGCCCAATACCTGGCCGGAGCGCATCGTGCTGGTGGCGGATGAACTGTCGGCCACCACCTTAGCAGAGGTTCCTCAGGATCGTTTAGCCGGCGTGGTGGTGCGCGATGGCGCGGCGAACTCCCACGCCGCGATTATGGTGCGTGCGCTGGGCATTCCGACGGTGATGGGGGCGGATATTCAGCCTTCGCTGCTGCACGGCCATACGCTGATTGTCGATGGCTATCGCGGCGAGCTGCTGGTCGATCCCGAGCCGGTGCTGCTGCAAGAGTATCAGCGCCTGATCAGCGAAGAGAACGAGCTTAGCCGCCTGGCCGAGGACGATCTTGAACGCGCTTCCGAACTGAAAAGCGGCGAGCGGGTAAAAGTCATGCTCAACGCGGGCCTGAGCCCCGAGCATGAAGAAAAACTCGGCAATTTCGTCGACGGTATCGGTCTTTACCGTACCGAAATCCCCTTTATGCTGCAAAGCGGCTTCCCTTCCGAAGAGGAGCAGGTTGCCCAGTATCAGGGCATGCTGCAGATGTTCAACGAGAAATCGGTGACGCTGCGCACGCTGGACATCGGCGCGGATAAACAGCTGCCGTATATGCCGATCAGCGAAGAGAATCCGTGCCTTGGCTGGCGCGGTATTCGGATCACGCTCGATCAGCCGGAGATCTTTCTGGTACAGGTCCGCGCGATGCTGCGGGCCAACGCGGCAACCGGAAACCTCAGCATCCTGCTACCGATGGTCACCAGCCTGGATGAAGTGGATGAGGCTCGTCGCCTGATCGATCGCGCCAGCCGCGAAGTGGAAGAGATGATCGGCTACGCCATTCCCCGCCCGCGTCTTGGCGTGATGCTGGAAGTGCCGTCGATGGTCTTTATGCTGCCGCAGCTGGCGAATCGCGTTGATTTTATCTCGGTTGGCACCAACGATCTGACCCAGTACATTCTGGCGGTGGATCGCAACAACACCCGGGTCGCCAGTATGTATGACAGCCTGCATCCGGGGGTACTGCGGGCGCTGGCGATGATTGCCCGCGACGCCGAGCGTTTTGGAATCGACCTGCGCCTGTGTGGCGAAATGGCGGGCGATCCGATGTGCGTGACGATCCTGATTGGCATGGGCTATCGTCATCTGTCCATGAACGGTCGTTCGGTGGCGAGAGTGAAGTATTTGCTGCGGCGCATCGATATCAATGAAGCCCAGGAGCTTTCCCAGCGTAGCCTGGAAGCGCAGATGACCGCCGAAGTGCGCCATCAGGTCGCGGCTTTTATGGAGCGACGCGGACTCGGCGGCCTGATTCGCGGCGGCCGCTAGCGCGGGCTACGGTTCATTAATTTGTAGCCCGGGTAAGGCGTTAGCCGTGACCCGAGACTACGCTGACGAGGTTCGGGCGGCCTGAGGGTTGGGTAGCCCGGACAGGCGCAGCGCGCCGCCTCCGGGAATGCTCAGCCGCGAATTCGCATTCGTATACATATCTTTTACATGTCCGGCGCGGATCGCCCTTCGCGCTTATGCTATCATTCGCAGCCTTTGGAGCGCCCGTTTCTGACGCGCGCGAACGATCCCCGCTGTCCACTTTCGGCGGAATAACAAGTGTTTATGGTGACAGATGAATAGTGGCTACCTGCATTTTCCGGAGTTTGATCCGGTAATTTTTTCCATTGGACCGGTCTCCCTCCACTGGTACGGTCTGATGTACCTGGTTGGGTTTGTTTTTGCGATGTGGTTGGCCACCCGTCGGGCCAATCGTCCGGACAGCGGTTGGACAAAAAACGAAGTTGAAAACCTGCTGTACGCCGGCTTCCTCGGGGTTTTCCTCGGCGGGCGTCTTGGCTATGTCTTCTTCTACAACCTGCCGGTGTTCCTCGACGATCCGCTCTATCTGTTCCGCGTCTGGGACGGCGGTATGTCCTTCCACGGCGGTCTGATCGGCGTGATTCTGGTGATGATCATTTTCGCCAAACGCACGAAGCGCACCTTCTTCCAGGTTTCCGACTTCATTGCGCCGCTGATTCCGTTTGGCCTCGGCGCCGGGCGTCTGGGCAACTTTATCAACGGTGAACTGTGGGGCCGCGTCGATCCGAACTTCCACTACACCATGATTTTCCCCGGCTCTCGGGCGGAAGATCTGGCGCTGCTGCCGTCGCATCCTGAGTGGCAATCGCTGTTCGATACCTACGGCGCGCTGCCGCGTCATGCTTCGCAGCTCTATGAGCTGGCGCTGGAAGGCGTAGTGCTGTTCCTGATACTGAACCTGTTTATCCGCAAGCCGCGTCCGGCCGGTTCGGTTTCCGGCCTGTTCCTCATTGGCTACGGTCTGTTCCGCATCATCGTGGAGTTCTTCCGTCAGCCCGATGCCCAGTTTACCGGCGGCTGGGTACAGTACATCAGCATGGGGCAGATTCTTTCGATTCCGATGGTGCTTGCGGGTATCATCATGATGGTCTGGGCGTACCGTTGTCGTCCGCAGCAACAAAATTCTTGAGGAACCATGAAACAGTATCTTGATTTGATGCAGAAAGTGCTCGATGAGGGCACGCAAAAAAATGACCGCACCGGTACCGGCACCGTCTCCATCTTCGGTCACCAGATGCGTTTTAACCTGCAGGAAGGATTCCCGTTGGTGACGACCAAGCGCTGTCATTTACGCTCCATCATCCATGAACTGCTGTGGTTCCTGCAGGGTGACACCAACGTGGCGTATCTGCACGAAAACAACGTCACTATCTGGGACGAATGGGCGGATGAAAACGGCGATCTGGGGCCGGTTTACGGTAAGCAGTGGCGCTCCTGGCCCGCGCCGGACGGCCGTCATATCGACCAGATCAGCACGGTGATGGAACAGCTGAAAAACGACCCGGATTCTCGCCGGATTATCGTCTCGGCATGGAACGTCGGCGAGCTGAACAAAATGGCGCTGGCCCCGTGCCACGCGTTCTTCCAGTTCTACGTCGCCGACGGCAAGCTCTCCTGCCAGCTCTATCAGCGCTCGTGCGATGTATTCCTCGGCCTGCCGTTCAATATCGCCAGCTACGCGCTGCTGGTGCATATGGTGGCGCAGCAGTGCGACCTCGAAGTGGGCGATTTTGTCTGGACCGGCGGCGATACGCACCTGTACAGCAACCACATGGAGCAGACGCACCTGCAGCTGAGCCGCGAACCGCGGGCGCTGCCGAAGCTGGTGATCAAACGTAAGCCGGCATCGATTTTCGACTACCGTTTTGAAGACTTCGAAATCGAAGGTTACGACCCGCATCCGGGGATTAAAGCGCCGGTGGCGATTTAACCCGGAAGTGATGACGAAAAACCGGCGCCTGCGAGCGCCGGTTTTTTTATGCCTCAGCCGAGCCGACGACCAGCTTTATTCCCCCAACGGAACGCTTTTTTGCGAGCAGATTTCCGGCACTGTTGAAACCCGCTGCAACGCCTTTAATACTCTCCGGCGCGTGCCGCAAACCCGCATTTTACCGTTCGAATAAAGCCTCAATGCTCCGCATACTCGGCCCATGAACAGAGAACATGGCTATACCCTGATTGAAACCCTGCTCACCATGGTCGTGGTCGTCATTCTCGGCGCCAGCGGGCTGTACGGCTGGCAGAGCTGGCAACGGCAGCAGCGCCTGTGGCAAACCGCCTGCCAGGTCCGCGACTACCTGGTGCTGCTACGCGATGACGCCAACTGGCACAACCGCGACAGGGTATTAAGCGTCGGCCAAAGCGCGGAGGGCTGGTGCCTGAGCGCCAGCGGGGCGATGGCCGACTGTCTCCTCAGGGACGCTTTCACGCTGCAACCGCTATGGCCGGAGGTTTCGCTCAGCGCGATGACGCCGGGGCTGGGGTTTTATGGCCTGCGTAATACCGCCTGGGCCGGGCATATCCGCCTGCAAAGCGCGGCGGGCGGCTGGAACATTATCGTTTCTCACTGGGGGCGCATCCGCCTGTGTCGCGGCGAGGAGACGGCATCGTGTCTGTAAAACAGCGCGGCTTTTCCCTGCCGGAAACGCTGATCGCGATGGCCATCAGCTCCGTGCTGCTGCTCGGCAGCGCGCGTTTTCTTCCGGCGCTGCAGTGGGCCGCGCTTCGCCAGACCCGGCAGCAGTCGCTGGAAAATGAGCTCTGGCAGCGAATCTACACCGTCGCGAAGCATCTGCAGCGCGCCGGATACTGCCGCGGCCGCTGTTACGGGCAGGCGCTGTATATCGCAGAGGGCGGTGATTGCCTGCTGGTGAGCTGGGATAGCAACAGCGATGGCGTCTGGAATAGCGCGCCGTCATCGGAATCGGATACCACCGGGTTTCGCCTGCGCGATGGCGCGCTGGAAACCCTGCGCGGCGCAAGCGCCTGCAGCGGCAAAGGCTGGGAGAAAATGACCAACCCGGCGGCGATTCAGGTCACCGCGTTTCAGGTTACGCGCCTGGAGAGGGCGGGCTTCGCACCTGAATTATCGATTACCCTTGCGGCGCACTCGGTCGCCGACCCGCAAATCCGCGCGCGGGCGGAATACGGCGTAACGGGATATAACCTGTGAATCGCCAGCGCGGGCTCTCTTCGCTGCTGATGGTGCTGCTGCTGTTAGCGCTCGGCACGCTATTACTCCAGGGGCTGCACCAGCAGCAGCGTTCGCTGTTAGCGCAGACGGCCAGCGAAACGCGGGCGCTTGGCGATGCCGCTGATGCGCATTCCGCGCTGCAGTGGGGAAAGGGGCTCGTCTGGCCGCTTCAGGAAACGGTTAGCTGCCAGCAGAACGCGGCGCTCGGCTGGCGCGCCTGCCTGCGAGTCTTTAGCGACGCCTCGGTATTGCTGATTGGCGGCAGCGATGGCGGCGGCGTACTGCTGTGGCAGTCAGGCGTAATCGAACAAAACCGCGTCCGCTTTTCGCCTCACGGCTGGAGCGATTTTTGCCCGTTAAAGGAGGCAAGCCTATGCCAGATGCCCTGAGGTGGCAGAGAGGGTTTAGCCTGCCCGAAACGCTGCTGGCTTTAGTCTTGCTTATCGCAACCGTGACTGCGCTGGCGGGCTATCAGCGTGGGCTGGCCAACGGCTTTATGCAGCTCAACCAGTACCGTCAACTGTGGCGCGATGCGTGGCGATTCAGTCAGCTTAGCCCACCGGTGATTCCCGCGAATCGCCAGGTATCCCGCATGCAGACATCGGTGCAAAGATGTGTCAGCATCACGGTAACGATCACGATGCCCGCAGCCAGGCGGGCGCAGATGACCCGGCTGCACTGCCCGGTCAGTCAGTAGCCAGGAGCGAATATGTTAAGGGTGTACCACTCAAACCGTCTGGATGTGCTTGAAGCCTTGATGGAGTTTATCGTCGAGCGCCAGCGGCTGGATGACCCTTTTATGCCGGAAATGGTGCTGGTACAGAGTACCGGGATGGCGCAGTGGCTGCAGATGACGCTGGCGCAGCGCTTTGGGATTGCGGCCAACATTGAGTTCCCGCTACCCGCCAGTTTTATCTGGGACATGTTCGTGCGGGTGTTAAAAGATATTCCCGGAGAAAGCGCGTTCAGTAAGCAAAGTATGAGCTGGAAACTCATGACCCTGCTACCGCAGCGGCTGAACGATGAATCCTTTACGCTACTGCGCCACTATCTGCACGACGATAGCGACAAGCGCAAGCTGTTTCAGCTGGCCGCCAGAGTGGCGGATCTCTATGACCAGTATCTGGTTTATCGCCCCGAGTGGCTGATGCGCTGGGAGGCCGACCAGCGCGTTGACGGGCTTGGAGACGCGCAGGAGTGGCAGGCGCCGCTGTGGAAAGCGCTGGTGGAATATACCGCTGAACTGGGCCAGCCGCTGTGGCATCGCGCCAATTTATACCAACGCTTTATCAGCGCGCTTGAGGCCGCCGAACAGCCGCCCGTCGGCCTACCGTCGCGGGTGTTTATCTGCGGGATTTCGGCGCTGCCGCCGGTATACCTGCAGGCGCTCCAGGCGCTGGGTAAGCATGTCGATGTATATGTTCTCTTCACTAACCCGTGCCGCTACTACTGGGGCGACATCAAAGATCCGGCATTTCTGGCAAAGCTGCTCTCCCGCCAGCGCCGCCACCACCGCGAAACGACGCGAGAGCTGCCCCTGTTTCGCGATACGCAACAGGCTCCGGGGTTATTCAACGATGCCGGGGAACAGGATGTCGGCAATCCGCTGCTGGCCTCCTGGGGCAAGCTGGGGCGCGACTATATTTACCTGCTGGCGGGTCTTGAGCGCTATGAAGAGCTGGACGCCTTTGTCGATATCGCGCCGGATAACCTGCTGCATAATCTTCAGGCGGATATTCTCGAACTGCGTAATGCGGCGGTGGCCGGGCGCAGCGCCGAGGAGTTTGCCAACAGCCGCAGCAAGCGGCTGCTGGCGGCGGACGACCGCAGCCTGACGATTCATGTCTGCCATAGCCCGCAGCGCGAGGTTGAGGTGCTGCACGACCGGCTGCTGGCGATGCTCGAAGAGAATCCCGAGCTCACGCCGCGCGATATTATCGTCATGGTGGCGGATATCGATAGCTACAGCCCCTATATTCAGGCGGTCTTCGGCAGCGCCAGCGGCGAGCGCTGGCTGCCGTGGGCGATATCCGACCGGCGGGCCCGCGAATCGCATCCGGCGCTGCAGGCGTTTATCACCCTGCTTTCGCTGCCCGACAGCCGCTTTGCCAGCGAAGACGTGCTGGCGCTGCTGGATGTGCCGGTGCTGGCCGCGCGCTTTAACATTAACGAAGAGGGGCTACGCTACCTGCGCCAGTGGGTTAACGAATCCGGCGTACGCTGGGGAATGGATGACGACAACGTGCGTGAACTCGATCTCCCGGCTACCGGCCAGCATACCTGGCGCTTTGGCCTGACGCGTATGCTGTTGGGCTACGCCATGGACAGCAGCGAAGGGGAGTGGCGCTCGGTGCTGCCTTATGATGAGTCGAGCGGGCTTATCGCCGAGCTGGTGGGCAACCTGGCATCGCTGCTGATGCAGCTTAATCTCTGGCGCCGCGGGCTGGCCCAGGATCGCCCATTAGCCGAGTGGCTGCCGGTATGCCGCGACCTGCTGAACGACTTCTTCCTTCCGGACAGCGAAACGGAAGCCGCCCTGGCGCTGATAGAACAGCAGTGGCAGGCGGTGATTGACGGCGGCGTCGACGCGCAGTATGGCGAAACGGTACCGCTCTCTTTGCTGCGCGATGAGCTGTCCCAGAGGCTCGATCAGCAGCGCATCAGCCAGCGCTTTCTCGCCGGCCCGGTTAACATTTGTACCCTGATGCCGATGCGTTCAATTCCTTTCAAGGTGGTCTGCCTGCTGGGGATGAACGACGGCGTTTATCCGCGCACCCTGGCGCCGCTGGGCTTCGATTTAATGAGCCAGAAGCCGCAGCGCGGAGACCGTAGCCGCCGCGACGACGACCGCTATCTGTTCCTTGAAGCCCTGATGTCGGCCGAGCAGAAGCTCTATATCAGCTATATCGGCCGTTCCATTCAGGACAATAGCGAGCGCTATCCCTCCGTTCTGGTTCAGGAGCTGGCGGACTACATCGGCCAGAGCCACTGTCTGGAAGGGGATGAAGAGCTGGACTGCGATGCCAGCGAACGGCGGGTCAAAGAGCACATCACGCATCTGCATACTCGCATGCCTTTCGATGCCGCCAATTTTCTGGCTAATGAAGATCAAAGCTATGCCCGGGAATGGCTGGCGGCCGCCAGCCAGCAGGGGGAAGCGCACGGCGCGTTCATCCAGCCGCTACCGGTACCGGACATCGATCACTTACCGTTCGAACAGCTGCTGCGCTTCTGGCAGCATCCTGTTCGCGCGTTCTTTCAGCAGCGGCTGCGGGTGAATTTCCGCTCGGAGGAGAGCGAGATCCCCGACGATGAACCTTTTACCCTCGAAGGGCTGAGCCGCTATCAGCTGAACCAGCAGCTGCTCAATACTCTGATTGAGCAGCAGGACGCCTCGGCAATGTATCGCCGCTTCCGTGCCGCCGGGGAGCTACCCTATGGCGCGTTCGGCGAACTGGCCTGGGAGACTCAGCGTCAGGAGATGCAAAATCTGGCCGAACGGGTGATCGCCTGCCGCCAGCCGGGGCAGAGCATGGAAATCGATCTGCAATGCAGCGGAGTCAACATCACCGGCTGGCTGCAGCAGGTACAATCCGACGGTTTGCTGCGCTGGCGGCCTTCGCTATTAAGCGTGGCGCAGGGGATGCAACTTTGGCTGGAGCATCTTGTCTATTGTGCTAGCGGCGGTACCGGCGAAAGTCGGCTGTTTGTGCGCAAAGAGGGCGAGTGGCGTTTTCCACCGCTGGCGCAGGAGCAGGCCCAGGGCTACCTCAACGATCTGGTTGACGGTTACCTGCAGGGAATGTCCAAACCGCTGCTGCTGCTGCCGGAAAGCGGCGGCGCATGGCTAAAAGTCTGTTATGACGCCGAAAAGGATGTCATGTTAATGGACGAAGAGACGCAGCAAAAAGCGCGCAGTAAATTTCTTCAGGCTTATGAAGGGAACATGGTGGTCAGCGGCGAAGGTGCCGATGTCTGGTATCAGCGCCTGTGGCGCACGCTGGAAGCGGAATACTATGAAGAGATCCTGACGCAAACGCAGCGTTATTTGCTACCGGTGTTTCGTTTCCATCAGTCCGAATAACATTGTAATAGTATAAAAATTGCGCACTGGATGGCAGTTCATTTATGATGCGCAACGAATCACGGACTGATGTTTATAAAGGCTGCCAATTATGCAGCGCCAGGTTTGTTAATGATGAGGTCCGTGAATGCCCCGCAGTTTATGGTTCAAGGTTATTGTTTTACTGGCCGCCCTCTGGGCGCCGTTAAGTCAGGCAGACACCGGATGGCAACCGATCCAGGAAACCATCCGTAAAAGCGAAAAAGATACCCGTCAATATCAGGCGATCCGCCTCGATAACGGCATGGTAGTGCTGCTGGTTTCCGATCCCCAGGCGGTAAAATCGCTGTCGGCGCTGGTCGTTCCCGTGGGATCGCTGCAGGATCCCGCCGAGCATCAGGGGCTGGCCCACTTCCTGGAGCATATGACGCTGATGGGCTCGAAAAAGTATCCCCAGCCTGACAGCCTCGCCGAGTATCTCAAAATGCACGGCGGCAGCCACAATGCCAGCACCGCCCCGTATCGCACCGCCTTCTATCTTGAAGTGGAAAACGATGCCCTGGACGGCGCGGTCGATCGCCTGGCCGACGCCATCGCCGCGCCGCTGCTGGATAAAAAATATGCCGACCGCGAGCGTAATGCGGTTAACGCCGAGCTCACGATGGCGCGTACCCGGGACGGGATGCGAATGGCACAGGTTAGCGCGGAAACCATTAACCCGGCGCACCCCGGCTCGCAGTTTTCCGGCGGTAACCTTGAAACGTTGAGCGACAAGCCCGGCAAACCGGTGCTTGATGCCCTGCACGCCTTTCGCGATAGCTGGTATTCCGCCAACCTGATGAAAGCGGTGATCTACAGCAACAAGCCTCTGCCGGAGCTGGCGAGCATCGCGGCGGCCACCTACGGTCGCGTGCCGAACCACGATATCAGCAAACCGGAGATTACCGTCCCGGTGGTGACCGATGCGCAAAAGGGCATCATCATTCACTACGTTCCGGCGATGCCGCGTAAAGTGCTGCGCGTAGAGTTCCGCATTGATAACAATAGCGACAAGTTCCGCAGCAAAACCGACGAGCTGGTGACCTATATGATCGGTAATCGCAGCCCCGGCACGCTCTCAGACTGGCTGCAAAAGCAGGGGCTGGTTGAAGGGATTCGCGCGGACTCCGACCCGGTGGTGAACGGCAACAGCGGGGTGCTGGCTATATCCGCGACCCTGACGGACAAAGGTCTGGCGCACCGCGATGAAGTTACCGCGGCCATCTTCAGCTACCTCAATCTGCTGCGCAGCCAGGGAATCGATAAGCGCTATTTTGATGAGCTGGCCCACGTGCTGGCGCTCGACTTCCGCTACCCGTCCATCAACCGCAATATGGATTACGTCGAATGGCTGGCGGACACCATGATCCGCGTGCCGGTCGAGCATACGCTGGACGTTGTCAACATTGCCGATCGCTACGATCCGCAGGCGATCGAAGACCGCCTGGCGATGATGACGCCGCAAAACGCCCGCATCTGGTACATCAGCCCGAAAGAGCCGCATAACAAGACCGCCTACTTCGTCAATGCGCCCTATCAGGTGGATAAGATCAGCGAGCAGACCTTTGCCGACTGGCAGCGGAAGTCCAGCGCCATCGACCTCAAGCTGCCGGTGCTGAACCCCTATATTCCGGATGATTTCAGCTTAATCAAAAGCGACAAGGCTTACCCGCATCCGCAGCTGATTGTAGATGAACCGACGCTGCGGGTGATTTACGCGCCGAGCCAGTACTTCGCCAGCGAACCGAAAGCGGATATTTCGCTGGTTCTGCGTAACCCGCAGGCAATGGACAGCGCCCGCCGGCAGGTGATGTTTGCACTCAATGATTATCTGGCGGGCATTGCGCTCGACCAGCTCAGCAACCAGGCGGCGGTCGGGGGGATAAGCTTCTCTACCGGCGCGAATAACGGCCTGATGGTTAACGCCAACGGCTATACGCAGCATCTACCTGAGCTGTTTAACGCCCTGCTCGACGGTTACTTCAGCTATACGCCAACCGAAGAGCAGCTGGAGCAGGCTAAATCCTGGTACGCCCAGATGATGGATTCGGCGGATAAAGGCAAAGCCTACGATCAGGCGATCATGCCGATTCAGATGGTTTCTCAGGTGCCGTACTTCCAGCGCGAAGAGCGTCGGGCGCTGCTGCCATCGATCACCCTGAAAGAGGTGCTGGAATACCGCGATAATCTCAAGGCGAAAGGGCGACCGGAGCTGATGGTCATCGGTAATCTTACCGCCGATCAATCCACCGCCATGGCGCGGCAGATTCAAAAACAGCTGGGCGCCGACGGCAACGAGTGGTGCCGTAACAAAGACGTTCTGGTCGATCGTAAACAGCTGGCGATTTTTGAAAAAGCGGGCAACAGTACCGATTCCGCGCTGGCCGCCGTCTTCGCGCCGCCGAACGTGGACGAATACGCCAGCTCTGCCGCCAGCTCGCTCCTCGGGCAAATCATACAGCCGTGGTTCTATAACCAGCTACGTACGGAAGAGCAGCTGGGCTACGCGGTCTTCGCCTTCTCGATGAACGTTGGCCGCCAGTGGGGAATGGGCTTCCTGCTGCAAAGCAGCGATAAGCAGCCGGCTTACCTCTGGCAGCGTTTCCAGGCCTTCTTCCCCACGGCGGAAGCCAAACTGCGGGCAATGAAGCCGGAAGAGTTTGCGCAGATTCAGCAGGCGGTGATCGGTCAGATGCTGGAAGCGCCGCAAACGCTGGGCGATGAAGCGTCGAAGCTGAGCAAAGATTTCGATCGCGGTAATATGCGCTTCGATTCACGTGATAAAGTAGTGGCTCAGATTAAACTGCTGACGCCGCAAAAGCTTGCCGACTTCTTCCATCAGACGGTGGTGGATCCGCAGGGCATGGCAATTCTCTCCCAGGTTTCCGGTAGCCAGAACGGCAAGGCGGAATATGCGCATCCGCAGGATGGCAAAGTCTGGGAGAACGTCAGCGCATTGCAGAAATCCTTACCCCTGATGCGAGAGAATGAATGACCGACACCGCCGAGTCTCTTGACCCCCTGCGCTTGCCCCTGACGGGCGAGCGCCTGATCGAAGCCTCTGCGGGCACAGGAAAAACCTTTACCATTGCCGCCCTCTATCTGCGGCTGCTGCTGGGGCTGGGCGGGGAATCCGCCTTTCCCCGCCAGGTCAGCGTGGAAGAGCTGCTGGTAGTGACCTTTACCGAAGCGGCGACCGAAGAGCTGCGCGGGCGTATTCGCAGCAATATCCACGAGCTGCGTATCGCCTGCCTGCGCGAAAGTACCGACAATCCTCTCTACGCCGGGCTGCTGGCGGAAATCGCCGATAAAACCCAGGCGGCGCAAACGCTGCTGCTGGCCGAACGGCAGATGGACGAAGCGGCGGTATTTACCATTCACGGCTTCTGCCAGCGGATGCTGAGCCTTAACGCCTTTGAATCCGGCATGCTGTTCGAACAGCAGCTGATTGAAGATGAATCCCGCCTGCGCTATCAGGCCTGCGCCGACTTCTGGCGTCGCCACTGTTATCCGCTGCCGCGTGACATCGCGGCGGTTATCCACGAAGCGTGGAAAGGGCCGCGCGATCTGCTGAAATCCATCGACCGCTGGCTACAGGGAGAGGCGCCGCAGCTCAAATCGCCGCCGCCGGCTGACGAAACGCTGGCCGAACGCCATCAGCAAATTATCGAACGCATCAACGCGCTGAAGCAGCAGTGGCTGGCACAGGTGGGCGAGGTTGAGGCGGTGCTGGAAAACTCGGGCCTCGACCGGCGCAAGTTTAATCGCGGCAATCAGGGGAAATGGCTGGAGAAAGTGACCGCCTGGGCCCAGGAAGAGACCCTCAGCTACCAGCTTCCGGATGCGCTGGAGAAGTTCTCCCAGGCCTTCTTGCTTGAGCGCACCAAAGCGGACGGCGCGCCGCCGGTACACCCGCTGTTCAGCGCGGTAGAAGCGCTGCTGGCGACACCGTTAACCTTGACCGACCTGGTGATTGCCAGGGCGATGGTTGAAATCCGTGAAGCGGTCGCGCGGGAGAAACGCCGCCGCGGCGAGCTGGGCTTTGACGATATGCTCAGTCGCCTGGATGACGCCCTGCGCGGGGAGAGCGGCGAAGCGCTGGCCAGCGCGATTCGCCAGCGCTTTCCGGTGGCGATGATCGACGAATTTCAGGATACCGACCCGCAGCAGTACCGAATCTTTCGCCGCATCTGGCGGCGCCAGGCAGACACCGCGCTGCTGCTGATTGGTGACCCCAAACAGGCCATTTACGCCTTTCGCGGCGCGGATATCTTTACCTACATGAAAGCGCGTGGGGACGTCACCGCCCACTATACGCTCGACACCAACTGGCGCTCCGCGCCGGGGATGGTTGATAGCGTCAATCGCCTGTTTAGCCTCAGCGATAACCCCTTTATGTTCCGCGAAATCCCGTTTATGCCGGTGAAGTCAGCGGAAAAAAACCAGGGGCTGCGCTTTACCGTCGATGATGCTGCGGTACCGGCGATGAATATCTGGCTGATGTCGGGCGAGGCCGTCGGGGCGGGGGATTACCAGGCGTTTATGGCCCAGCTGTGCGCGGCGCAAATTCGCGACTGGCTCAGCGCGGGCCAGCAGGGCAAGGCGCTGCTGTGGCGCGGTGAAAAAGCTGAACCCGTGCGGGCTTCGGACATCACGGTGCTGGTGCGCAATCGTCAGGAGGCGTCGTTAATTCGCGATGCCCTTCAGCTGCTGTCGATTCCCTCCGTCTATCTCTCCAACCGCGATAGCGTGTTTGAAACCCCCGAGGCGCAGGAGCTGCTGTGGGTGCTGCAGGCGGTGCTGGCCCCCGAGCGGGAAAATACCCTGCGCAGCGCGCTGGCAACCGCAATGTTCGGCCTCAACGCGCAGGACATCGAAAACCTCAACCAGAGCGAACGGGCGTGGGATGAGCTGGTAGAAGAGTTTAGCGGCTACCGGCAAGTCTGGCGGCAGCGCGGCGTGATGCCGATGCTGCGGGCGCTGATGACCGCGCGGCGTATTGCCGAAAACCTGCTGGCGACCAGCGGCGGCGAGCGGCGCCTGACCGATATCCTGCATATCAGCGAGCTGCTACAGGAGGCGGCGAATCAGCTGGAGAGCGAACATGCGCTGGTGCGCTGGCTGGCGCAGCATATCGCCGAGCCGGATAGCAACGCCTCCAGCCAGCAGATGCGCCTGGAGAGCGATAAGCACCTGGTGCAGATCGTCACCATCCATAAATCGAAAGGGCTGGAGTATCCGCTGGTCTGGCTGCCGTTTATTTCGCGTTTCCGTAAACAGGATCAGGCGTTTTATCACGACAGAACCTCCTTTGCCGCCGTTCTCGACCTGGGGCAGGCGGAGGGCAGCATGGAGCTGGCGGAGGCCGAACGCCTGGCCGAAGATCTGCGCCTGCTTTACGTCGCGCTGACCCGTGCGGTCTGGCACTGCAGCCTTGGCGTTGCGCCGCTCAGCACCCGGCGCAGCGACAAGCCCGGCGCCAGCGATTTTCACCACAGCGCGCTGGGCCGCCTGCTGCAGGGCGGGGAAGCGATGGATGCCGCAGGGCTGATGGCGCGCCTGCAGGCGTTCTGCAGCGGGGAGATCGCCCTGCGGCTCCCGGATACGGCTGCGCCAACTCCGTGGCAGGCTCCGCAGGCGGCGCTACCGCCGCTTTCAGCCCGTTTGCTCGCGCGTTCGGTGACCGATGACTGGCGGGTCACCAGCTACTCCGGCCTGCAGCCGAATGGACACAGCGCGGCGCAGGATCTTCTGCCGCGTCTGGATATCGATGCCGCCGGCGTCGGTGAGGTCGCGGAAGAGCCGCAGCTTACGCCGCACCAGTTCCCCCGCGGCGCGTCGCCGGGGACGTTTCTGCACAGTTTGTTCGAAGATCTCGATTTTACCCAGCCGGTTCCCGCCGACTGGATGGCGGCCAGGCTCCAGCTGAACGGCTTCGAGGAAAAGTGGACCCCGGTGCTGACCGCATGGCTCGATGGCGTGCTGCGTACCCCTCTGCCCGGCGCGGGCATCGCCCTTAATCAGCTGGGCGAAGGCGATAAACAGGTGGAGATGGCGTTTTATCTGCCCATCGAACAGCCGCTGGATCCCCTGCGTCTGGATGCGCTGATTCGTCAGTACGATCCGCTCTCCGTGGATACCCCAACGCTCGATTTCCGCCAGGTGCGGGGGATGCTGAAAGGCTTTATCGACCTGGTGTTTCGCCACAACGGTCGCTATTACCTGCTGGATTACAAATCCAACTGGCTGGGGGAAAATCGCGAGGCCTATACCCAGGACGCGATGCGGCAGGCAATGCGTTCGCACCGTTACGATTTGCAGTACCAGCTCTATAGCCTGGCGCTGCACCGATATTTACGCCACCGCATTGCCGATTATGATTACGAACGCCACTTCGGCGGCGTTATTTATCTCTTTTTACGCGGCATGGACGGGCAGGACGGCGGGCAGGGTATCTTCACCACCCGGCCGGCGCTGCCGCTGATTAACGGCCTCGATGCGCTGTTTGCCGGGGAAACCCAGGAGGTTGTGCTATGACCATGGATGAACTGTTACTGCAGGCGGTTGAACAGCACCTGCTGCGCCCGCTGGACGTCCAGTTTGCGCTCATGGTGGCGCAGGAGGCGCATCCGGCGGTGAAGCTCACCGCCGCCATTCTCAGCCGCGATGCCGGTGAAGGCCACGTCTGCCTGCCGATTTCGCGTCTCGCCGAGGATGAGCTGCTGAGCGCAAAAGCGGCAGGCCTGAGTGAGCAGATCCTTGAGCTGACCGGCGCCCCGGACGGCTGGCTGCCGCTGCTTAACGATGCTGAGGCGGTCAGCGGCGGTGAGCGCCCGACGCCGATGATCCTCTGCGGCGAACGGCTTTACCTCAACCGCATGTGGCGCAACGAATTAACCGTCGCGCGCTTTTTCAATGAGGCCAATCAGGTGCTGGAGGTGGATGAAGCCCGGCTGGCTTCGACGCTCGACGCGCTGTTTCCGCCCGCTGAGGAAACGGACTGGCAAAAAGTGGCGGCTGCGGTCGCCCTGACCCGACGGATTTCGGTGATTTCCGGCGGTCCGGGCACCGGTAAAACCACGACCGTCGCTAAACTGCTGGCCGCGCTGATCCAGACGTTCTCCAGCCCGCGCTGCCGTATTCGCCTGGCGGCGCCGACCGGTAAAGCCGCGGCGCGCCTGACCGAGTCCCTCGGCGCGGCGCTGCGCCGCCTCCCTCTCAGCGACCAACAAAAGGCGCTGGTGCCCACCGAAGCCAGCACCCTCCATCGCCTGCTGGGCGCGCAGCCCGGCAGCCAGCGGATGCGCTATCACGCCGGCAACCCGCTGCATCTTGACGTGCTGGTGGTGGATGAAGCCTCAATGATTGACCTGCCGATGATGTCGCGCCTGATCGACGCGCTGCCTGAGCACGGAAGGGTGATTTTCCTTGGCGACCGCGATCAGCTGGCGTCGGTAGAGGCCGGAGCGGTGCTGGGGGATATTTGCGCCTGGGTTAATGCAGGCTATACCCCGGCGCGGGCGGCACAGCTCGCCCGGTTGACCGGCCAGCCGGTGCCGGCGGGCGAGGGCAACGTTGCCGGTGCGCTGCGCGACAGCCTGTGCCTGTTGCAAAAAAGCTACCGTTTTGGTCGCCATTCCGGGATCGGCCATCTGGCGTGGGCGGTGAACAGCGGCGAGCGCAGCGCGGTACGCGCAACGCTGCGTCAGTCGTTCGACGATATCGCCCTGTATCCGCTGAGCGCCACCGAAGAGTATGAAGCGATGCTGAATCAGGCGCAGGCGGGCTATGGCCGCTTCCTGCAGCTGCTGCGCGAGCGGGCTGAGCCCGAAGAGATGATCGCCGCCTTTGGCGAATTCCAGCTGCTGTGCGCGCTGCGCGAGGGGCCGTATGGGGTCAGCGGCGTGAACGAACAGCTGGAGCAGATGCTGAACCGCAAGCGGGCGATCGCGTTACCGCGGCATTCGCGCTGGTATGAAGGACGTCCGGTGATGATCTCCCGCAACGACAGCGCGCTGGGGCTGTTTAACGGCGATATCGGCATCGCGCTGGAAAGAGGCGATGGCCTGCGCGTCTGGTTCCCGATGCCCGATGGCAGCATCAAGTCGGTACAGCCAAGTCGTCTGCCGGAGCACGATACCGCTTGGGCGATGACGGTGCATAAATCGCAGGGGTCGGAGTTCGATCACGCGGCGCTGATCCTGCCTTCGCGCAGCGTGCCGCTGGTAACCCGCGAGCTGGTTTATACCGCCATTACGCGTGCGAAACGGCAGTTGTCGATCTATGCCGATGAGCAGGTGCTGACTCAGGCGGTGGCTGCGCGTACCGAACGACGCAGCGGCCTGACGGATATCTTTTCCGCCCAGTAAGGTTTTCCCCGGTCGGCCGCGCGCTTTCCGGGGAGAAGGGATCAGGCCAGGTCTGCCATCAGCACCTTGGAGCGGCGCTGATAGTTGTACATCTCTTTTTTGCTCTCCGGCAGCAGGTCGACGTCGACCGGCGTAAATCCGCGCTCCTGGAACCAGTGAATGCTGCGGGTCGTAAGAACAAACAGCTTGCTGAGGCCCATTTGCTTCGCCTGCGCGGCAATGCGTTCGAGCAGCACTTCACCGCGCGATGAGCTGCGGTAATCCGGATGCACCGCCACGCAGGCAATTTCGCCGATCTTCTCTTCCGGGAAAGGATAGAGCGCGGCGCAGGCGATGGTGGTGTTGTCGCGCTGAATAATGGTGAATTTATCGATTTCCATCTCCAGCTGTTCGCGCGAACGCCTGACCAGAATGCCCTGCTGCTCCAGCGGGCTAATCAGCTCGAGGATGCCGCCGATATCGTTAATGGTGGCGCGGCGGATCTGCTCGGCGCTCTCCATCACTATCTGGGTACCGATACCGTCGCGTGAGAACAGCTCCTGCAGCAGGGTGCCGTTTTCCTGATAGCTGATCAGGTGGCAGCGGCGCACGCCGCTGCGGCAGGCTTTTACCGCGCCGCGCAGAAAGCGCACGGTGCCGGAGCTGTAGTCTTCGTCCGCTTCCATCTCTTCCACCCGCGCCTGGGCTTCGTTGGGGAACAGCTCGGGGACGATCTCGCCATCCTGATTGTGAACCCCCTGCGATGAGCAGAAGCCGATCATCTTTTCGGCCTTCAGCTTAATCGCCAGCTGGGTCGCAATCTCTTCGGAGGTCAGGTTAAAACTTTCGCCGGTGACCGACACCGCAACCGGGCCCATCAGCACAATCGCGCCGTTATCCAGCTGGCGGTGAATGGCTTCTTCATCGATGCGCCGGATGCGCCCGCTGTGACAGTAATCCACGCCGTCGTCCACGCCTAACGGCTGCGCGATAATGAAGTTGCCGCTGACCACGTTGATATGGGCGCCCTGCAGCGGCGTGTTGTTGAGGCTCATCGACAGGCGAGCGGTAATTTCCAGCTGCAGCATGCCCGCCGCCTGCTTAACCAGCTCGAGCGTTTTGGCGTCAGTCACTCGGGTTTGTTTATGATAAACCGGCTCGTGACGATGCTCCGCCAGGTTGGCATCGATCTGCGGGCGGGCGCCATAGACCACCACCAGACGAATCCCCAGGCTGTGAAGCAGGCCAATGTCATTGACTATACTAGAGAAATTATCATGCTCGATGGCTTCCCCGCCCAGCATGATGACAAACGTTTTACCCCGATGGGCATTAATATAGGGGACAGAATGGCGGAATCCCTCTACCAGTTCGGTGCGACGTTCCTTCACCATGACACAACCTCAATGCATGATTATTCGTAATTACTGTATTTTTATTCTGTTTCGCCGGCAAACGCAAGCCCCAATTTTTGGCTGAGCCGGGAAAACAGTGTGAGCCAAATCAGGGTGTCAAAGATTGTTTACCCTTTTATAGATGACAGGTTATGCGCCTTTCGTTAAAGTTTCCGGTCAATCTGTTTGTTTTAAATACGAATGATTTCTTACTGCTTGGGAGTGGCATGTCGGGATACAAGTCAGGATTAAGCCGCCGCCGATTTTTACAGGGGGCGGGCGCCATGTGGTTAATGAGTGTGAGTCCGGTTGGGTTGGCTGCCGCGGCGCAGGTGGTTGCCGTACGCGTCTGGCCATCATCGACCTACACGCGCGTCACCGTGGAGTCCAACCATATCCTGAAATATCGGCAGTTTGCGCTCAGCAATCCTGAACGTGTGGTGGTGGATCTGGAAGGGGTTAATCTCAACTCCGTACTGAAAGGTATGGGGAGTCAGATTCGCGGTGACGATCCCTATATTCAATCCGCTCGCGTGGGGCAGTTCGATCCGCAAACCGTGCGCATGGTGTTTGAGCTGAAACAGAACGTGAAACCGCAGCTGTTTGCGCTGGCTCCGGTCGCCGGGTTTAAAGAGCGTCTGGTCATGGACCTCTATCCCGCTAACGCCACCGACGTGCAGGATCCGCTGCTGGCGCTGCTCGAAGATTACAATAAAGGCGATCTTCAGCGGCAGGTTCCGCCTGCGGAGAGCGGGCCTAAACCGGGTAAAGCCGGGCGCGATCGGCCCATTGTTATCATGCTCGATCCCGGTCACGGCGGCGAAGACTCCGGCGCGGTGGGAAAATACCGCACCCGCGAGAAAGACGTGGTGCTGCAGATTGCCCGGCGGCTGCGCGCGCTGATCGAGAAAGAGGGCAATATGAAGGTCTATATGACCCGCAACGAGGATGTCTTTATCCCGCTGAAGGTCCGCGTCGCCAAAGCGCAGAAGCAGCGCGCCGACCTGTTTGTCTCTATTCACGCCGACGCGTTTACCAGCCGCCAGCCCAGCGGATCGTCGGTGTTTGCCCTGTCAACCAAAGGGGCTACCAGTACCGCGGCTAAATATCTGGCGCAGACCCAGAACGCCTCGGACCTGATCGGCGGCGTCAGCAAAAGCGGCGATCGCTACGTCGACCACACGATGTTCGACATGGTGCAGTCGCTGACCATCGCCGACAGCCTGAAGTTCGGCAAGGCGGTGCTGGAAAAGATGGGCAACATTAATAACCTGCACAAGAACCGGGTTGAGCAGGCGGGCTTCGCGGTGCTGAAGGCGCCGGATATTCCATCGATTCTGGTGGAAACCGCGTTTATCAGTAACGTCGAAGAAGAGCGTAAATTGAAAACGGCGAAATTCCAGCAGGAAGTTGCAGAGTCGATTCTGGCAGGGATTAAAGCCTACTTCGCCGACGGCGCGACGCTGGCAAGGCGAGGGTAACGCAACAGGAAAGGTAAATGGCTCTACTTAAGAGCGCGCACGGCGGCAATATTCGCGAGGCCGCCGCGCTGTTGGGCATCTCTGCGGCGCAGCTGCTGGATTTTAGCGCCAATATTAATCCGCTGGGGATGCCGGAAAGTTTAAAGCGCGCCATCCTCGACAATATGGCCTGCGCCGAACGCTACCCTGACGTTGAGTATCAGCAGCTGCACCTTGCGCTGGCGGAACACCATCAGATCCCCGCCTCGTGGATCCTCGCCGGAAACGGCGAAACCGAAGCGATCTTTACGCTGGTTCAGGGGCTGAAGCCGCGCCAGGCGATGATCGTCACCCCGGGCTTTGCCGAATACCGCCGGGCGCTGCAGTCGGTGGACTGCGCGGTGCGGGAATTTCTGCTGCGCGAGGAGGATGGCTGGCAGCTCACCGGGGCGATTCTTGATGCTCTGACGCCGGATCTGGACTGCTTATTTCTCTGCACGCCGAACAATCCTACCGGCCTGCTGCCCGAGCGCCGTCTGCTGGAGATGATTGCTGAACGCTGTCGGTCGCTGGGCATTGCCCTGATTCTCGATGAAGCGTTTATCGATTTTATCCCCGACGAGCCGGGATTTATTCCGCTGCTGGGCCACAACCCGCACGTGTGGGTGCTGCGTTCGCTGACCAAGTTTTATGCCATTCCCGGCCTGCGTCTGGGGTATCTGGTCAATGGCGATGCGCGGGCGGTGGCGAGAATGCGCGAGCGCCAGATGCCGTGGTCGATAAACGCGTTTGCCGCTCTGGCGGGGGAGATCATTCTCCAGGATAGCGCCTACCAGCAGCAAACCTGGCAGTGGCTGGCGGAGGAGGGGCAGCGCTTTTACCATCAGCTGCGCCATATTCCCGGCCTGACGGTCTATCTCGGGCGGGCAAACTATCTGTTTCTGCGCTGCGACGTGGCGGATCTGGATCTGCAATACGCGATGCTGCAACAGCACATCCTGATCCGCAGCTGCGCCAACTACCCGGGGCTCGACGGGCGCTACTTCCGCGTCGCGATCCGCAGCCAGCAGGAAAATACCCGGCTGCTGGCGGCCTTCAGGCGGGTATTTAACGAGTAGATGTCTGCCGCCATTGTTTGTCTGCGGTTCTTCCCGGTGGCGCTGCGCTGACCGGGCTACGGGTTTACAGCCGTCTGTGGGTCGGTAGCCCGTCTCCGGGGAAGGTGCACAGTATGAGGTTTTGTTGCGGTCTTCTCCCCGGCTCGCGCTGCGCTTAGCCGGGCTACGGATTTACAGCCGTCTGCGGACCGGTAGCCCGCCTCCGGGGAAGGAGCACAGCATGAGGTTTTGTTGCGGTCTTCTTCCCGGCTCGCGCTGCGCTTAGCCGGGCTACGGATTTACAGCCGTCTGCGGGCCGGTAGCCCGGGTAAGGCGCGCAGCGCCGCAACCCGGGGAATGCGCCGGGATTAATGCATCGGTGCGGATTATCCCCGGCTCGCGCTGCGCTTAGCCGGGCTACGGGTTCATAGCCGCCTGCGGGCCGGTAGCCCGGACAGGCGCGCAGCGCCGCCTCCGGGGAAGGTGCTCAGCATGAGGTTTTGTTGCGGTCTTCTCCCCCGGCTCGCGCTGCGCTTAGCCGGGCTACAGGTTCATAGCCGTCTGCGGGTCGGTAGCCCGGGTAAGGCGCGCAGCGCCGCAACCCGGGGCATGGCTGCGGAAGCGTTAGCGCAGCTCGACGCCGCCCTGCACCATGCGCAGCAGGTGCTGCCGGGGCCAGAGCTCGCTAAGCCGCGTCTCTCCCAGCCGTCGCTGCAAATACTCAATATCGTGACGCTGGCGGTCGAGCATCAGGCCGACCACGCTGCCGCTGTGCGCCACGTTAATACCGTATAAATCGCACTCTTCCACCAGCCCCCGCAGCGTATCAAACCCCGGCTTAGGCAGCAGATGCTGGCTGGCGACGGCGCTGAGCGTCGCGGCCTCTCCCATCCGCCGCGGATTATCCGTCTCGCAGGCCAGTTGAACTTTCTCCCAGGCTAGCTGCAGGGCGGCGGAGTGGGCGTGCAGCTTTTCAAGCCGGGGAAGTCGGTGGTAATCGGTGGTCAGCAGCGTGGCGGGGCTTTCCAGCACCAGCAGATCGAGCTGCGGCTGGCTGCCGCAGGCAATCTGCGTGGCGGCGGTGTTGTGGTCGAACAGGGTCAGCTGGCGGAACAGGGTGCTGTCGGTGGGCTCCAGGGAGACGCAGAGCCGGGCGAGGGTGGTTTCATCCAGCGGATGGCCGAGATGATGCGCGGTGGCCACCGCTGTCGCGGCGATATCCGCGGTGCTGCTGGCCATCCCCTTGGCGACCGGAATCGTGGAGCAAATATCGATCCGAATCTCTTTGCCGAGCTCCGCCGGATAGCGCCAGTAGCTCAGCAGCCGGTCGACCATCGCCCGCGCCAGCGGACGTTCATCCGCGCGAGGCGAACCGTAGTCCACCTCGACGGTGCTGTACCAGTCAACGGGGCAGGAGACCAGCTTCTCGCTGCCGAGGATCCAGCCCTGGATGAGTTCACCGCAGGAGGCGGGGCATTGTGCTACGGCCACGTATTCACCTATTGCTCAGGTTTCCAGGGCGCATAGTGTCATGCCGATCCCGCTATTACCATGATTCACCGCAACTTGCCGGGCGGCGAGCTCAGGCTGAAACGGTTAACGTCTGCGCTTCGGGAAGCGCCAGGCGCATCACATCGCGGGCAATCATCAGCTCTTCATTGGTATTGATGACCGCCACTTTAACCATCGCATTCTCGGCCTGGATAAAGGTGGCGTTGTGCTGGTTTTTCTCTTCATCGACCGACAGCCCGAGGAAATTCAGGTTATGGCAGATGGCGCTCCTGGCGCGGGCGGAGTTTTCGCCGATGCCGCCGGTAAAGATCAGCGCGTCCAGGCCGCCCATCTGCATAATATAGCTGCCGATGGTGGCGCGGATGCGCTCGGCAAACAGCGAGAGCGCCAGGGCCGCCCGACGATTGCCGCTGTCCGCCGCCTGCTCGACATCGCGATAATCGTGCGACACGCCGGAAACCCCCAGCAGGCCGGATTCGTTATTCAGCAACTGATTAAGCTGCTCCGGCGTTTGCCCCTTATGCAGCGCCAGCCACGGTAGAATCGACGGATCGATATCGCCGCTGCGGGTGCCCATCATCACGCCGGACTGCGGCGTAAAGCCCATTGAGGTGTTAACCGAGCGCCCGCCTTTGATTGCGCATACGCTGCTGCCGTTGCCGAGATGGCAGCTCACCACGCGCAGGGCGCTCAGCGGCACGCCCAGCTTTTCCGCCAGCGTCGCGCTGACGTACTTATGGCTAGTGCCGTGGAAGCCGTAGCGGCGAATGCCCAGCTCGCTGTAGTAGCGCCACGGCAGCGGATAGATAAAGGCGCGCTCGTCCAGCGTCTGGTGAAAAGCGGTATCAAATACCGCCACCGACGGCGTTTCGGGCAGCAGCTGGCGGAAAACGTTAATGCCCAGCGCGTTGACCGGGTTGTGCAGCGGGGCCAGCTCCGCCAGGCGCTCGATTTCCGCTAAGGTATCATCGGTGACCGGCGTCGAATCTTTAAAGCGCTCTCCGCCGTGCGCCACGCGGTGGCCGACGCCGTCAATATCCTGCAAACTCTGGATAATCCGGTGGTCGAGGAGCTTTTCCAGCAGCAGGGTGACGGCTTCGCGGTGATCGGCAATCGGCGCCGTCTCCTGCCATTTTTGCGCCGGCGTTTTGAGGGTCACCTGGGCGTTTGCCATGCCGATACGTTCAATCAATCCCTGGCAGATCATATCGCCCTGAGGCATCTCCAGCAGCTGGAATTTTAACGATGAGCTGCCGGCATTAATGGCCATTATTTTGTAAGACATAGAGGTTCCTTCGAATTCAGAAAATCCAGCACGGCATCAAGACCCAGATTATTCAGCGCGCTGGTGACAAAAATCTGCTGCGCCCCTGCCTGCCTGAGCCACTCCTCGATGAGCGATAACCGCTGCGGGTCGGCCAGGTCGGCTTTGGTGATCAGGCCAATCGTCAGGCGGTTCATCGGGGCGGTAAAACCCGGAGAAAACGGCGACCACTGGGCGTCGGCGTTCAGCACCAGAGCGATAACGTCGGCCTCGCAGGCGCTGGTCAGCAGAGCGCTATAAAGACAGCGGTTCTCCAGATATTCGCCCGGCGTATCGATGGCCATCGGCGACCATTCAATCGCCTGGGTTTTCTTGTAATGGAGCGCTTCGCCGCGCAGGCCCTGGATCAGCGAGGTTTTGCCGCACTGGCTGGGGCCGATAAACATCAGACGTTTCATCGCGCTACGTCCGGGTTATTGAGCAGGTAGTAAACTGCATCATCTCGCCCAGGGTGCGCGTCACCTGCTTGAGGGCGTACTCGACGGCGGAAACGTCGCCGGTTAGCACCACGGCGCCGGTAAAGCGGTCAAGAAAACCGATCTCCACCGCGCCGGATTTGGTGGCGATATCGCAGGCGATAATCGACGCCTCGCTGGGCGTAATGGTGAGGATGCCGATGGCGGAAACCGCATCCTGCAGGCCGAGCTTCTTAAAGAGATCTTTCCCGGGGTTGGCAATCAGGTGCGCGAGGGTCACCTGTTTCCCGGGAACGTATTCCTGAATCATGCGATCCGTGGTCGGCTGTCTTTCCATTATCCCTCCACCATCTGTCGCCACATGGCTTCATGCGGGCGCGGGATCACCGAACGGTAAACCAGCAGCCCTTTTTCGCCCGCGCTTTCGCTGGCTACCGTGACCGCGTTGTTGACGTCGGAAACGTCGCCCGCCACCACCATGTAGCATTTACCGCCGATGCCGAAGGCCATATGCACCCGCACCAGCGTGACGTTTGAGCCTTTTACCGCCCGATCGGCGGCGCTGATGCAGGCCGCAACGCTCCAGGTTTCAACGATGCCGACCGCCTGGCGCTTGTCCACGCTGTTCAGGCCGCTGATGGCCGGAAGGACGCTGGGGTGAATATTCGCCAGCACCAGGCTGTCGACGAGCATTTCGCCGGCCTGCGAGGCACCGGTTTCAATAGCCTGCTGGATAGCGCCGATATCCCCGCCGAGCATCAGTAAAAACTTACCCGGGCAGATAGTCTTGCTGATCAGCAGATTGACGTTGGCGCTTTTCAGCATCGCATCGCCGAGTTCCATTCCTTTGGCAATGCTGGTGAGTTCTAAAATTCCTATAGCCTGAGACATGGTTAACCTCTTACCACCGTGATGGCCTGTTCGCTGATGGCCGCAACCACGCCGTCGATGCTGGCGTGAATCGGCGCGCCTAATGCGCCCGCCGGGATATCGGCAACGCATTGCCCGCACGTAACGCGCGCTCCCACCGCAACGTTCGCTACCGCGCTGGCGCCGATATGCTGGCGCAGCGGCAACGTCACGGTTTCTACTGCCGGTTCGTCCTCCACCAGCGGCGCCTCCTGATACCAGGGGCTCAGCCCCAGTTTGGCGATCAGCCGCTTCACCGGCACCAGGCGATATTTCGCCATTTCATCGGCCGGATAGAGCGGCCCTTCGTAGCGCTGGTTTTGTGCCCGCAGCTCGCGTTTGAGCATGCGGTTGATGCGCATCGGCGAGATCCCCACCGGGCAGGCCACGCTTTCGCAGACGTTGCACTCCGAGCAGGTGAGGGCGCTCAGCAGCAGCTGCGGCGTGGCGGCCTGATGAAAGTTCACCGCCCGCACCAGCAGGTGCGGAGAGAGTTCGTGGCCGATCAGATGCCGCGGGCAGAGATCGGTACACAGTCGGCACTGCTCGCAGACGGTACGGGCCACGGAAAGCACCGTGCGCTCGTCCTGCATCCGCCGCTGGATAAGCGGATGGCTTTTCGGCAGCACCAGCAGGCCGCCGGTGGTTTTGGTTACCGGGCTATCGAGGGAGGTAATCAGGCCGCCCATCATCGGGCCGCCGTTAATAAAACCGGGGTCGTCGACCGTCGCGCCGCCCGCCAGCGCCAGCACTTCGCGCAGCGACATGCCGATGGGGACGGTGACGGTCAGCGGCCGGGCGACCGCGCCGTTAACGGTCAGCGTACGGCGGGTCACCGCAAACTGCTGCTCAACCGCGCGGGCAATATTGAGCACCGTTTGCACGTTATTCACCACGACCCCGACGCTGGCCGGCAGCGCGGCGGGCGCGACCCGGCGACCGGTAGCCAGCCAGATAGTCAGCACCTCATCGCCTGCGGGATAGACATCGGGCAGAATATGCAGGCGAATACCGGCAGGCAGCAGCGGGGTGAGCGCATCGATAGCCCGGCGGTACTTCTCTTTCAGGGCAATCACCCCTTCGCGCGCGCCGGTTGCCGTCATCGCGTACTGCACGCCGCGGACAAGACGCGCAGCCTGCTGCCACATCAGCTGCTGGTCGACCTTGAGCATCGGTTCGCACTCGGCGGCGTTCACCAGAAAAATCTCTACCTGCGCCTGCAGCTTCACGTGGGCGGGAAACCCCGCGCCCCCCGCGCCGACCACGCCCGCCGCGCGCACGCGCTCGCGGATCTCCTCGGCGCTCCAGGCCATTTCAGCAGCGTTGACGGCGGTACTCATAGCAGCTCCTCCAGCAGTTCCTGAATCTCCCCGGCGCTGGCCGGGCGAGGATTGGTGCGTAGCGTCACGTCAGCCAGCGCGGCCTGCACCATCGCCGGAATACGCGCTGAGTACTGGGATCGTCCCTCTTTCAGCGCGACCGCCATTGACGGCAGCGCGCAGCGCTGCTTGAGCCGTTCGATTTGCTGGATCAGCGCATTGATCGCCGTCATATCGCTGGCGTCTGCCGGACAAAAGCCGCAGGCTTTGGCCAGCCGCGTGTAGCGTTTTCCGGCGCGCGGATGACCGGCGTTAAAGCGGATAACCGCGGTTAACAGCAGCGCGTTGGCCAGCCCGTGCGGCAGATGGAACTGCCCGCCAAGCTGGTGGGCGATGGCGTGGTTAAGCCCCAGCCCCGCCTGGCTGAACGCCATCCCGGCAAGCGTTGAGGCATTGTGCATTTTCCCGCGCGTCGCCACGCAGTCGCCTTTTTCCACCGCCGTGGGCAGATATTGAAACACCAGCCTGGCGGCTTTTTCCGCCAGCGCGTCGGTAAAGTCGCTGGCGTGCGGAGAGACCCACGCCTCCAGCGCGTGGGTCAGCACGTCCATGCCGGTGTTGGCCGTAATCTGCGGCGGCACGCTGACCACCAGATCCGGGTCAAGGATCGCCATATCGGGATAGAGCGCATTGTCGAACAGCGGATACTTGATGCCTTTATCCGGGTCGCTAATCACGCAGGCGCTGGTCACTTCCGAACCGGTACCGCTGGTGGTTGGTATCGCCACGCAGGTTTCGATATTGATGCCGCTCTGCTGGCTAAACCAGACGATGGCTTTCGCCGCGTCCATCGCCGAGCCGCCGCCGAAGCCGATGACCACCTGCGGCTGCAGGGCCTGCATTTGCGCAATGCCCTGCACCACGGTATGGATAGTGGGGTCCGGGGTTATCTCGCTAAAGACGCTGATGCGGTTATCTGCGGGCAACGCCTGGCGCAGGGTTTCCAGCAGCGGCGAGCGCGCAAGAAAGCCATCGCAGATGATCCAGATGTGCTTGTGGGTAAAGCGCCTGAGCACCGCCAGGCTACCCTGACCGCTGTACAACCGCGTTTGTAGTGAGAAAGTCTTCATCGCGACCTCGGTTAGCGAATGGAAAAGCCGTTGGTCAGCACGCAGCGACGGGAACGGGCAAACGTGCGCGCCGAGGTTGTCCCTTCACCGGTCGGCGTGGCGATAGTAAAGGTGGTAAAGCCTTCGCCGCCGACGCCAATCCCGGCATAAGAGGGGCCGTTCTTGACGAATATCGAGGTTTGCAGAGTGCGGGCCGCGAGGTTCAGGCGCGAGACATTTTGCGAGTGCATAATGGCGGTATGATGCAGCCCCTCTTCAACCTTCAGCGCCAGCGCCAGCGCGCTATCGAAATCGCTGACTTTCACCACCGGCAGCATCGGCATCAGCTGCTCGCTGGTGACCCACGGATCGTCGGCGTTAACCAGCGCTATCAGCAGACGCGGCGCTTTCGCCGGAACGGCGATGCCGGCCGCTTCCAGCATGGCCGATGGGCTTTTGCCGACCAGTTTCTTATTCGCCTGGCCCTCTGGCAGGCAGGCGGCGCGGAGTTTGTCGGTATCGGCAGGGCTCAGCAGCAGCGCGCCGAAGGTTTGCATTTGCTGCACCAGACGTTCGGCGACGCTCTCCACCACAATCAGGCTCTTCTCGGCAATGCAGGGCAGGTTGTAATCGAACGAGGCGCCGTTGATGATATCTTCCGCCGCTTTGACCAGATCCGCCGTTTCATCGACGATGCAGGGCGGGTTGCCCGCGCCGGCGCCGATCACTTTCTTACCGCTCTTCATGCCCATCGCCACAATGCCGGGGCCGCCGGTAATAGCGAGGACCGCAATGCGCGGATGGGCCATCATCTGCTGGGTGGCTTCAAACGTCGGTTCCGCCACGGTGACCACCAGATTGCGGATGCCGCAGCAGCGGAAGGCAATCTCTTCAATCATGCTAATCAGCTTCAGAGAGACCTTTTTTGCTCCCGGGTGCGGGCTGAAATAGACGCTGTTGCCCGCCGCCAGCATGCTGATGCTGTTGTTGATGATGGTCTCCGTCGGGTTGGTGCTCGGCGCGACCGACCCGATAACGCCAAACGGCGAATACTCAAACAGCACCATGCCGCCGTCGCCGGTCAGCGCGGTGGTGGTGAGATCTTCCACGCCCGGCGTGTTGTCCAGCGCAGCCTTGTTTTTCAGTAGCTTATCTTCTTTGTTGCCCATCCCCGTTTCATTGGCGCTCTCTTCCGCCAGCGCGGCCAGGTGCGGCGTCAGCTCCTGACGCATTGCGCTGATGATGGCGCTGCGGGTTTTCAGCGGGCACTGCTGATAACGTAAGAACGCCTGGTGCGCGGCGTCGATAGCCTCGCTGACGGACTGAAAAATCCCTTTGCCCTGCGGCTGCTCCGGCGTTTGCCCCGGGGTTAACTGTTCGCTAAGAATGGTGCGAATAAGGGTTTCGAGTTCGGAAGTATTCATTGATGAGTTCCCACGTTAATGGCCGCGATGGCGGCCAGTGCTATGTCCATGTCCTGCTCAACGCTGCCGCCGCTGATGCCAAGACCCCCGATTAATAAGCCGTCGCGCCACAGGGCGTAACCGCCGCCAAAGGTGACCACTTTTCCCTGTAAATGCGTTTCGAGGCCATAAAGCGCGGCGCCCGGCTGAACGGCGTCGCTCAGCTCATGGGTCGCCGTTTTCATCGCCACCGCGGTCCAGGCCTTTTTCGGCGCCAGCTCGCTGCTGACCAGCAGAGCGTCCGGCATCCGCCAGGTCACGGTTTCGGTGCCGTGCGCGTCAACGATGCTGATCACCACCGGCACCTGTAGCTGCTGCGCGCGCTCAACGGCGGCGCGGGTGAGCTGGTGCAGATCGTGGAAGGAGAGGGCCACGGGCGTCGTCTTCTTGCTGCGGCTCGGCTGGCTGGCGGCCAGATAGCGCCGGCTCACTTCGCGGATGATGTTGTTCTGGTGCGCATCGCTATCTTCCGCGCGCGCCAGGGCGTACAGGCAGTCTGATAAGCGATTGATGTAGCGCATCAGCACCTGGCGCACGGTGACTTCCGCCGCCAGCTCAACCAGCCGGCGTTCGGCCCGGCGGGCCAGCGTGCGGGCAAAATGCAGGCGGCTCGCGGCTTCGCAGCGGCCGGGTAAAATAAAGCTGTGCAGCGGTTCGACGCGGGCCATGGCCCGATCGATAGCGGCTTCCAGAGCGGAAATCTCTTCGCTGCTGATGTAGCGCTGTTTCGGCGACGGCCGTTCGCTGTCGCTGGCCAGTTCTGCGCTAAACCAGAAAATTTGCTGCTGGATAGCTTCGAGCAGGGCGCGGTGGTGTTCATCCGCGGCGGCGCAGGCGCACAGGCTCAGCGCGGCGTTGAGCTCATCCAGCGTGCCGTAGGCTTCAACCCGCGGGTGGGTTTTGCTCACCCGCTGGCCGGTAAAGAGTGAGGTGGTGCCAGCGTCGCCCGTTCGGGTATAAATCGCCATAGTCGCTCCTTAACGTGAAAGCGTATCGACAATGCCGACAACGGCGAGGTCGATGGCCTCGTTTGGCCCGGAAAAAACGTGCCTGGCGCTGGAGCCGCCGCTGAGCAGCACCAGCTCGCCAACCCCCGCGCCGACGGAATCCACGGCGACTTCATCGCCGGAGGTCGGCGAGGCGGGGAGCTCGCCATCGGCGCTGACCCGCCGCACCAGCAGCAGCTTTTTGCCGACCAGGGAAGGCGATTTTTGCGTGGAGACAACCGCGCCCGTGACTCGTGCCAGATGCATGATTTACTCCTGCTTAATGAGTTCAATATTCCGCGCCTGCGCCGCGTCGCGCGCCAGCGCGGTTACGAGGCATTTGCGGTGGATAACCAGGCGCCCCTGGCCCAGCGGCGCGACGTCGCGATAGCTCAGCACCGGACCCGCGTGCAGGGTCAGCGGCACTCCGCGCTCGTCGGTGAAGTTCACCGGCAGGCGGGCCAGTTTTTTAACCGGGATAACCGGCAGCAGCTGGCGGTGCAGGGTGAGCTGTACGCGGAGGCCAAAAGCCAGCGCGTCGTGAATGTTGCGGGCC
The DNA here is from genome assembly GCF_964241505.1 of Klebsiella sp. Q11. NCBI lineage: Bacteria > Pseudomonadati > Pseudomonadota > Gammaproteobacteria > Enterobacterales > Enterobacteriaceae > Klebsiella > Klebsiella sp. Q11. The sequence continues at coordinate 80,177 of NZ_CAXSXW010000007.1, forward strand.
GCGGGATCGTCGGTTTCCGCTTCCGTCAGCTGGCCCAGCAGCGGCAGGTCGACGAGCAGAATGCGCAGCGACGCGTGCTGGCAGAACAGGCTCCGGCAGTCGGCATCGCGCAATTGCGCCACGCTCAGCGTCGCCGTGCTATGGGCGCGACGCTGCAGCCGGGAGACAATCTCCTCCACGATGCGCTGCAGAACTTCGCCGTTCATCGCGGGCCTACCAGCCGGGCAAAGACCTGCGGGTTATCGGCGCCGGCGGCGTTGGCTTCATCGGTATCAATGTGCATTTCGAGGCGCATATCCGGCGAAACGCGAACCGCCACGTTGTTGAAGAGCAGCCCGCGCGCGTCGCCTTCAATAGCCACCGAAACTCTGTCGCCGTGGGCGACCCGCAGGATCAGCGCATCGAGCGGCGACATATGAATATGCCGCTGCGCGACGATAACCCCTGACGCCAGCTCCAGCTCGCCAAAAGGGCTGACCAGGCGGATGCCCGGCGTCCCTTTCAGATCGCCGGACATCCTCAGCGGCGCCGCAACCCCCAGGGTTCGGGCATCGGTACGCGAGATTTCCACCTGGCTTACCGAGCGCAGCGGACCGAGCAGGCGCACATTTTTAAGCTGCCCCTTCGGCCCCACCAGGGTGACGGTTTGCTCCGCGGCGTACTGTCCCGGCTGCAGCAGCGCCTTTTTCTCGCTGATGGGATGGCCGGGGAACAGGCGTTCGTAATCCGCCGCCGACAGGTGGATATGACAATTTGAAACCCCCAGCGGGATGGGCCGTAGCCGCATCTCGTCGAGAACTTTGCTGACCGTTGATTCCAGAAGCTGTTTATCCATTACGCTTCACCTCGCTTGCCGGGATGAATGCAAAGCGAGCGCGGCTCACCCTTCTGGCGTGGACATTTTGGATCGAGGCACAGGTTGCAGCTGACCACGCCGTGTTGCTGGGGAAGCTCTTCTGCTGGCGCTGGCGAAACGACATCAGCCGTCCCTGACGCTTCAGGTTCAGGTTGCATGACGGAGGGCGGGGGCGCCTCCGCGCGCAGGATCCCTTCTCCGGGCCTGGCGATGACTTTGTGGGCCACCAGGCCGTTTCGCTGCCCGGCAAACTGTGCGCCGGTGGTGATGGCCGCCTGCACGGAGGCCACATCACCGGTAATTTTAATCACCGTCCAGCCTGAACCATTGGTCTTTTCGAGGGCGACCAGCGTGATAGAAGCGGATTTCGCCATGATATCGGCGCAGCTGATAGCCAGTGCCAGACCACAAACTTCAAGTAATCCCAGTGATTGCTTCACGCGGTGCTCCTTATTCGCCATCAATCAGGCTGATTTCGGTAAAATGGCCTCAACGTCGCTGTGCGGACGCGGGATCACGTGGCAGGATTTCACTTCGCCCACCGCGCTCGCCGCCGCGCTGCCCGCGTCTACCGCCGCTTTGACCGCGCCGACGTCGCCGCGCACCATTACGGTGACGAGGCCCGAGCCAATTTTTTCGTAGCCGACCAGCTGCACGTTGGCGGATTTCACCATCGCATCGGCGGCCTCAATGGCGCCCACTAACCCTTTTGTTTCAACCAGTCCCAGTGCGTTATTCATCCTGCTGTTCTCCTGTTGCTTCGCTATTCAGATCCCGGAAAGGGATCCCTTTGACCAGCCGTGCCGCGTTATTACCGGTGTTGCGTTGGGCCTGACTGTCCTGATGATGCATCAGCGTAAAAAGCGGCGCCGATGCGGGTAAATTCTTGTAGTGCACGACCAGCGTATGGCGGTCGCAGGCGATGCCCACCAGCAGCGGCGAGCTGCGCGCCGCCTGCCAGGCGCTGTCCACGACCTCTCCGGCCGGGTGATGCTGGAGCCGGAAAGGGATACCTTCCTCTTCGATACCCAGCAGCACTTCGCGCCACATGCCGTCGCAGCCGTCGATGACGGCGATCGCGATGGCCGGGGCGCTGTGATTACCGTTCATGCGCAAACTCCTTATGCCAGGAGAGAATCAGGCCGGTGGCCACCGCGTTTCGGGGGCCCTCGCTGCCGCGAATATTTCCCCGTCCGGCAACCAGGCGGTAGTGCGCCAGCGCATCGGTGACCAGCTGCGGGACTTCGAAATCCAGCGACGAACCGCCGACCAGCACCACGAACGGAATATCGCGAATGTTGCCGGTGGGGCTGACCTGACGCAGCGCGCGCAGGGCGTTGGTGACAAAGACCCGCTCTTTGGCGCTGCGGCGAATGGCGCGCACTTTTTCCAGCGCTAAATCGCCGGGCAGCGGCACCAGTTCGTCCGCTTTCACCACGCAGACGCGGGCGAACACGGCGGGCGGCAGCGGCGTGGAGAAGAACTGCACGCTGCCGTCCTCGTGGCGTAAATGGAACAGGCTTTCCACCTTGGCCAGCGGGTACTTCTTGATCTCTTCCGCCAGATAGCGGTCTTCCAGCCCCAGCTCGCGGGCAATAATCATCGTCACCATGTCGCCTGCGCCGGCGAGGTGGGTGGCGATGATGTCGCCTTTGGGGTTGATGATGGAGGCATCGGTGGAGCCCGCGCCGAGGTCGAGGATCGCCAGCGGTCGGGTGGTGCCCGGCGTGGTCAGCGCCCCCAGGATGGCGGCTTCGGCCTCTGCGCCGCCGATCTGCACGTCGATATTGAGCTTCTGCTCGATTTCGCGGGCGATCATTGCCATCTGCAGGCGATCCGATTTCACCATCGAGGCGATGCCCACGGCCTGCTCCAGCGAGAACTCCCCGGCCAGACCGCCGGTGACACTCACCGGTACCGAGGTATCAACGGCCAGCAGGTCCTGAATAAATATTTCGCTGCTCGGCTTGTTGGTCAGCTCGGCCATGGTCTGGCGCACGTGTTCCAGCATGCCGCCGATATTGGTGCCGGACTCGCCGGTGACGTTATCGAGCCTGCCGCAGCCGTCGACCGCTTTCATGATGGCTTCGGCGCCGGCGGCCACATCCACGCGCACGCTACGGCCCTGGGCCAGCAGCTCAAGATTACCGGCGGGTATCGCCCGCGCTTTGACGTCGCCGGATGGCGTTTTGACCACCACGGCGGAACGGTTGCCAATCAGCGCCCGGGCCATCGGGACGATGTTTTTCGTCTCCTCGGGGCTGAGGTTAAAGACGGTGGCGATGCCGTAAGGGTTAGAGAGGGTTTCGATGACCTTCCCCGGCACGGCGACCTCAATCGCCGCCAGCATCCCCAGCGGAATGCGGTCGATGTACAGCACTTCGTCAACGATCGGCAGCGGTTTTTCCAGCCGGTTGCTGACCAGTACGCCATCGTCGCGCTGCAAAATGACGCCGGTAATCTGATACCCGGCGCGCAGGGAAGCGTTAATCACGCTGGCGATATCGGCAAAATCGAACGCCGACGACACCACCAGGATATAGGGCGCGTCCGCCGGGCGGGTTAGCAGCTCCTGCGGCGTAATGGTGATGCCTGTGCCAAGCCCCGCGCCGCCGGGCGTTTTCGGGTTATGGCCGATCATGGTCGATTCGGTGATGATGGTTTCGGTAATGGTTTCCATCGCCACATCGCCAATCACCGGCGTCGCTTCGTTGATGCGGATGAGCGAAATATCGCTGACGGCGATCCCGGCGCCTCTGGCGACGAGGGCGAGCGCCTCCTGAATCCCGAACACGTTACGCAACGTGCCTTTGATTCCGGTGGTTTCCGCCAGCGCGCTGTGGGTTATCGTCAGCGCGCCAGCCTCATCCAGGGTCGCCAGGGCGACTTCCGTCGATGAGTTGCCGATATCAATGCCAGCTATATATCGCATCACATACCCCTTTTCTCGTCGTACTTCAAACTGCCTTTTTGTTGGCTGCGTTCTTTCACCCGAATCACTTACTACAGTAAGCTCATCGGGGTTATGAGGGACATCCCTGTCCCTCACTAAAGCCAGCCTATGGCTGTTCAAATTCGTTCCAGACGAATTTGTCACTCACTTGCCGCCTCAATGCATCTCGAATTACTTAGAGAAGTTAATCGTCGCCTTTGAGTTTTTTACGCTCGACGTACAGCGTGGCCGCTTCGCGAACGAAAGCGGCGCAAATCTTCGCCTGATAGCGGCTTTCGAGATCGTCGGCGATCGCCAGCAGCTCCTCTTTCGTCGAGCGATAGGGGCGGAGGGCGTTGTAGATTTCAAGAATGCGATCGTCCGGTACCGCGGTCAGCTCGGCGGCGCGCTCGAAGTTCATCGCCAGCCGGTCGCGGCCCGCGTCTTTGGCAATAGAGGCCTGTAAGCGCAGGGTTTCCGGGGTAATACGCATATCCTGGGCGGTGACTTTATTGCTCAGCACGTTTTCCAGCGTAAAGTCGTCCAGCGTTTTATTGGTGGCGGTTTTCACCCATTCCGGGTGCTTGTTCGCCAGCGGGTAGTCGCTGACCCTGGCGCTACGGGACGCGCCGCCAGCCGCGGGAGCCGCCGCAGGCGCCTCGCCCTGCAGGCTGTTCATGCGGCTCAATACGTCGCGTACCATCGATTCAATTGCGTCGGTATTCATGGAGTTATCCTTTATCAAAGCGCCACGCGCAGTTCCTGCGGGTTTTTGCCCGTCACCACGTACTTGGTCTCTTTAATGTGCAAAATGGCCGATTTCGCCTGGTACTTCGGCCGCGCCATCTGGTCATTCAGCGTCGGGACCGGCTGCGGCGATTCGCGTTTCGCATAGCGGGCGGCGTTTTTGCCGATCTGGCGATAGGTTTCCAGGGTCAGCAGCGGCGCCTGCGGGAACAGCTCCAGGTTAGAGAGCGGCGGCAGCCCCTGCTGGTGGATCACCGTGGTGCCTTTCGACTGGATGCCGATAGAGATGCCGGAGCCGCTCAGGCGATTGCCTTCAACGGCGACGAAGGCCACGTCGGAGGATTTAAAGCAGCGAATCACGCGCGCCTTAATGCCCTCTTCTTCAATACCGGCAATGACTTCGCGCAAAATGCTCTTATGCGGGATGCCGACGATATTGACGGTCTGCGCCAGGCCGAAAGCCGGGCCGACGGCGATAATCACTTCGTCCTGCTGGGTGCCCTGACGCGCTTCGCCCACTTCCGTCAGGAAGCCGTCGCCGGCGGGCGGCGTGGCCTGGGGCGCCGCGGAGGCCGCCGGCGCATTAAACGAGACCGGTTTATCGCTGCCCTTCATCTCGCTGAGCACGTCTTCTATTATCTGGCGCAGCAATTTTTCATTAATTTCCATTTCTCACCCCTTAATCAATCTCGTTGGGATCAAGAGCGCCAGGGATGTTTTTAATCTCTTCCCAGCGTTCGCCCTGCAGGCGATAGCCCGTTGCCGGACCGGCATAGTCGTTGACATCGTTGACGGCCGACAGTACCTGCCCGTCGCCGACGATAATCGCGGAGGTATGCAGGTAGTCCCCGGTCAGCTTGGCTTTCTGGATGTTGAGCATGTCCTGGGCCACGTCGGTGAATCCGCCCTGCGCCAGCGCTTTCACCACTTCCAGACCGTTGCGGTTTTTATTGATGATTTCCTGGGCGAACTTGATGTCTTCGACGATGTTGCGCTCCGGCATATCTTTCGAACCGTGGGCGTAGGTCGCGGCTTCAACTTCTTCATCGGTAATCGGCGGCAGCCCCATTCCGGCAAACACGGCCTGCAGCGCGCGGGCGGCTTTGTTACGGATGGCGATGACGTCCTCTTCGCGAACCGGACGCAAACCGCCGTCCACCTTCAGGTCGCGCTGGATGACGTTGTAGTCGTCAAAGTCTTCGGCATCTTCGTTGGAGCCGGCGAACATGTTGTCGTAGTTCGGCACCGCGGAATAACCGGAGGAGATAAAGTCGGTGCCCGGCAGGAACTGCATCAGCAGGCGCGCGGTACGACGCATATCGGAGTGGGTGAAGGTCTGGTCGTTGCTGGAGGCGCACTCCAGATCCAGCGACGAACAGATCAGGTTTTCCGCCAGCACCGCGCGAATGCCGGAAGGCACCGCAGACGGCACGCCGATGCAGCTGACGGAACCGTTTTGCAGACCCTGTACGCCCGCGGCTTTGGTGATGTAGATGCAGCGCGCTTCCAGATAAAGCATGGATTTGCCTTCGGCGTAGCCCATCTGCACTTCCGAGCCGGAGCCGGAGGTAAAGCGCATTTTCAGCCCGCGAGAGGCGTAGGACGAGGCGAGGAAGCCCTTCGACCACGGCGTGTCGTCGCCGTCGGTAAAGACCGGCTCGGTGCCGTAGACGGAGATGGTTTCGGCGTAGCAGGTGTGGCCCAGCATGCCGAGCTTCAGCTCGGTGGCTTCTTCCAGCGAGCACTGCGTCAGCACGCCCGGACGGCCTACCTGCGAGCCCACCAGCAGCGCGATGGCGTTGAACGGCGCATAGCGCGCTACCGCAACGGTGGTTTCCTGTTCGTCAAATCCGCGCCATGCCCCTTCGGCGGCGTCGGCGGCAATCTGTACCGGGTTATCTTTGACGTTGGTGACGTGCGCCTGCTGGGACGGGGTGCGGCGGGCGCGCATTTTCTGCATCGCCATCATCATCTCGACGACGTTCATATGCGAAACCACTTCGACAATTTTCGCCGGCGTCATCGCGGTGGTCAGCGGGACGATTTCGCTGCGTTTAACGTTCGGATCGCACAGCATGTTGGCCAGCTTGACCGAATCCATCGCCATCACTTCTTCGGCGCGGTTCAGGTTGATACCGTAGCGGGCGATAAAGTGGTCGATCAGGTCAAAATCGCTTACCGGTTTCCCGTCCAGCTCGGTCACCGCGCCGTTAACGATTTTAATCGACGGTTTCGGGTCGTTCGGGCTTTCCATCGCGATAAAGCCTTCTTCGATCCACTCCTTAACGAAGCCGTCCTGATTCACAGGGCGTTTCGCCAGTGCTTCAAATCTTTTCGATCTCATGAATCAGCCTCGTGGGTATCAGATGTAGGACGGGCGATCGTTTTTCGGTTCAGCACCGAGGGTCGCAAGGACGGTTTTGCCGATTTCGCGCGCGGAGGTGACCGCCTGGCGGACCGCGCCGGAGTCGCCGGAAATCACCAGAATGGCTTCGTTACTGAAGCTGGTGCCGTGCGCCGGAGAGCTATAGGCCACGACTTCCACGTTGGCTGACTTCAGGGCGGTATCGGCCATCAGCACGCCCACGGAGGCCGGTGCGCCGACGATGATGCCGCAGGCCCGGCCAATCGGCGCGCCGAAGGCTTTTTCCAGCGCGTAGCTGGCGCGAGCGGTGTACTGTAGCTCGATATGCCCGGCTTCGTTGCCGTAAACATCGCCAAAGGTGCGGTCGAGCTCTTTCAGCGCGACTTCGATACCGCGCTTAACGTCGGAAACGTCGTTACCGCCCAAAATAATCAGCGAACCGTGGCCCGCTCCGCCTTTGGTATCGCGCGGCAGCTCAATGCTGACCACTTCGGTATTGGTGGCTTTCACCGCTTCGTCCGCCGCCATAATGTGCGGGCCTGCGCCGGTGCGGGCGCCGAGAATGCCGATGGAGCGATAGCGCTTTTCAAGCTTCATCGCATCCAGCAGGGCGGTATCGACGTTGGCGATAACCAGACCCAGGGTGTCGCCAATGGCGGTCCCGACAAATTCCGTTAAACTGCAGCTTTTTTCTGCCATAGCCGTCTCTCGTATTGGATGGTTTTCAGTAGGGATGGCCTGCTGTTCCGGCGTTGCCACGCGGGCAATCACCTGAGCCATGATCTGTTCCACCAGCTCATTGCTGCTCATTGGCTAATTCCCTTCGGTAAGATTTTTTCTACATCGGTGTGGGGGCGTGGGATGACGTGTACGGCTTTCACTTCACCCACGTTACGTGCGGCGGCGGCCCCCGCATCGGTGGCCGCTTTTACCGCGCCAACGTCGCCGCGTACGATGACGGTCACCAGTCCGGAGCCAATCTTTTCATAGCCCACTAACATCACATTGGCTGACTTAACCATTGCATCAGCGGCCTCTATGGCTGCGGTTAAGCCTTTGGTTTCTACCATTCCTAGTGCTTCTTGTTGCATAAAGACCTCGCATGGAGTGTTCCGATAGTTGGGACTATAAGAAGATGCGAGGAAAAAGAATGGCTGACTTGAATTTGATGGTGAAAAAATAGTGGGTATTGAATAATATAAAATTGCTACATGTAAATTTAATCTATTGATTTTAATTGTTATTTTTATTTATTGTTATGTGATTATCTTGTTTTGTATATTCCATATTTACAAATTTGTTCATGACGAATTTAATTTTATCTGCTATGCGAGAAAAACTGATTTGTGATGTTTGTTGGAAAACGATGAGTTGGTTTTAGCAATATTTTTGCATGTCATGGCGATGGCGTAATTGCGAAATCCGCGCGTGAGCAATGCTATTTTGAGTTATTCAATGACAATAATTTGTTATTGATGCCCGAATTTTCCGGGGCCGCCGTCAGCAGGTTGCCAACAATTTGCGGAGCGGAGTTCATATAGTGGTGCCCGTTGTACTCTACTGCCAGCAGGAGGTTGGCTGGTCAGGACACGAACTCTGCTAAGAAGGTGTCACCATGAATGATTCGTTAAAAGCGCAATGTACCGCCGAGTTTCTGGGCACCGGGCTGTTTTTGTTTTTCGGCATCGGCTGCCTGAGCGCGTTAAAGGTGGCGGGAGCCAGCCTCGGACTGTGGGAGATATGCATTATCTGGGGTCTGGGGATCTCGCTTGCCGTCTATCTGACGTCGGGAATATCCGGCGGCCATCTCAACCCGGCGGTGACCGTTGCGTTATGGCTATTTGCCTGTTTTCCCGGGCGCAAAGTCTTCCCCTATATTGTCTCCCAGGTCGCGGGCGCCTTCGGCGGCGCGGTGCTGGCCTATGTGCTGTACAGCACTATGTTTACCGAGTTTGAATCCGCCCACCATATCGCTCGCGGCAGCGTTGAGAGCCTGCAGCTGGCGAGTATTTTCAGCACCTACCCGGCGGCCTCGCTGAGCATCTGGCATGCGGCGCTGGTCGAAGTGGTGATCACCTCCATGCTGATGGGGATGATTATGGCGCTGACCGACGACGGCAACGGGGTGCCGAAAGGGCCGCTGGCCCCGCTGCTGATTGGCCTGCTGGTGGCGGTGATTGGCGCGTCAACCGGGCCGCTGACCGGCTTTGCGATGAATCCGGCGCGTGATTTTGGGCCGAAGCTGTTTACGTGGATGGCGGGCTGGGACGATATCGCGATGACCGGCGGAAGGGATATTCCGTACTTTATTGTGCCGATTATTGCGCCGCTGATCGGCGCCTGCCTCGGCGCGGCCATCTATCGTTATCTGATAGGAAATAACTTACCGTGTAATACCTGTAAATTAGAGGATTAATGCATCCGCTGAAATAGCGAAAAATTTTCATGAACCGGTATCACGAACTGGCCAAAAACGTCTCCCACGGATGGGAGACTTTTGCTATCGTAATATTCTTTTATCGTTGGCGGTAAATGATGATGAAAGGAAGTGAATATTAAAGAAATGTTTTATTTATAACAAAAAATTAACTGAGAGGTTTTATCATGATTTCTGCGAGCACACTGAACTCAGAACTCATTAATAAAATCGCACAGGATTTTGCGCAGGCCACCAGTCTGGCGGTTGTGGTTGTCAATATTCACGGTGATGAAATATCTGAACTGTTTAACTTCACTCCTTTCTGCCAGCTGATGCGCCAGCACCCTCAGCACAGCACCCGCTGCCGGATGAGCGACCGCTGCGGCGGCCTCGAGGCGTCAAAAACCGATCAGCTCTGTATCTACCGCTGCCACGCCGGGTTAACCGATTTTTCCATTCCTCTGGTTATCGCAGGGCACCTTGTGGGCTTCGTGCTATGCGGGCAGGTGCGCTTAAGCAACGATGTAGAACTGGTGGATATCCTCAACGTGGACGACGGCTGGCAGGCGGACCCCGAGCTGCTCAACGCGTTCCGCGACGTGCCGGAGATGGACTACTCCAGAGTGATTGCCTCCGCGGATTTACTGAAGCTGATCGTCGAGAACTGCCTGAAAAAGCAGCTCAACTTTGTGGTGATTAAAGATAATCCCCAGCAGCCGGAACCCGCGCGCGCCAGCCGGGTCGCCAGCCCTCACGACAGCAAAATGAAGAAAGCGCTGCGCTACATTGACGCCCATTTATCCGACGAGCTTCGCCTGGAAGACGTCGCCGCCCACGTTTATCTCAGCCCCTATTACTTCAGTAAGTTATTTAAAAAATATCAGGGTATCGGTTTTAACGCGTGGGTGAACCATCAGCGGATGGTGAGCGCCAAAGAGCTGCTTTGCCACAGCGACTGGAGCATCGCCAGCATTGCGCGGAATTTAGGATTTTCGCAAACCAGCTATTTTTGCAAAGTTTTTCGCCAGGCTTATCAGGTCACTCCGCAGGCCTATCGCCAGCAAATTAACGCCAGATCACAAACTGAGTCATTTTAAATGACAATATTTTGTTATTGCCGATTTTTGATATGCCCTTGTATCTGGCTCATTCTAAAATGAAAATATCTCATTCAGAGCAATAAATTGTCATAGCGCAACAAAATAATAATGAGAGAACGATAAGCTGCACCAGTTTTTATTTATTTGATGGGATAGAGTGATATCCGAAATGGCTTTCAGCGCGCCATCGGCGTAATGAAACGGCCTTGGTAATTAAAAATTAAACACGACGGGAGCCATCCAGCTTCCGTAAGATATTCCGGAAATCATGCGAGCCGGGCAGTCCCGCTCGAATCATGACGGACTAAACCGACAGGCGCCAGGGAAGGGGGTGTGAATCCCCCGCAGCCCCCGCTGCTGTGATGCTGACGAACCCATATTTAGCCACTGATCTGCTTAGCGGATTGGGAAGGATGGGAGAGGACGACGCTAAGCCAGAAGACCTGCCTGTCGGTAACAATCAACAACTTCGGTGGGAAGTGGGTTGCTCAGATGCGTACAGTCGAAAGACTGGGAATGCACGCAGCCCTACCACCCGGCACAGGATCGGGGTATGGCAGCCAGGCAGCACGCATTTATTCTCGCAGGTACCGGCAGCGGTTGTGGTAAAACCACCGTTACGCTTGGTCTGCTCAGCCTGTTGAAGCAGCGCGGTATGCGGGTTCAGCCCTGCAAAGTCGGCCCGGACTACCTCGATACCGGCTGGCACACCGCCGTCAGCGGCGTCGCTTCCCGCAACCTCGACAGCTTTATGCTCCCGGAACCGGTGCTCAATGCGCTGTTTTGCGAACGGATGCAGCGGGCGGATATCGCGGTCATTGAGGGCGTGATGGGACTGTATGACGGCTTCGGTACCGACCCTGGCTACTGCAGCACCGCCGCGATGGCTAAACAGCTCGGCTGTCCGGTCATTTTGCTGGTAGATGGCAAAGCGGTTTCCACCTCCATCGCCGCCACGGTGATGGGATTTCAACACTTCGACCCCAGCCTGAATATCGCCGGCGTTATCGTTAATCGCGTCAACAGCGAATCCCATTATCAGCTTCTCAAAGGCGCCATTGAACGCTATTGCGGGCTGCCGGTGCTCGGCTACGTACCGCGCGTGGAAGGGGTGGCGTTACCCGAACGCCATCTGGGGCTGGTCACCGCCCGCGAGTCGCTGGTCAATCAGCAGCCGTGGCGCGATTTTGCCCAAACGCTGACGCAAACGCTGGATATTGAACGGCTCCTGGCTCTTAGCCAGCTCACCGCCCTACCCGCCGGGGAGTGGCCCCCGCTGCCGTCGCCCGACGCCGGCGCGGGCCTGACGCTGGCGCTGGCCGACGACGAAGCCTTCAACTTTTACTACCCGGATAACCTTACGCTGCTTGAGCGCTGCGGGGTGAATATCGTGCGCTTCAGCCCGCTGCGCGATAGCGAGCTTCCGCCGTGCCAGATGATTTGGCTCGGCGGCGGCTATCCGGAAATTCATGCCGCCGGGCTGGCGGCCAATACGTCGATGCTGGCGCAGCTGCGGGAGGCGCACCGGCGCGGGGTGGCGATTTACGCCGAGTGCGGCGGTTTGATGTATCTCGGCAGCACCCTTGAAGACGCCAGCGGCGACATCTATCCGATGGCCAATCTGATTCCCGGCCACAGCAAGATGGGCAAACGGCTTACCCGCTTTGGCTACTGCGAGGCGCGGGCGATGCGGCAAACGCTGCTGGCGGCGCCCGGCGAAACCCTGCGCGGGCATGAGTTTCACTACTCGGATTTTACCCCTGAGATCCCGGCGGTCCTGGCCTGCCGTAAAGTCCGCGACGGTATGACCCTTCAGCAGTGGTCGGGCGGCTGGCAGGTGGGCAACACGTTCGCCAGCTATCTGCACCTGCACTTTGCGCAGCGTCCCATCATGCTCAACCACTGGCTGGCTGCGGCAAGGAGCGCGCTATGACGCTGCTGGCATGGGGCGTTGCCTGGCTCCTCGATTTTATCATCGGCGATCCGCAGAGCTGGCCGCATCCGGTGCGCTGGATAGGCAACCTGATCGCCGCCGTTCAGCGCGGCGTGCGCCGCTATTGCCGCAGCGATGTCGCCCTGCGCGTCGGCGGCGCCGTGATGTGGCTGGTGGTGGTCGGGCTAACGTGGAGCGTCTGCTGGGGCGTGCTGGCGCTGGCGCGGACGATTCATCCGTGGCTTGGCTGGCTGGTTGAGGTATGGATGATTTTCACCGTGCTGGCCGGACGCTGCCTGGCGCAGTCGGCGCGGGACGTCGAGCGCCCGCTGCGCGCGGGGGATCTGGCGGAGAGCCGTATCAAGCTGTCGTGGATCGTCGGGCGCGACACGTCGCAGCTTGCGCCGCAGCAGATTAATCGCGCGGTGGTGGAAACCGTCGCGGAGAACACCGTCGACGGCATTATCGCGCCGCTCTTCTTTCTGCTGCTGGGCGGCGCGCCGCTGGCGATGGCCTATAAAGCGGTCAACACCCTGGATTCGATGGTCGGCTATAAGCACGAAAAATATCGGGCCATCGGCATGGTCAGCGCCCGCCTCGATGATGTCGCCAACTTTATCCCCGCCCGCCTGAGCTGGCTGCTTATCAGCCTCGCCGCTCTCCTCTGCGGTGAAGCGGGCGGCCGCGCGCTGCGCATCGGCTGGCGCGACCGCTACAACCACAGCAGCCCGAACTGCGGCTGGTCGGAAGCGGCGGTCGCCGGGTCGCTCGGCATCCGGCTTGGCGGCCCTAACGATTACTTTGGACAGCGCGTGGAGAAACCGTGGATCGGCGACGCGACGCGCGATATTTCCGTAGACGATATTTCCCGAACGATTCGACTGATGTGGGTGTCTTCGACCCTGGCGCTGGCGCTGTTTATGGCGGTCCGGTACTGGCTGGTCGGCGCTGCCTGAGGACAAATGAATGCACTATATCCAGCAACCGCAGGCGATTGAGGCGAAAAGCTTCGACATTATTGGCGACATTATTGCGCAGACCCGCCCGGACTACCGCTTTGCCAGCCCGCTGCACGAAGCCATTATCAAGCGGGTAATCCACACCACCGCTGATTTTGACTGGCTGGATATCCTGTGGTTTTCGCCCGACGTGCTTCCGCGCTTGAGCGCCGCCCTGAGCCAGCCCTGCACGCTTTATACCGATACCACCATGGCCCTGTCCGGGATCAATAAAACCCTGCTGGCGAAATTCGGCGGCGAGTGCCGCTGCTATATCAGCGATCCGCGGGTGGTGGCGGAGGCCAAAGCGCAGGGGATGACCCGCTCGATGGCGGCGGTTGATATCGCGGTCGCCGAAGAGGGCGAGAAGGTGTTTGTTTTCGGCAATGCGCCCACCGCGCTGTTTCGTCTGCTGGAGCATGACGTCGCGGCCAACGGCGTGATTGGCGTGCCGGTCGGTTTCGTCGGCGCGGCGGAGTCGAAAGAGGCCCTGACGCAGAGCGGCCTGCCGGGCATCGCCGCGCTGGGTCGTAAAGGCGGCAGCAACGTCGCCGCCGCCATCGTCAACGCCATTTTGTACCACTTACAGGGGGCGCGATGAGCGAGCAATCCTTTGACGCCCCGGTATGGCACAACGGCAAGGCGCTGCGCAAAGGCTATACCACCGGATCCTGCGCCACCGCGGCAGCAAAGGTCGCGGCGCTGATGGTGATGCGTCAGCATCTGATTCATCAGGTCTCCATTGTCACCCCTTCCGGCGTCACCCTGTGCCTTAACGTCGAGTCGCCGCACGTTGAAGGGCAGCAGGCGATCGCCGCCATCCGTAAAGACGGCGGCGATGACGTTGACGCCACCCACGGGATGCTGATTTTCGCCCGCGTGACGCTCGACGATTCCGGCGAGATTACCCTGCGCGGCGGCGAAGGCGTCGGCACGGTCACTCGTAAAGGGATCGGCCTGCCCATCGGCAGCCCGGCGATTAACCGCACCCCGCGCCACACCATCGAGTCGGCGGTGCGCGAGGCGATTGGCCCGTCGCGCGGGGCGACGGTAGAGATTTTCGCCCCGGAAGGCGAGGCGCGGGCGCAGAAAACCTATAACTCGCGGCTGGGGATCCTGGGCGGCATCTCGATTATCGGCACCACCGGTATCGTGACGCCGATGTCGGAGGAGAGCTGGAAGCGTTCGCTGTCGCTGGAGCTGGAAATTAAGCGCGCGGCGGGGCTGGAGCGGGTGGTGCTGGTGCCGGGCAACCACGGCGAGCGCTTCGTACGCGAGCAGATGGGCATCGACTCGCAGGTGGTGGTCACCATGAGCAACTTCGTCGGCTACATGATTGAAGAGGCCGTGCGCCTCGGGTTCCGCCAGATCGTGCTGATTGGCCATCCCGGCAAGCTGATTAAAGTCGCCGCCGGGATCTTCCACACCCACAGCCATATCGCCGATGCGCGGATGGAAACCCTGGTCGCGCATCTGGCGCTGCTGGGCGCGCCGCTGGCGCTGCTGCAGCTGGTGAGCGAATGCGATACCACCGAAGCGGCGATGGAGCACATCGACGCGTACGGTTTTCAGCATATCTATCGCCATCTTGCCGAACGCATCTGCCTGCGGGTGATGCAGATGCTGCGCTTTACCAAAACGCCGCCCGTCTGCGACGCCATCATGTTCTCCTTTGATAACAAGGTCCTCGGCAGCAATCGGCCGATCGCCGACATTGCGCGGGAGATGTCATGTTAACGGTGGTCGGCATGGGTCCGTCAGGCCTGCATCTGATGACGCCGGCGGCGCGGGACGCGGTCGCCAGCGCGGACGCGCTGGTGGGCGGCAAGCGCCATTTACAGCAGTTCCCTGAGTTTGACGGCGAACGGTTTGCGCTGGGCGCCAATATTGCCGAACTGCTGGTATGGCTCGGCGAACGCGAAGCGCAGAAGGTGGTGGTGCTGGCCTCCGGCGACCCGCTGTTTTACGGCATCGGTACGCGGCTGATAGCCCACTTTGGCATCGAGCGCGTGCGCATTATCCCCGGCATCAGCGCGGTGCAGTATCTCTGCGCGAAGGCCGGTATCGATATGAACGATATCTGGCTGACCAGCAGCCACGGGCGGGACGTCTGTTTTGATGAGCTGGCTCGCCAGCGCAAGGTGGCGATGGTGACCGACGGGCGCTGCGGGCCGCGGGAAATCGCCGCCCAGCTGGCGGCGCGGGGTAAAGGGTATCGCTGGATGGTGATTGGCGAAAATCTGGCGATGGATAACGAGCGGATCCGCTGGCTACCGGTCAGTGAGGTCGACGGCGAATATGAGATGAACGCGGTGGTGATCCTCGATGAAAGATGAGCTTTTTCTGCGCGGCGAGAAGGTGCCGATGACCAAAGAGGCGGTTCGCGCGCTGGCGCTGGCCAAACTTGAGCTACACCGGGCAAGCCACCTGATTGATATCGGCGCCGGTACCGGCAGCGTGTCGATTGAGGCGGCGCTGCAGTACCCCTCGCTGCAGGTAACGGCGGTCGAACGCAATCCCGCGGCCCTGCAGCTACTGGACGAAAACCGCCAGCATTTCGCCTGCGGCAACATTGAGATCCTGCCCGGCGAAGCGCCGATGGTGATCACCGAGCGGGCCGACGCCATTTTTATGGGCGGCAGCGGCGGCCGCCTCGACGAGCTCATTGACTGGTCGTGGCAGCAGCTCTACCCCGGCGGTCGCCTGGTGATGACCTTTATCCTCCAGGAGAACCTGAACGCCGCTCTCGACTATCTGCGGCTGAAGGGAATCGAACAGGTTGATTGCCTGCAGCTGAACGTTTCATCGCTGACCGCGCTGGGCAGCGGCCACTATTTCAAACCGAATAATCCCGTTTTTGTTATCGCCTGTCAGAAGGAAGAAAACCATGGCTGAGACATTTGACCCCCGTTGTGTGTGGTTCGTTGGAGCAGGGCCGGGCGACCGTGAGCTGATTACCCTCAAAGGCTACCGCTTGCTCCAGCAGGCCCAGGTGGTGATCTACGCCGGGTCGCTGATAAACACCGCGCTGCTGGAGTACTGTCCGCCCGGCGCCGAGTGTCACGACAGCGCCGAACTGCATCTAGCGCAAATTCTCGACCTGATGGAAGCCGGCGTTAAAGCCGGGAAAACGGTGGTGCGTTTACAGACCGGGGACGTGTCGCTGTACGGCTCGGTCCGCGAGCAGGGCGAAGAGCTGACCAAACGCGGCATCGACTGGCAGGTGGTGCCGGGCGTCAGCGCGTTTCTGGGCGCCGCGGCGGAGCTGGGCGTCGAATACACCGTCCCGGAAGTCTCCCAGAGCCTGATTATTACCCGCCTCGAAGGGCGCACGCCGGTGCCGGAGCGCGAGCAGCTTGAGTCGTTTGCCAGCCACCAGACCTCGATGGCGATTTACCTTTCCGTACAGCGCATTCACCGGGTGGCGGAGCGCCTGATGGAAGGCGGCTACCCGGCAACCACGCCGGTGGCGGTGATCTACAAAGCGACCTGGCCGGAAAGCCAGACCGTACGCGGTACCCTGGCGGATATTGGCGACAAGGTACGCGAGGCGGGGATCCGCAAAACGGCGCTCATTCTGGTCGGGAATTTCCTGGGCTCTGAGTATCACTACTCAAAACTCTACGCGGCGGACTTTAGCCATGAATACCGTAAAGCCTGAATCAATCGCGCTTTTCTGCCTGACCCCTGGCGGCGTGCGGCTGGCGAAACGGCTGGCGGCGATGCTGCCGTTAACCTGCTTTACCAGCGAGAAGCTGCTGGAAGAGGGGTTTCTCCCCTTTGAAAACGGTTTTGCCAGCGCCGCGCGCGAGGCCTTCAGCAGCTATTCGGCGCTGATTTTCATCGGCGCCACCGGGATCGCGGTACGCGTGCTGGCCCCGCTGGTGAATGACAAGTTCAGCGACCCGGCGGTAGTGGTGATTGACGAGCGCGGCCAGCACGTTATTAGCCTGCTTTCCGGCCACGCGGGGGGCGCGAATGCCCTCAGCCGCTATCTGGCCGGGATGCTCGGCGCCGACCCGGTGATCACCACCGCCACCGACGTCAACGAGATGGCGGCGCTGGATACCCTGGCATTCCAGCTTAATGCCCGGATGAGCGACTTCCGCGCGGCGGTGAAAACCGTCAACCAGATGCTGGTCAGCCAGCAGCGCGTCGGTCTGTGGTGGGACGACGAGCTGGATGAAGACGTCAGCCGCTGCGACCGGCGGGGATTTATCACCGTGACCGATCTGCACCAGCTTCCCGAGCTGGACGCGCTGGTCTGCGTCACGCTGCGCAACGAGCTGCCGGCCATCGCCGTGCCGCACTGGAAGCTGGTGCCGCAGCGGGTGGTCGCCGGAATTGGCTGCCGTCGCGATACGCCATTCCCGCTGTTAGCAGCGCTGCTGGCGCGCCAGCTTGAGGCGCAGCGTCTGGATCCGCTGGCGCTGAAAGCCATCGGCAGCGTCACGCTGAAGAAGCACGAGCAGGGGCTGATTCAGCTGGCCTCCTGCTGTCGCGTACCGTTCGAAACCTTTCCCGCTGATGCGCTACGCGAGCATGAGCACCATTTTCCCGCCTCATCGTTCGTCAGAAAAACCGTCGGCGTGGGGAGCGTATCCGGCCCGGCGGCCTGGCTGCTGAGCCATGGGCAACTGTTGGGCGAAACCCTGCGCGAACAGGGCGTCACTATCACTTTGGGAGTTTCACACTGATGTTAAGCGTAATCGGAATCGGCCCTGGCTCGCAGTCCATGATGACCATGGAGGCCATTGAAGCGCTGCAGGCGGCGGAAATCGTCGTTGGCTATAAAACCTACACGCACCTGGTGAAAGCCTTTACCGGCGATAAGCAGGTGATCAAAACCGGGATGTGCAAAGAGATTGAGCGCTGCCAGGCGGCGATTGAGCTGGCGCAGGCCGGGCATAACGTGGCGCTGATCAGCAGCGGCGACGCCGGTATTTACGGCATGGCCGGACTGGTGCTTGAGCTGGTCAGCAAGCAGAAGCTGGATGTGGAAGTCCGCCTGATCCCGGGGATGACCGCCAGCATCGCCGCCGCTTCGCTGCTGGGCGCGCCGCTGATGCACGACTTCTGCCATATCAGCCTCAGCGACCTGCTGACACCTTGGCCGGTGATTGAAAAACGTATTGTCGCCGCCGGGGAAGCCGACTTCGTGATCTGTTTTTACAACCCGCGCAGCCGCGGCCGCGAGGGCCATCTGGCGCGCGCCTTTGAGCTGCTGTCGGCCAGCAAAAGCGCGCAGACTCCGGTGGGGGTCGTGAAGTCCGCCGGACGTAAAAAACAGGAGAAATGGCTGACCACCCTGGGGGAGATGGATTTTGCACCGGTCGATATGACCAGCCTGGTGATCGTTGGCAACAAAGCGACGTATATCCAGGATGGCCTGATGATCACCCCGCGAGGCTACGTGCTGTGAGCCACGGCGAGGTGCTGGTGATGGGCGGAACCAGCGACGCGCGG
Source organism: Klebsiella sp. Q11 (assembly GCF_964241505.1). Taxonomy (NCBI): domain Bacteria; kingdom Pseudomonadati; phylum Pseudomonadota; class Gammaproteobacteria; order Enterobacterales; family Enterobacteriaceae; genus Klebsiella; species Klebsiella sp. Q11. Next base: position 98,993 of record NZ_CAXSXW010000007.1, read on the forward strand.
GCGCTGTGCCAGCAGCTTGACGCGGCGCAGGTTAAATACACCCTGTCGGTGGCGACGCCCACCGGCCAGCAGCTGGCGGGAGACATTCGCGGCCAGGTGCGCTGCGGGCGTCTCGAGCTGGAGGAGATGATCGCCTGGCTGAAGGCTAACCGGACCCGCTGGGTGATCGATGCTTCCCACCCCTACGCCGAAGCGGTGAGCCGCAATATCGTCCGGGCCTGCGAAACCGCCGGCGTACTGCTGAGCCGCTATCAGCGCCCTGAACAGCTGAGCGGCCTGACGCATCCGCTGCTCTATACCGTGGAGAGCATTGAACAGGCCTGCGAGGTCGCGCGGCGCTTCGGTCCTCGCGTGCTGCTCACTACCGGAAGCAAAGATCTGGCGCGCTGGCGGGCGGGATTAGGCGAAAAAACGCTGCTGGCCCGGGTGTTGCCGGTCGCCGATGTCATCGCCCAGTGCGCCGGGCTGGGGTTCGGCGTTGGCGAGATTTTCGCCCTGTGCGGGCCGTTCAGCGCCGAGTTCAACGCCGCTTTCTACCGCCAGTGCCGGGCCGATGTGGTGATCACCAAGGCCTCCGGCGCCGAAGGCGGCTATCAGGAAAAAGTACAACCCTGTCTGGATGCCGGTATCCCCTGCATCGTGATTACGCGCCCGGCACCGCTGGTGACCGGTGAAGAATTACTGGAAAGTCAGGCTGCCTTTGCCCGGCGCTTAGCGCGCTGGCTGGCCGCTGCTTAAGGAGTCCGAAATGAAAAAAGCGCTTCTGGTGGTCAGTTTTGGCACCAGCTATCCCGACACCTGTGAAAAGAATATCGTCGCCTGCGAGCGCGAGCTGGCGGCCAGCTGCCCGGACCGCGACACCTTTCGCGCCTTCACCTCCGGGATGATTATCCGCAAGCTCAAGCAGCGCGACGGTATCGAGATTGATACGCCGCTGCAGGCGTTGCAGAAGCTGGCCGAGCAGGGCTACCAGGATGTGGCGATTCAGTCGCTGCACATTATCAACGGCGATGAATATGAAAAGATCGTCCGTGAAGTGCAAAGCCTGCGCCCGCTGTTCCTCCGCCTGACGCTGGGGGCGCCGCTGCTGAGCAGCCATAATGATTATGTCCAGCTGATGCAGGCGCTGCGCCAGCAGATGCCGCCGCTTGCCGCCGATGAAACGGTGGTCTTTATGGGCCACGGCGCCAGCCATCACGCTTTCGCCGCCTACGCCTGTCTGGACCATATGATGACGGCGAAGGGGTTTCCGGCGCGGGTCGGCGCGGTCGAGAGCTATCCGGAAGTCGATATTCTTATCGACAGCCTGCGCCGGCAGGGGGTGAAGGGCGTGCACCTGATGCCGCTGATGCTGGTGGCCGGCGATCACGCCATTAACGATATGGCCTCGGACGAAGAGGACTCCTGGAAAACGCTGTTCAACGCCGCCGGTATCACGGCGACGCCGTGGCTGAACGGGCTGGGAGAGAATCCGGCGGTGCGCGCAATGTTCGTCGCTCACCTGCAGCAGGCGCTGAGCCTGGCAATGGAGGAGGCGGCATGAGCGGCAAACTGTATGCCCTGAGTACCGGCCCTGGCGCCGCCGACCTGATCACCGTGCGCGCGGCGCGGGTACTGGGCAAGCTGGACATTCTCTACGCCCCCGCCGGACGTAAAGGCGGCGACAGCCTCGCGCTCTCCATCGTGCGGGAGTATATCGGCGAACGGACCGAAGTGCGCTGCTGCCATTTCCCGATGAGCGCCGACAGCGCGGAAAAAGAGGCGGTATGGGATGAGGTCGCCGCGGCGCTGGTGCAGGAAGTGGAGGCGGGCAAGCAGGTCGGGTTTATTACCCTCGGTGACGCCATGCTGTTCAGCACCTGGGTGTTCTTACTCCAGCGTATCGGCAGCCCGGAGTGGCTGGAGATTGTTCCCGGCGTCACCTCTTTCGCCGCCATTGCCGCGCGTTCAAAAACGCCGCTGGCCATGGAGCAGCAGTCGCTGGCGGTGATCTCCTGCACCGCGCCGGAAACGGAAATCGAGCAGGCGCTGCGCCAGCATGAAAGCCTGGTGCTGATGAAAGTGTACGGGCGGTTTCCCCGCATCAAAGCGCTGCTGGCGAAAAACGGTCTGCTGGATGCCGCGCTGATGATGTCCGAAGCCACGCTGCCGGGCGAGCAGTGCTGGCGCCATCTCCGTGACGTCAGCGACGACCAGCCGCTGCCCTATTTCTCGACCATTCTGGTCAATAAACAGTGGGAGTATGCAGAATGAAACTTGAACAACAGCTAAAACAGCTGTCTTTCAGCGGGTTAGCTGCGGCGCTATTGCTGATAGTGGTACCCGAAAAGGCTTTCGCGATGCACATTATGGAGGGATTTTTACCGCCGATGTGGGCCCTGGCATGGTGGCTGCTGTTTTTACCCTGCCTGTGGTACGGGCTGGTGCGCCTGCGCCGCATCGTGCAGGAAGATAACAACCAGAAGGTGCTGCTGGCGCTGTGCGGGGCGTTTATTTTTGTCCTCTCGGCGCTGAAAATTCCTTCCGTGACCGGTAGCTGTTCGCACCCGACCGGCGTCGGCCTGGCGGTGATTCTCTTCGGGCCTGGCGTGGTGGCGATCCTTGGCGCCATCGTGCTGCTGTTCCAGGCGCTGCTGCTGGCGCACGGCGGGCTGACGACGCTCGGCGCGAACGGGATGTCGATGGCGGTAATCGGGCCGGTGGTCGGCTATATGGTGTGGAAAATGGCCTGCCGCGCAGGCCTTCGCCGCGATGTCGGGGTGTTTCTCTGCGCGATGCTGGCGGATCTGGTGACCTACTTTGTCACCTCCGTACAGCTCGGCGTGGCCTTCCCGGATCCGACCGCCGGCGCGACCGGATCGATCGTCAAGTTTATGGGGATCTTCTGCCTGACCCAGATCCCGATCGCCATTGCTGAAGGACTGTTAACCGTCATGATCTACGACCAGTTGACCAAACGTCAGCTGATTACCGCACAGGGGCATTAACATGAAAAAGACGCTGATATTGTTAGCCATGGTGGTGGCGCTGGTGATCCTGCCGTTCTTTGTCGATCACGGCGGCGAGTTTGGCGGTTCGGATGGCGAGGCGGAGAGCCAGATTCAGGTGGTCGCGCCGCACTATGAGCCGTGGTTCCAGCCGCTGTACGAACCGGCGAGTGGAGAAATTGAGAGCCTGCTGTTTACGCTCCAGGGCTCCCTCGGCGCGGCGGTGATTTTCTATATTCTGGGCTACAGCAAAGGCAGACAGCGCCGTGATGACCGGGTTTGACCGACTCAGCTATCAGAGCCGCTGGTTTCACGTCGCGCCGGAGCGCAAGTTCCTGTTCTGGCTGCTGCTGATGGTGCTGGCCTTTACCCTGCCTCCGCTGGGGCAGGGTATCGAAATGGCGCTGATTGCCGCCTTAACCTGCTGGCTGCTGCGGGTCTCGCCGTGGCGCTGGTGCCGCTGGATGGCGCTGCCGTTTGGCTTCCTGCTGATCGGCGTGCTGACCATTCTGTTTAGCGTCAGCCGCAATCCGCAGGATCTGCTGCTGAGCCTGCCGCTGGGCAGCGTCTGGCTGGGCATCACGTCGGAGGGGCTGACGACCGCCAATCAGACCTTCTGGCGCAGCCTGGCGGCGCTGGCGTCCACCTTCTGGCTGGTGCTGAATCTGCCGTTCCCGCAGCTTATTGTGCTGCTCAAGCGCGGGCGGGTGCCGCGGCTGCTGACCGAGCAAATCCTGCTAACCTGGCGCTTTATTTTTATTCTGTTAGACGAAGCGCTGGCGATTCATCGTGCGCAAACATTACGTTTTGGCTACCGTAGCGTGCCGAAGGGCTATCGTTCGCTGGCGATGCTGGTAGGGCTGCTGTTTACCCGGGTGATGATCCGCTACCAGCAGATGAGCACCACGCTGGATATCAAACTGTATCAGGGTGACTTTCACCTCTAAGGATAAGTATGCTTGCCACGACCGATCTCTGGTTTCGCTATCAGGACGAGCCGGTGCTGAAGGGGCTGACGCTGGATTTTTCCCGTCACGCGGTGACCGGACTGGTGGGGGCGAACGGCTGCGGAAAATCCACGCTGTTTATGAACCTGAGCGGTCTGCTGCGCCCGCAGAGCGGGGCGGTGCTGTGGCAGGGAAAACCGCTGGACTACAGCAAGCGCGGCCTGCTGGCGCTGCGTCAGCAGGTGGCGACCGTTTTCCAGGACCCGGACCAGCAGATTTTCTATACCGATATCGACAGCGATATCGCCTTTAGCCTGCGTAACCTGGGGGTTGCGGAAGAGGAAATTGCCCGCCGGGTGGACGATGCCCTGACTCTCGTCGATGCCCAGGGGTTTCGTCACCAGCCGATTCAGTGCCTGAGCCACGGGCAGAAAAAGCGCGTGGCGATAGCCGGCGCGCTGGTGCTGCAGGCGCGCTATTTACTGCTCGACGAGCCGACGGCGGGGCTCGATCCCTCGGGGCGCGCGCAGATGATCGACATCATTAAGCGCATTGCCGATCGGGGCAACCACGTGGCGATCTCCAGCCACGACATCGATCTGATCTATGAAATCAGCGATGCGGTTTACGTGTTACGCCGCGGCGAAGTGCTGGCGCACGGCGAACCCGGCGAGGTGTTTGCCCGCAGCGAACTGATGGCCCAGGCCGGGCTAACCCAGCCGTGGCTGGTGAAACTGCACGCGCAGCTCGGGCTGCCGCTGTGTAAAACCGAAGAAGAATTTTTTACGCGGATGCGAAGCAACGCGATGAAGGAGGCGTCATGACGCTGGCAATTATGTTACAGGGCACCGCTTCCGACGTCGGCAAAAGCGTGCTGGTCGCGGGGCTGTGCCGCATCTTTTATCAGGACGGGCAGCGCACCGCGCCGTTTAAATCGCAGAATATGGCGCTTAATTCCGGTATCACGCCGGATGGCAAAGAGATGGGCCGCGCGCAGATTTTCCAGGCCGAAGCGGCGGGCATTACCCCGGATGTGCGCATGAACCCGGTGCTGCTTAAGCCAACCAGCGACCGTAAAGCGCAGGTGGTGCTGATGGGCAAAGTGGCGACCGATATGGACGCGGTGAGCTATCACGAATACAAGCCGCGCCTGCGGGAACAGATCCTCGCGGTTTATAACAGCCTGGCCGCCGAACATGATGTACTGGTGCTGGAAGGGGCGGGCAGTCCGGCGGAGATCAACCTGCGCGATCGCGACATCGTCAATATGGGCATGGCCGAGATGGCCCAGTGCCCGGTGATCCTCGTGGCGGATATCGATCGCGGCGGCGTATTCGCCTCCATCTACGGCACGCTCGCGCTGCTGCACGATCGCGAGCGCGCGCGGGTCAAAGGGGTGATTATCAATAAATTTCGCGGCGACGTGGCGCTGCTGTATTCCGGGATCGAGCAGATAGAAGCGCTCACCGGCGTCCCGGTGCTCGGCGTCATGCCGTGGCTGGAGGTCGATCTTGAAGATGAGGACGGCGTCGCGCTGCAAAAAGGGAAATATCTGCGTACCGACAGGCGCGATATTGAGATTGCCGTGATTCAGGTGCCGCACATTTCTAATTTTACCGATTTCAACGCGCTGGCGGCGCAGCCGGACGTCCGCGTTCGCTATGTTCGCCAGCCCCAGGAGCTGGCGGGCGTGGATATGATTATCCTGCCGGGCAGTAAAAATACGCTCGGCGACTTGGGCTGGCTGCGCGAGAGCGGCATGGCGCACGCGGTACTGCAGGCCCGGCGTCAGGGCGTACCGGTGCTGGGGATCTGCGGCGGCTACCAGATGCTCGGCGAAACCATCATCGATGAGGTGGAGTCGGGGCTTGGCACCCAGCCGGGGCTGGGGTTGCTCAATACCGTCACCCACTTTGCGCACAGCAAAACGACCACCCAGGTAACGGCGACTCTGGCTCCGGCGCTGCCGGCGTGGCTGGCGGCAACGGCGGGGCTGGCGGTAAGCGGCTACGAAATTCATATGGGCGAAACCGAGCTGCGCGACGGCTGCCGTTCTCTGATGCAATTACATAAAGGCGGCCTGAGCGTGGCGGACGGCGCGGTCAGCGATGACGGCCTTGCGTTTGGCACCTATCTGCACGGCCTGTTCGATAGCGATGCATTTACCCGCGCGCTGGTTAACGGCCTGCGCCAGCGTAAAGGGCTGGCGGCGCTGGATAGCGATTTCGAGTATGCGCAGTATAAATCTCGCCAGTTCGATCTGCTGGCGGACGCGATGCGTCAGCATATTGATATCGAAAAAATCTACGCCATCATGCGCCAACATCAGGAGCCCGTATGCTGACTTTAGTGACCGGCGGGGCGCGCAGCGGTAAAAGCCGCCATGCCGAAGCGCTGATCGCCCATGCGCCGCAGGTACTCTATATCGCCACCTCGCAGATCTTTGATGACGAGATGGCTGCGAGGATCCAGCACCACCGCGACGGCAGGCTCGCGCACTGGCGCACCGCCGAGCGCTGGCAGCAGCTTGATGAACTGATCACCGCGGATATCGCCCCGGAGGAGGCGATTTTGCTGGAATGCATCACCACCATGGTAACCAACCTGCTGTTTGCGCTGGGGGGCGACAGCGCGCCGGACGACTGGGATTATGCGGCGATGGAGCAGGCGATCGACGCCGAAATCGCGGTACTGATTGCCGCCTGCCAGCGCTGCCCGGCCCGCGTGGTGCTGGTGACCAACGAGGTGGGGATGGGGATTGTGCCGGAAAACCGTCTGGCCCGCCATTTCCGCGATATCGCCGGACGCGTTAACCAGCGCCTGGCTGCGGCGGCGGACGAGGTGTGGCTGGTGGTGTCGGGCATTGGCGTAAAAATCAAATAGGCCAGACGCGCCGTACCGGGCGTTATTCTTCCTGCTGGCTCTGCCATGAGCCAGCCAACAAGACGAGAACCTCTATGCAAAGCTTAACCTCTCTACTGGGCGCGATCCCGGCGCCTGATGAAAGCGCGATGGCGCGCGCCCGGCTTCATATCGACGGCCTGCTGAAGCCGCCCGGAAGCCTTGGACGCCTTGAAGATCTTGCCGTACAGCTGGCGGGCATGCCCGGTCTTGACGGCGTGCCGCAGGTGAAAAAGAAGGCGCTGCTGGTGATGTGCGCCGACCACGGCGTGTGGGACGAAGGGGTCGCCATCTCGCCGAAAGCGGTGACCGCCATCCAGGCGGCGAATATGACGCTGGGGAAAACCGGCGTTTGCGTGCTGGCGGCGCAGGCGGGCGCGAAAATGCACGTGATTGATGTCGGGATCGATGCTGAACTGATTCCGGGCGTTATCAATATGCGCGTGGCGCGCGGCTGCGGCAATATCGCCGTCGGTCCGGCAATGCGCCGCGGCCAGGCGGAAGAGCTGCTGCTGGAGGTGATGCGCTATACCCGAGGGCTGGCGCAGGATGGCGTCACGCTGTTTGGCGTCGGGGAGCTCGGAATGGCCAATACCACCCCGGCGGCGGCGATTGTCAGCGTTCTGACCGGCAGCGATGCCCAGGAGGTGGTCGGGATTGGCGCTAATCTGCCGTTGGCGAAGGTCGCTAATAAAGTGGAAGTGGTGCGCCGGGCTATCGCCGTCAACCGGCCTGACCCGAACGATGGTCTCGACGTGCTGGCGAAAGTGGGCGGTTTTGATTTATTGGGGATGACGGGCGTGATGCTGGGCGCGGCCTCCTGCGGCCTGCCGGTGCTGCTCGATGGCTTCCTCTCCTACGCGGCGGCGCTGGCGGCGTGCCGAATTGCGCCGGAAGTGAAACCCTATCTGATCCCGTCCCACTATTCGGCGGAGAAGGGCGCGCGTACGGCGCTGATGCATCTCGAACTGGAGCCCTACCTGAATATGGGGATGCGTCTGGGCGAAGGCAGCGGCGCGGCGCTGGCGATGCCGATCGTGGAAGCGGCCTGCGCGATGTATCACGAGATGGGCATGCTGGCGGCGAGCAATATTGTGTTGCCAAAGGGCTGAGAAAGGGCCGGGGAGCGGCGCTGCGCCGTTCCCTGAATCAGGCATAAGATTTTGCGCAGCGCAGAAACAAAAAAACACCCTTGAGGGTGTTTATGATGTTGGTTGCGGGGGCCGGATTTGAACCGACGACCTTCGGGTTATGAGCCCGACGAGCTACCAGGCTGCTCCACCCCGCGTCCGTCTTTACTCTTCATCGAGTAAACTTGCATCAGATTTTAATTGGTTGCGGGGGCCGGATTTGAACCGACGACCTTCGGGTTATGAGCCCGACGAGCTACCAGGCTGCTCCACCCCGCGTCCGTCTTTACTCTTCATCGAGTAAACTTGCATCAGATTTTAATTGGTTGCGGGGGCCGGATTTGAACCGACGACCTTCGGGTTATGAGCCCGACGAGCTACCAGGCTGCTCCACCCCGCGTCCGTCATTACTCTTCCATCGAGTAACGTTACTTCTCTGATTTTAATTGGTTGCGGGGGCCAGATTTGAACTGACGACCTTCGGGTTATGAGCCCGACGAGCTACCAGGCTGCTCCACCCCGCGTCCGTGGAAGCGCACTATACTCCGCTAACGTTTTGATGCAACCCTTTTTGGCAGAAATCATCAATTTTGTAAAAAATGGTGCATATAGAATCACTTCCAGCCTATTTTTTGCGCAAAACTGCCTTTGCGGTGCCTAAGCGCATTTCATTAGCCCTGGGGGTTTGTTATCTTCATCACGCACCCGGGCTTAGCAGCATAAAGAAGAGATACCATGAAAGGACGTTGGGCAAAATACGCAGTAACAGGCGCGATGCTGGCAATGCTGGCCGCCTGTTCCTCAAAACCGACCGATCGCGGTCAGCAGTATAATGAAGGTAAACTCACCCAGCCGTTTTCATTGGTTAACCAACCTGATGCGGTCGGCTCGCCGATCAACGCCGGCGATTTCTCCGAGCAGGTGAGACAGATTCGTAGCGCCTCTCCGCGCCTCTACACCAGCCAGAGCAACGTCTACAATGCGATTCAGGAGTGGCTGCGTTCCGGCGGCGACACCCGCACGCTGAGCCAGTTTGGTATCGACGCCTGGCAGATGCAGGGGACGGATAACTACGGTAACGTCCAGTTTACCGGCTACTACACGCCGGTGGTGCAGGCGCGCCATACTCGCCAGGGCGAGTTCCAGTACCCGATTTACCGGATGCCGCCGAAGCGCGGCAAGCTGCCGTCCCGCGCCAGCATCTACGCCGGGGCCCTGAGCGACAACTACATTCTGGCCTACAGCAACTCGCTGATGGATAACTTTATCATGGACGTGCAGGGCAGCGGCTACATTGATTTTGGCGACGGCTCGCCGCTGAACTTCTTCAGCTATGCCGGGAAAAACGGCTGGCCGTACTACAGCATCGGTAAAGTGCTGATCGACCGCGGCGAAGTGAAGCGCGAAGATATGTCGATGCAGGCGATCCGCGAATGGGGCGAAAAGCACAGCGAGGCGGAAGTGCGCGAGCTGCTGGAGCAGAACTCGTCGTTCGTCTTCTTTAAACCGCAGTCTTTTGCGCCGGTGAAAGGCGCCAGCGCGGTGCCGCTGATTGGCCGCGCATCGGTGGCTTCCGACCGTTCCATTGTTCCTGCCGGTACCACGCTGCTGGCGGAGGTGCCGCTGCTGGATAATAACGGCAAGTTTAACGGCCAGTACGAGCTGCGTTTAATGGTGGCTCTCGATGTTGGCGGGGCGATTAAAGGCCAGCACTTCGATATTTACCAGGGCATTGGCCCGGATGCCGGGCATCGTGCCGGTTGGTATAACCACTACGGCCGCGTATGGGTGCTGAAAAACGCTCCGGGTGCGGGCAACGTCTTTAGCGGCTAGTACGCCGGTTCTTTTCCCCGGTCGCGCTGCGCTTACCGGGGCTACGGCTGATTTTGTCGCCCGGGTAAGGCGCTTGCGCTGCGACCCGGGAATGTCCACTAATTCTGAGGTTTTATGTCTGTTGTAATCAGCGATGCCTGGCGCCAGCGTTTTGGCGGCACGGCGCGTTTATATGGTGAAAAGGCGCTGCAATGTTTTGCCGACGCGCACGTCTGCGTAGTCGGCATCGGCGGCGTAGGCTCATGGGCGGCGGAAGCGCTGGCGAGAACCGGAATTGGCGCGATTACCCTGATCGATATGGATGATGTCTGCGTGACCAACACCAATCGCCAGATCCACGCCCTTGGCGGCAACGTTGGCCTGGCGAAAGCCGAGGTGATGGCGGAGCGTATTCGCCTGATCAACCCCGAGTGCCGGGTCACGGTGGTGGACGATTTTGTTACCCCGGAAAACGTCGCCGAGTATCTTGGCGTTGGCTTTAGCTACGTGATTGACGCCATCGACAGCGTGCGCCCGAAAGCGGCGCTAATCGCTTACTGTCGTCGCCATAAGGTTCCGCTGGTGACCACCGGCGGCGCGGGCGGGCAAATTGATCCGACGCAAATTCAGGTCGCCGATCTGGCGAAAACCATCCAGGATCCGCTGGCGGCAAAGCTGCGTGAGCGTTTGAAGAGCCAGTTTGGGGTGGTGAAGAACAGCAAAGGTAAGCTCGGCGTGGATTGCGTGTTTTCCACCGAAGCGCTGGTTTATCCGCAGGCGGACGGCAGCGTTTGTGCGATGAAAAGCACCGCTGAGGGGCCGAAGCGAATGGACTGCGCATCCGGCTTTGGCGCCGCGACGATGGTGACCGCGACCTTTGGTTTTGTCGCCGTCTCCCACGCGCTGAAGAAAATGCTGGCGAAGGCGGAGCGGCAGACGGCGTAAATTCCCGGGTCGCGGCGCAGGCGCCTTACCCGGGCTACAAAACTGCGCACCTGTCCGGGCGACAAAACCGCACGAACCCGTAGCCCGGGCAAGGCGCGTCAAGCGCCGCCCCCGGGATGCGCTTAAACCTCGCGGGCGGCGGCGAGCACCGCTTCGCTCAGGGCGCTGAGCCCCTGACTGCGCGAGGCGCTCAGCTGGCCGCGCAGCCCCAGCGCATCAAATAGCGCCAGCGGATCCTGCGCCAGCAGCTCAGCGGCGCTTTTGCCTTCTATGGCGGTCAACAGCACCGCCAGCATGCCGCGCACGATGCGGCCTTCGCTATCGCCGAAGAAATGCAGCTTGCCCTCGGCGTCAACGACGTGCCCCAGCCAGACGCGGTTTTCACAACCGGCAATCTCTTTGGCTCGCGCTTTCAGGTCGTCCGGCAGCGCGGGAAGCTGCTTACCCAGTAAAATCAGCTGGCGGTATTTATCTTCCCACTGGCTGAGCGGGGTAAAGGTCTGCCGTAGAGATGCCTCGGTGATGCGGGTACCAAAAGGGTGAGAAGTCGTCATTAATCCACCAGTATTTCCAGAGCGCGGTCCACGGCGTGCACCAGCGCGTAGACATCGTCTTGCGTGTTATAAGGCGCGAAGGAGGCCCGTAGCGTGCCGCTGACGCCAAGCGCCGCCAGCAGCGGCTGGGCGCAGTGCTGACCGGCGCGCAGCGCGATCCCCGACTCCGCCAGCAGCGTCACCATATCGCTATGGTGAACGCCGTCAAAATCAAACGCCAGCAGGCTGGCGTCCTGGCAGCGGAAGGAGCGGAAGCCCGGACGTTTCGCCAGCTCGTCTTCCGCCAGCGTCGACAGGCCGCGGCTCCAGTTTTCCGCCTGCGCGATGTCCGTCTCCTCCAGCCACTCCAGCGCCGCGCTCAGGCCGATCACCCCGGCGATATTGGGCGTTCCCGCCTCGAAGCGCCAGGGGGCGGGCTGGGTTTTGAAGCCATCGAAGGTGACTTCGGTAATCATTTTTCCGCCGCCGAGCCACGGCGACATCTCCGCCAGCCGTTCGCTTTTGCCATACAGCGCGCCGATGCCGGTCGGCCCGTAGAGCTTATGGCCTGAAAAAGCATAAAAGTCGATATCCAGCGCCTGGACGTCCGCCGGGAAATGCACCGCCCCCTGCGCGCCGTCGACCATCACCACCATCCCGGCAGCGCGGGCCTGGCGTATTGCCAGCGCCAGATCCGGGCAGCCGCCGGTGACGTTGGACATCTGGCCAATCGCCAGCACCCGGCTGCGCGGCGTGATAAGCGCGCCAAGCGCCGCCACGTCCGGCAGGCGGTTGCCCGCCAGCGGCAGCTTCACCACCCGCGCGCCGGTTTGCCCGGCAACCATTAACCACGGCACCAGGTTGGCGTGATGCTCTGCTTCGCTGACGATAATCTCATCGCCGGGTTTCAGGCGCGGGCGCACGTAGCTCTGCGCCACCATATTAATGGCTTCGGTGGTGCCGCGCGTCCAGACGATATCCTGGCCGGAAGGGGCGTTGAGCAGCGTTGCCACCCGTTCGCGCGCGTTTTCATAGCGTTCGGTTAGCTGACGGGCGGTGGCGAACTGGCTGCGGTGGACGTTACCGGCGCTAAGGCGATAGAACTGGTCGCTGGCCTCAATGACCGCCAGCGGTTTGAGGGTTGTCGCGGCGCTATCAAGATAGACGCCGGCGTCGGCCAGCGCCGGGAACTGGGCGCGAAATTGGACGGGGTTGAATGCGTTCATGAGATTCCTCGTATCGATATCAGGATCGTCGCGCAAATCGGCGGGTGATACAAGGTTTCTGCTAACGACTGGAATTTTCTGAATATGACTTCGGGTGGGTAAAAGATAGTTATGCTGAATAGTGTTGGGTTTGCGTTTTAACCTGGTACAGAACGAATCATAAACAGTATAAATAGTCGAAAGGAGAGAAAGATGAAAATGAATAAGACTGCCGCAATTATTTCTGCCTGTGTGCTGACCTTTGGCCTGAGCGCCTGCTCCTCCAACTACGTGATGCATACCAACGATGGGCGCACCATCGTGACCGACGGCAAACCGCAAACGGATAATGATACTGGCATGATTTCGTACAAAGATGCCTGGGGTAACAAGCAGCAGATCAACCGTTCTGACGTAAAACAGCTGGGCGAGCTGGATAAGTGATTTCGGTATAGCAGGCAAAAAAAAGCACCGCGCAGTGCGGTGCTACATTAAATCACTATGGACAGACAGGGTAAATGTACAGGAAGTGAAAAGGGGTAGCTGAGCTACCATGGTCCGCAAACCCGGACCAATTGCAAACACAACAACACAACATCACAACCGTAAGCCAAAAGCTTGTTGGAACACGCATTCCAAAAAAAGCTCTTCGTTCCGGCTCAGGAAGTGCCGCCACTATAGGTATTTGCTGGTAGAAGCTCAACGGACAAATTATAATAGCTCAGATAAAAAAAACTAATAGGTTAACTATTGTTTCCTATTTGTTAAATTGCCTTAACATCTAAGCCAGAATAACTATGTCCAAGCGTTTGCCACCTCTGAATGCATTACGTGTTTTTGATGCAGCCGCCCGCCATCTTAGCTTCACTCGCGCCGCCGATGAGCTTTTTGTGACGCAGGCCGCAGTCAGCCACCAAATCAAGTCCCTGGAGGATTTCCTCGGCCTCAAGCTGTTCCGTCGACGCAATCGTTCTCTTCTTTTGACGGAGGAGGGGCAGAGCTATTTTCAGGATATCAAAGAGATTTTTTCGCAGCTCACCGAAGCGACCCGCAAGCTTCAGGCCCGAAGCGCAAAAGGGGCCTTAACCGTCAGTATGCTCCCCAGTTTTGCCATTCAGTGGCTGGTGCCAAGGCTCACAAGCTTTAACTCAGCTTATCCGGGAATCGACGTCAGGATCCAGGCCGTGGACCGTCAGGAGGATAAGCTGGCCGACGATGTCGACGTGGCGATTTTTTACGGCCGCGGCAACTGGCCGGGGCTGCGGGTGGAAAAGCTGTACGCCGAATATCTGCTCCCGGTGTGCTCACCGCTGTTGCTCACCGGCGATAAAGCGTTGAAAACGCCTGCCGATCTGGCGCAACATACCCTGTTGCACGATGCTTCCCGCCGCGACTGGCAAACTTATACCCGCCAGTTAGGTCTAAACCATATTAATGTTCAACAGGGACCTATATTTAGCCACAGCGCAATGGTGCTGCAGGCGGCAATCCATGGACAGGGGGTCGCGCTGGCCAACAATGTAATGGCGCAGTCCGAGATTGAGGCGGGCCGTTTGGTCTGCCCGTTTAATGATGTTCTGGTCAGTAAGAATGCGTTTTATCTCGTTTGTCATGACAGTCAGGCAGAACTGGGTAAAATAGCCGCCTTCCGCCAGTGGATTCTGGCAAAAGCGGCTAATGAACAAGAAAAATTTCGCTTTCGTTATGAACAATAAATCATCGTAGGGTAAACACATGACCAGCCGTTTTATGCTGATTTTCGCCGCGATAAGCGGTTTTATCTTTGTGGCTTTGGGCGCTTTTGGCGCGCACGTTTTGAGTAAAACCATGGGCGTTGCGGAAATGGGCTGGATCCACACCGGCCTGCAGTATCAGGCATTCCATACGCTGGCTATTTTTGGCCTGGCGGTGGCGATGCAGCGCCGCATCAGCATCTGGTTTTACTGGAGCAGCGTCTTTATGGCGCTCGGTACCGTTCTTTTTAGCGGCAGCCTCTACTGTCTGGCGCTCTCGCATTTACGCCTGTGGGCGTTCGTTACGCCGGTTGGGGGCGTCTGCTTCCTTGCCGGTTGGATATTAATGTTAATTGGTGCAATTCGTCTGAAACGTAAGGGCGTTGTTCATGAATAAAGTTGTCCTCTATTGTCGCCCTGGGTTTGAGAAAGAGTGCGCAGCAGAAATTACCGATAAGGCCTCGCGCCTTGAGGTGTTTGGTTTTGCCCGGGTCAAAGACGACTCCGGCTATGTGATTTTTGAGTGCTACCAGGCCGAAGATGGCGAAAAGCTGGTGCGCGAACTGCCGTTCAGCTCGCTGGTGTTTGCCCGCCAGATGTTTGTGGTTGGCGAACTGCTGCGCGACCTGCCGCCGGAAGACCGGATTTCCCCGATCGTCGGTATGCTGCAGGGCGTGGTGGAGAAGGGCGGCGAGCTGCGCGTAGAGGTCGCCGATACCAACGAAAGCAAAGAGCTGATGAAGTTCTGCCGCAAGTTTACGGTACCGCTGCGCGCGGCGCTGCGAGAAGCGGGCGTGCTGACCAACTATGAAACGCCAAAGCGTCCGGTGGTCCACGTGTTCTTTATCGCCCCCGGCTGCTGCTATACCGGTTACTCGTTGTCTAACAACAACTCGCCGTTCTATATGGGCATTCCGCGCCTTAAGTTCCCGTCCGATGCGCCGAGCCGTTCGACCCTTAAGCTGGAGGAGGCGTTTCACGTCTTTATTCCGGCGGATGAGTGGGATGAGCGTCTGGCGAACGGTATGTACGCGGTGGATCTCGGCGCCTGTCCCGGCGGCTGGACCTATCAGTTGGTGAAACGCAATATGTGGGTCTCCTCGGTGGATAACGGTCCGATGGCGCAAAGCCTGATGGATACCGGCCAGGTGACCTGGCTGCGTGAAGATGGCTTCAAGTATCGCCCGACGCGCAACAACATTTCGTGGATGGTGTGCGATATGGTGGAGAAACCGGCGAAAGTGGCGGCGCTGATGGCCCAGTGGCTGGTGAACGGCTGGTGCCGGGAAACCATCTTTAACCTGAAGCTGCCGATGAAAAAACGCTACGAAGAGCTGTCGCGCAACCTGGCCTATATTCAGGAACAGCTGGACGAGCACGGCATCAACGCGCAAATCCAGGCGCGCCAGCTATATCACGATCGCGAAGAGGTGACGGTGCACGTTCGCCGCCTGTGGGCTGCCGTCGGCGGTCGCCGCGACGAACGCTAGTTTAGCCGCTTTTGTAGGCCGGATAGGGCACTAAGAGCCTATCCCATTAGGGCTATTTTGTTTGCCATTTTGAACCTGGGCAGTGCTCAGAATCCTCACGTACTACGTGTACGCTCCGGTTCTTCCGCGCTGTCCGTGTTCAAACTGACTGCACCAATAACGCCTATTGGGATAGGCTCTAAGCCGCTATCCGGCGCTGCAATAGCCGTTACGACTGCGACACGTCCGAAACGATATGCGTCACATCATCCAGATGGCCGATCCGCGCCTCCCCTGAACGATTAAATTTGCTCTTATCAATCAACAATAACGATTGCGACGCTCGCTTAAGCAGCAGCGATTTGAACTCGGCGTTCACCGTATTTGAGTCCCAGAGCGCGCCGTCGCTGTCGATGCCCTCGCAGGAAAAAATGAACAGGTCGATCTCCAGCGCTTTGAGTTGTGAGATAAGCGACGCGCTGACGTAGCAGCCGTATTTTCGCTGGAGCGTACCCCCGGAGCAGGTGAGCTGAATATTCTCTCGCTTGCTGAGCTCCTGGCAAATCGGCTGGCTGTTGGTAAAGACGTGAAGGTTGATATCCGGCAGCTGGCGGGCCAGATACCAGCAGGTGGAACTGGCATCAAGGGCAATAACCATCCCCTCTTCTATCCACGCAAGCGCCTCGCGGGCGATGTCCGCTTTGTGCGCGTAGTGGCTTTTCAGACGGATATGAAAAGGGTCGCCGCTGTCACGACTTTGCCGGTGAATGACTTTTGCCCGACCGTGGTTACGCAGCACTTTCCCCTGGGACTGGAGCTCGCTGAGATCGCGGCGAATGGTTTCTCTGCTGACGTTAAGCTGTAGCGATAAGGCTTCGGTGGTCAGGCTGTTATGGTTAATGAGCAGGTCTAGTATCGCTTGCTGTCGTGCCGCTTTCATTTTTCTCACCCTGGCGTTCGCTGAGCGCCCGCATCAGACGGGCGCTCCGGCATGAGATTACGGCGTTACTCCTTTTTTTAAAAGAATATTCCCGTACTTAGCGCGCTCACCTGTGATAACGATCGCAAAGGCTTTTTGCGCCCGCTCGTAGAAAGCAAAGCGGTCGATGCGGGCGATCTCCGGGCAGGGCGCGGGGCCGGAAAGCGCCTCGCGATAGCGCGTTTCTACCTGAGGGTCGAGGACGTCGCCGTCCACGGCGGCCATCATCACCAGCGGCGGAGCGTAGCTGTCTAACTCAAACAGCGGAATAATCGCCTGCAGCAGGTCGCTCACCCGCAGGCCGTCGGCGCGAATGACCTGTGGGCCCATGCTGTGGGCCGGGAAGTGGGCATCGGAAAAAATAATCTCATCGCCATGCCCCATTTCCGCCAGCACTTTGAGGAGGTCCGGGGAAATCAACGGGGAAATCGTTTTTAGCATCTCATACTCCCTCAATCAGTTCGGGTTCGGTTTGCGGGTAAAAGTAACGATACCGGTAGCTCACCTGCGCTCTGGCCTGCTCCGGGCTGCTGAATTCACCGACGCCATACCAGCCAAACATGGCGGCGCCGGCGACGGTGGTTTCGGCGTCATCGAGTACTTTAATGGGGATCTCCAGCCTGTTGGCTTTGATCTGATTCCACAGCGCGTTGCGGCTGCCGCCGCCGACCAGCAGCAGCTCGCGGGCTTTGAAGTGGCCGATTTGCTGCAGCGTTTGCAGATTGTGCGCCAGCTGTTCGGCTAATCCTTCCAGCGCGGCGAGGTAGAAATGACCGCGGGTGGTATTCAGCGTTATGCCCTGCCAGCCTGCGGTTGGGCTGGATAGCAGGTCGCACTGCATCTTCACCTTCTGAGCGCCGCGGGGGAGGGCCCGGGCCTCTTCAATCAACGTTTGCCACGGCGTCTCAGGCGTCCACAGCAGCTGGCGTATCCATTCCAGCACGCCGGAGGCCAGCCACTGCATGCCGGGGTTATAGCGTCCCGGCTGACAATCCAGCTCGCAGGTGGAGCCCGCATAGTGGCTGAGCAGCGACGTGTCTACCTGGGCGCTGCGCACCATCAGAATTTCCCAGGTGCCGGACGACAGCACCGGTTCATCCTGCTCCGCGCCCGCGCCAAACAGCGCGAACTGGGTGTCGTGCCCGGCGGAGATAACCGGAATGCCGACGGCTAAACCCAGCATTTTCGCGGCATCGCTCCGCAGCGTGCCAATCTGCTGGCCCGCTTCAACGAGCCGGGGAAACAGGCGGCGCGGCAGCCCCGTGGCCTGCAGAATCTGCGCGCTGAAATCCCGCTGGTGGATATCCAGCATCTGGCTGGTGCCCGCCATGGTGATATCGGTCGTGAATTCCCCGGTCAGACGCTGGTTGAGAAGCGAGGAGATGAACAGCCAGGCGTGGGCCTGCTCCAGCAGCTGCGGGTGGTTCTCTTTCAGCCATATCAGCTTATACAGAGTGTTGAAACCAAATGCGCCGACGCCGGAGATCTGCTGGAGCTGCTGCGCGGGCATAAAGCGGCCGATATTGTCCATCACCGACGCGGTACGC
This sequence comes from Klebsiella sp. Q11, assembly GCF_964241505.1. Lineage (NCBI taxonomy): Bacteria > Pseudomonadati > Pseudomonadota > Gammaproteobacteria > Enterobacterales > Enterobacteriaceae > Klebsiella > Klebsiella sp. Q11. Next base: position 117,181 of record NZ_CAXSXW010000007.1, read on the forward strand.
GGACATTTCCAGCTGATGACCGGATAGAGCAGCTTGCCCTGTTCATCCACCAGCGCGCCGTCGACGCCGAAGGTGGTGACCGTGATGCCGCGAACCGTGCAGGATGAGAGCGGGTCGGCAATTTGCCGACAGCATTCGGCGAAGCGTTGCAGGATCGCCTCCAGCGACCACTGGTGCCAGGCGCTGTTCTCCACGGCGATATCGCTGGCGTTGGCCGTTGCGGCGCGGGCGATAATGTTCCCCTGGCGGTCAACGGCAATCGCCCGTACGTTAGTGGCGCCGCAGTCGAGGACCAGGATGACTTCATTCTTCATAATCTCTCCCGAGACGTTGCCGGATGGCGGCGTAAACGCCTTATCCGGCCTACGGGACGGTATCATCCGTAGGCCGGATAAGCGCAGCGCCATCAGGCATTTTTAACGTTTATACAGCGGGCCGTAGTTCTGGCAGGCGCGGTAATCCTGGCCTTCGCTATCCATCCCGTGCGCAGACCAGCTGGAGGGGCGGTAGATTTTCGCCTCTTCTACGTTATGCATGCACACCGGGATCCGCAGCATCGACGCCAGGGTGATAAAGTCGGCGCCAACGTGGCCGATGGTCAGCACGCCGTGGTTAGCGCCCCAGTTCGCCATCACCGAGTAGACGTCGGAGAACGGGCCTTTACCGGTCAGGCGCGGCGCAAACCAGGTGGTGGGCCAGGTGGAGTTGGTGCGGGCATCCAGCTGGTCATGCATCGCTTTCGGTAGCTCTACGCTCCAGCCTTCGGCAATCTGCAGTACCGGGCCGAGGCCTTTGATGATATTTACGCGGGTCATGGTGAACGGCACGCCGCCTTCGGTCAGGAAGCGGGAGGAGAAGCCGCCGCCGCGGAAATATTCATGAATCGCCGGGCACCATTCGGTGGCCGCGAGGCAGGCGTCGGCCTCCTGCTGGCTGATTTCCCAGTGCGGCTTCATGGTTGGCTTGCCTTCCGCATCGCGCTGTTTGCAGGCGCCGTCCAGCGCCGCTGAACCGGAGTTAATCAAGTGGATAATGCCGTGTTCCGCCAGTCCGGTGAGCGGTTGGCCGGTGACGCGTTTAACCGCGTCCGGCGACCAGTAGGTGCGCACGTCGGCAAACACCTGGGCGGTGCCGGTCAGCTGGTGGCCCATCAGCATCGCCACGCCGTTGAGGCTGTCGTTTTCCGTGGCGACGACGAAGGGTTCGCGTACGCCGTTCCAGTCGAACGAGCTATTGAGCAGCGCTTCGGCGGTATCGCCGTTAGGGTATTGATCGGTCCAGTGGCGCTGGCCCTGGAAGCCCGCGGCGATGGCGTTGTAGCCCAGCGACTCTTCGACCAGCCCTTTTTCCGCCAGCTTCTTGTTGCCCTGCATCATATCGCGGATGCACATCGCCATCAGCAGGCTCTCTTTCAGCACCGCGCGGCTCTGTTCGGCGTTGCGCTTATACTGCTGCGCGTTCTGGTCTTCGCCGTAGCGGAAGTTTTTATCCGCCCACGCCAGCGCCATTTCCAGCTCGCTTTCATCATAGATTTTCTGGTCGATGCGGCGGCGCAGTTCGGTCATGTCCACCGCCTGCACTTTCATACCGAGCCAGGACTCGAAGAAGTTGTGATCGACGATAGAGCCGGCGATCCCCATCGACACGCCGCCGACGGAAAGATAGCTTTTGCCCTTCATGCTGGCCACCGCTAAGCCGGCGCGGGCAAAGCGCAGCAGTTTTTCTTCGACATCCGGCGGAATGGAGGTGTCGTCGGCGTCCTGCACGTCGTGACCATAAATGGAGAACGCCGGAATACCCTTCTGACTGTGGGCCGCCAGCGCTGCCGCCAGGTAAACCGCGCCGGGGCGCTCGGTGCCGTTAAAGCCCCAGATGGCTTTTGGCCGCAGCGGGTCCATATCGATAGTTTCGCTGCCGTAGCACCAGCACGGAGTCACGGTAATGGTGACGCCGACGTTCTGGCTGCTGAATTTCTCCTCGCAGGCGGCGGATTCCGCCATGCCCGCAATGCAGCTGTCGGCGATGACGCACTCAATCTGCGCGCCGCAGGCGTGACGCAGTTTTTCCGCGATCAGCGCGGCGGTGGCTTTCGCCATATTCATGGTTTGCTCTTCCAGCGACTCGCGCACCCCCATGCGGCGTCCATCAATCACCGGGCGGATGCCAATTTTCGGTAAGCTGATTTTTTTCATTCCAGATTCCTCACGTTATTCGGATAAATGTTTAGTTAGCTGCCGTTTGCGAACGGAAACGGGCAAAGATGAAGATGACGGCAAAGCACAGCGCCGGGACCAGCTCCGCGGTGGGGATGTTGCCGGCGGCGTCGCTGACAAAGCCCATCACCGGGGTGACAATCCCGCCGCCAATAATGGTCATGACGATAAAAGAGGAGCCGTATTTGGTGTCCTGCCCCAGGTTTTTGATGCCCAGCGAGAAGATGGTCGGATACTGAATCGACATAAAGGCGCTGCACAGCGTCAGGGCCAGCAGACCCACGTGGCCGCCGGTGAAAGCGGAAATCAGGCACAGGATCATCGAGAGCAGGGCATAGGCTGCCAGCACTTTATGCGGCGCGAAGCGGCTGATGAGCCAGGTACCGGAGAAGCGGCCGATAAAGAAGCACACCATCGTGCCGGTCAGATAGTTGGCGGCGAAACCGGGCGTCATGCCGGGGATCTCTTCGATAGCGTAGCGAATCAGATAGCTCCAGCAGGCGGTTTGCGCGCCGACGTAGCAGAACTGCGCCAGCACCGCCCAGCGCCAGTGGCGAACGCGGACCAGGCGAGCAAGGGAAGCGGAGAAGGAACTCTGGTTGGCGTCACTATGGTCGTCGCTCTGCAGGGCCGGGAATTTGGTCAACATAATCAACAGAGCGACCAGTAAGACAACCGCGACGATGATCATATACGGGGTTTGCACCGAGAGCACCAGGCTGTGTTTATAGGCGCTAAGCTGCTCCGGAGCCATTTTATCGAGCACATCCTGCGATTGATGCGGCACATTAGACAAAATGAGACTTTGCCCAAAAACCACCGCAATAATGGCGCCAAACGAGTTAAACGTTTGGGCAAGATTAAGCCGGAAGTGACTGCCGCTTTCTGGTCCTAAGACGGTAACAAACGGGTTTGCCGCGGTTTCTAAACACCCTAAGCCTGCAGCAATAATAAACAGGCCAATCAGGAATAAGGTGTAATTCATAACCTCAGCGGCGGGCCAGAATAGCGCGGCGCCAAAAGCATATAAGAACAGTCCGGTAATAATGCCGGCTTTATAACTTAACTTTTTCATCAAAATTCCGGCTGGAATGGGAATGACAAAATAGCCGAAATAAAAGGCGGATTGAATCAGTCCAGCTTGGAAGTTAGTTAAGGTAAAGGCTTGTTGAAATTGTGGTAATAAAATATCGTTGAGATTATTTGCGACCGCCCAAAGAAAAAACAGCGAGCACAGCAGGGCGAAGGGAATAATGTAGCGCTTGCTTTGCCCTGTCTCTACCGCACGAAAACTCTGCGTTTGTATTGTTGTGTTTCCCATAGCATCCTCATTGGTTCAGAAGCGTGTTCAGCAGCCGGCTTATGCCCACCAGACCGCAAAAATCAGGCGAGCTCTTGTGACGACATCAACAGTGAAATAAACATCACGGAGTGAACTCATGAATTCATTTTCAAATTAAAAAAGCCTTTTAATATGATAGCGGTCACACTTCGTATCCACTCGGTGGTTTTATGTGATTATCATCACTTTAATAATCAGAAAAACATGACCGTTTGAGAAAGTTAATTGTAAAACCCACAGGGCCGATGACCGATTTATTTTATTATGTGGAAAACGGGCAGTTGTTAAAACTATCAGTAAAATGCCCGTTTTTAAATCTATTAGTAAGAACGGGCATTTTTCAGAAAGCAAAAATCAATGAACGGTTGTTTTTATACTGAAATAAGTGAGAGGAATCACAGAACCGGCGGATGTAAATTCCTTTCTGCTTATTCGGGATGATGATGGTGAGTAATTATTTGAGCTATTCAACAGCGTCGGAGCGTCATCTCCGGCGAGCCGTCTGTTGTCGCATTGCGCATCATAAAGAGAGGTAAAGAATGGAACGAAATAGACTGGCCCGGCAGATTATTGATACCTGCCTGGAAATGACCCGCCTGGGGTTAAATCAGGGAACCGCCGGTAACGTGAGCGTGCGTTATCAAGGGGGGATGCTGATCACGCCAACGGGTATTCCTTACGAAAAGCTGACGGAAGCGCACATTGTGTATATCGATGCCGAAGGTCAGCATGAACAGGGTAAACTGCCGTCCAGCGAGTGGCGTTTTCATATGGCGGCTTATCAGACGCGGCCTGATGCTCACGCGGTGGTACATAATCATGCGGTTCACTCTACGGCGGTGTCGATCCTCAATCGTCCCATTCCCGCCATTCACTATATGATTGCGGCGGCGGGCGGTAACTCTATCCCCTGTGCGCCCTACGCCACGTTTGGTACCCGCGAGCTGTCTGAGCATGTGGCCGTGGCGCTGAAAAACCGCAAAGCGACGCTGCTGCAGCACCATGGCCTGATCGCTTGTGAAGAGAATCTGGAGAAGGCCCTGTGGCTGGCGCATGAAGTTGAGGTGCTGGCGCAGCTTTATCTCAGCACTCTGGCCATCACCGACCCGGTGCCGGTTCTTGGCGACGAGGCCATTGCTATCGTGCTGGAGAAATTCAAAACCTACGGATTGCGTATCGAAGAGTGATGCCGTAAGCGAAGGCTTCTGCCGGCTGCTTCCGGGAGATGTGCTGGGCTGATACCCCGGCGCTGTTATTCCCCGGCTTGCGCTGCGCTTAGCCGGGCTACGGGCTGCCCCTTTGTGCTTTGCTCCCTGGGACGGTGCAAGCGCCTGCCCGGGCTACAGGTATTCCGCCGTCTGCGGTAGCCCGGGTAAGGCGTAAGCCGCGACCCGGGGAATGCGCTCACCGTCTGCGATCCGGTAGCCCGGACAGATGCGCAGCATCGCCTCCGGGAAGCCGCGCGCACCGCGGCCCGGCGCTACCGGGCCAGCCGCAGCTGCTGGAGGTTGCCGTCCAGCTGTAAATCGGTTTGCAGGCGCGCGATGTCCCGGCAGGTGAAGGCCATCTCTTTCTGTTCTTCCAGCTTCTTGCGCCACTTCTCCGGCACGTCCGCCAGCCGCGCGTAGATCCCTTCCAGATCCTGAAAATCGGTTAACAGCTGGGCGGCGCTTTTCGGCCCAATGCCCGCCACGCCGGGAACCTTTGAGCTGCTGATGCCCGCCAGCCCCCAGTAGTCAGGCAGCTGTTCCGGCGTCACGCCGAACTCTTTGGCGATAAACGGCGCATCAAGCCAGCGCTTCTGAAAATAGTCGCGGATGCGGATCGTTGGCGACAGCAGCTGGCAGTAGCCTTTGTCGGTTGAAACGATGGTTGCCTGATGGCCGGCCTGCGCCACTTTGACCGCCAGGGTCGCGGCAAGATCGTCGGCTTCGCTGCCGCTGAGCGCCCAGCAGCGAAACCCGCGCTGCTCAAACGCTGCCCGCAGCGCCGGCATTTCCGCTTCGAGGGTCTCCGGCATCGGCGCGCGCCCGGCTTTATAATCGGGCAGACGCTGATGTCGCCAGCCGTGGCCGCGGTCTTCATCATCAAATACCGCCACCACGTGGGTTGGCTGGCTATGGACTACCAGCTGTTCAAGGGCATGCAGGCAGGTGTCGACGCAGGGTGACCCCTGCACCGCGTGGATGCGGCGAATCAGATTAAGTGCGTCGACGATTAACAGATGAACGGCCACGGATATCCTCATAAATAGGCTCTTATTGCAGTGCCTTTCAGGGTAACATCGCCGCGCGGATGAGGCTATTGGCGCCAGGGAAATCAGGAAGATGACTCGCAGTTTCCGGCTAATCAACGTGCATCAGCAGGCCGAGATCGCTATTGGTGGCTTCGCCGTACCAGACCGCCTCGCGCACCGAAACCGGTTTGTGGATAAGCCCCAGGGCGTAAAAGCGATCGGCGATACTTTGTTGGGCGCGAATCACGTTGAGATCCATCGGCCGCGGACGATGGCTGCGGCGCGATAAGGCGCGCGTCAGAGAGGCGGCGTTAAGCCCCAGCTCGGCGGAGAGCAGTCCGGCGGCTTGCTCCCGGTGCTGGTCAATAAACTGGCCGGTCTGCGCCAGCTCGGCTAACAGGCGCTGCATGATATCGCTATTGCGGCTGGCGTAGTCGCGGCGCGACAGGTAGAACTGGTGGTTATTGACGCGCCCCTCGCCGCTGGCAACAACCCGTAATTCGCCGCTATATTCCGCGTCGCTGAGCAGCGGATCCCACATCATCCAGGCGTCCACCGCCAGGTAATCGCTGGCGGTCAGCGGATATTTCGGCGGAATATAGACCACTTTGACGTCGTTTAATGCCAGCCCCGCCTCTTCCAGGATATGCAGCAGCAGCCAGTGCACGTTAGAGCCCTTATTCAGCGCGATACGCTTGCCGCGCAGGTCGGCAATGGTGCGAATGTCGCTGTGCTGCGGGACGACCATCGCCACGCTTTGCGGAGCGGGCGGTTCCCAGGCGACGTAGACCAGCTCGCCGTTACTCGCCTGAGCGAAAACCGGCGGCGCTTCGCCGGTGGTGCCAAAATCGATCTCATCGCAGGCGAGGGCGTGCAGCAGCTGCGGCCCGGCGGGGAATTCGCTCCACAGCACGCTGACGCCGCGGCTGGCAAAGGCTTGCTCGAGACTTTGCCGCGCTTTCAGGATGCCAAGATTGCCGAAGCGCTGGAAGCCGATGCGCAGTTCCCGGTCGCGAGAGACGCTGTTGACCGCCGGGCCGAAGAGAGGCTCCTGACGGCGGCGGCTTTTAATGATGCCAAAATTGGCCAGCTGCGTGCGCAGCGTGTGGCGGCTAATACCGAGCAGCGCCGCGGCCTGGCTTTGATTATCGTCACTGTGGGCCATCGCGCCGCGTATCAACGCCCCGGTGACCCTCTCCCACAGCGGCTCGCCCGGCAGGGAAAGCTGACGACGAATAAAATCGTCGAGCTCATTATCGCCCGCCGCCGAGGGCTCATTGTTCAGCGTCGTCAGCCGCAGCTGGGCGGGGCCGATCTCCTCTTCTTTACTCAGCAATACCGCGTTATGCAGAGTGTTTTCCAGCTCGCGAATATTGCCCGGCCAGGGGTACTCCATCAGCCTTGCCAGCGTCTCCGGGGCCAGACGACGAGCCGGGCGGCCCAGGCGGCGGGCGTAGAGCGAGAGAAAATGGTCCGCCAGTACGGGAATATCCTGGCGACGCTGGCGCAGCGGCGGCAGCGGGACGAGGGCGATATTCAGGCGATAGTAGAGGTCTTCGCGGAAACGACGCTCGCGGATGGCCTGCATCAGGTCCACGTGGGTGGCGGCGATCACCCGCACGTCCACCTTAATGGCCTTGCGCGAGCCGACGCGGGTGATTTCGCGCTCCTGCAGAACGCGCAGCAGTTTGACCTGAAGCGGCAGGCTAAGCTCGCCGATTTCATCGAGCAGCAGGGTGCCGCCCTCCGCCGCCTCGAACCAGCCGGGATGGCCTTGTACCGCGCCGGTAAACGCCCCTTTTTCATGGCCGAACAGCTCCGCTTCCGCCAGGCTTTCGCTGAGCGCGCCGCAGTTGACGGCCAGAAACGGCCGGTGGCGGCGCGGGCTATGGTGATGCAGGTAGCGGGCGACGACCTCCTTACCGGTGCCGGTTTCGCCGACAATCAGCACGGTCGCCTCGGTGGGGGCCAGTTTATCCAGCAGGCTCTGAAACGCTTTTGACGCCGGGTCGATCAGCGCGGGCGTAGAGGATGGAAATTCAGGATTCAGCATGGTGACCTCCGGTATTTGATGTCCTGAAGTTATCCTGTGCCGGGGACGGAAACCAGAGGGCTAACTCGCCGGTCTGTTGCAAATGCCGCAGTCCGGACGCATTGGCTGCGGCATTTGCAACAGCGGCGTAAGGTTCGGTTTTTTGTAACTTACTGAATTTATGTTGTTAATTTTGTATTCACCATTGGCACGATTATCGCTAACACTCATATAACCAAATTAAAACAACTCTTCGATAAATATCGGATATGGTTATATAGGAAATGGATAATGACGCAAAAAACCGACGATAAAATCAACGTGTTCTGGTTTCTGCCCACCCACGGCGATGGCCGCTACCTGGGCACCTCGGAGGGCGGACGCCCGGTTGATTTGCCTTACCTGCAGCAGGTGGCGCTGGCGGCCGATAGCCTCGGCTACTACGGCGTGCTGATCCCAACGGGGAAAAGCTGCGAAGACTCCTGGCTGGTGGCCTCGGCGCTGGCGCCGCTGACCCGCCGCCTGCGCTATCTGGTGGCCGTTCGTCCGGGCCTGCAGCCGCCGACGCTGGCGGCGAGGATGGCAACGACGCTCGACCGCCTGTCGGGCGGTCGGCTGCTGATTAACGTGGTGACCGGCGGCGATCCGGTGGAGAACAAAGGCGACGGTATTTTCCTCAGCCACGGCGAACGCTATCAGGTCACCCGCGAATTTCTCGACGTCTACTCGCGCCTGCTGAAAGGTGAAAAGGTGGATTATCACGGCGAGCATATCCACGTGGAAGGCGCGGAAGTGCTGTTTCCGCCGGTACAGGAAAACGGCCCGCCGCTGTTTTTTGGCGGCTCCTCTGAGGAAGCCATCGACGTCGCCGCCGATCAAATCGATACCTACCTGACCTGGGGGGAGCCGCCGGCGCTGGTGGCCGAAAAGCTGGCGATAGTGCGCGAGCGCGCCGCCGCCCGGGGCCGCACGTTGCAGTACGGGATTCGTCTGCATGTGATTGTTCGCGAAACCGAAGAGGAGGCGTGGGCTGCCGCCGATCGGCTGATTTCACACCTTGATGACGAAACTATCGCCCAGGCGCAGAAAATTTTTGCCCGTATGGACTCAACCGGCCAGGCGCGAATGAGTTCGCTGCATAAAGGCTCGCGCGACAATCTGCGTATTGCGCCGAACCTGTGGGCGGGCGTGGGGCTGGTGCGCGGCGGGGCCGGGACGGCGCTGGTCGGCAATCCGCAGCAGGTGGCAGAACGCATTCGTGAATATCAGGCGCTCGGTATCACCAACTTTATCTTCTCCGGCTACCCGCATCTGGAAGAAGCCCATCGTTTCGCTGACCTGGTCATGCCGCTATTGCCGCTGGCAGGCCACGATCAGCCGAAGGCGCGTAGCGTCAATACCGGCCCGTTTGGCGAAACCATCGGCGGCGATAAGCGTCCGGTGAAACAGGTCAGCGCAAGCTGAGGAGGCGCGTATGTTACACCGATTTGTGAAGGCGGTGGGCTATGCAAACTGAACCGCACGTGGTGATTGTCGGCGGCGGTTTTAGCGGTGCGGCGGTGGCGATTCATCTCCTGCGCCTGGCGCCGGTTGGCGTGCGGGTCACGCTGCTGGAGCCGCGCGAGGTGCCCGGCGCGGGCGTGGCCTACTCCACGACCGAACCGAGCCATCGGATTAACGTTCCTGCCGCGCGGATGCAGCTCGCCGGTGAAGAGGAGGGCGCGTTCGATCGCTGGTACCGCAGCCAGCCCGCCTTTGCGGATGACCCGCATGCCCTGCTGGCAGACGGCGCGATCTATCCGCAACGCAGTCAGTTTGGCCGCTATGTTGCCCAGCGTTTCGCCGAGGAGGCGCGCGCCAGCGACGGGCGGCTGACGCATCTGCGCGAGCAGGCGCTGAGCGTTAATCATGGTGAAGTTGTCACCGACAGCGGGCGTCGGCTGCAGGCCGATCTGCTGGTGCTGGCCATCAGCCATCCGCCGCCCTCGCTGCCGTTGCTGGCGACGCCGTTCGCAACGCATCCGGCGCTCATCGCTAACCCCTGGCGAGCGGGCGCGCTGGCAACTATCGCCCCGGAAGCGAGCGTCGCGGTCATGGGCACCGGCCTGACGATGGCGGACACCGTCGCGACCCTGACGCGTCTGGGCCATCGGGGGCCGATCGCGGCATTTTCACGCCGCGGGCTGCTGTCCCGCAGCAACCTCAGCGGCAGTAGTGAACCCTGGCCTGGCGAATACGATCGCGGAACGCTGCGCCAGCGGCTGCGGCAAATCCGTCTGGATATCGAGCGCGCGGCGGAGCAGGGACAGGCCTGGCAGGTGGTGCTGGACGCGGTGCGTAATCAGGGGCAAAGCATCTGGCAGGGGCTGACGGTGGGCGATCGCCAGCGCTTCCTGCGTCATTTGCGCAGCTACTGGGACGTTCACCGCTACCGTATCGCTCCGCAGGTCGCCGGGGTCCTTGAGCAGCGCCAGCGCGACGGCAGCCTGCGGGTGCTGGCGGCCAGGCTGACGGCGCTGGAAGGCGACGCGCAAAAGCTGGCGCTAACCCTGGCTCCCCGGCGCGGTGAAACGCTGCGGGTGAGCGCTGACCACTTTATTTTAACCACCGGCCCGGCGCACGGCGGGTTGACCGACAGCCAGCCGCTGCTGCGTCAGCTGAGCCAGCGTGGGCTGATTCGCGCCGATGCGTTCGGCCTTGGCCTGGACGTCGATCCCCGCTCGCGGGCGATTGGCCGGGAAGGGCGGATTACGCCCAATCTGCTGGTTTCCGGACCCGCCGCGCGGGCGTATTTCGGAGAATTAATGGGGCTGCCGCAGGTGGCCGACCATGCCGCCGCCGTGGCCGACGAAGCGCTGCGGACCCTGGGCGTCAAACAATCCGCCCGATGTCCGGCGTTCTGAACGCCTTTTATCCCCTGATTCCTTTAATGATTATGCGCGCGTCCCGACAGCGGGGCGCGCCGTGGAGAGTGCTATGTCATCACAACGTGAAATTCGTCTGAACGCTTTTGATATGAACTGCGTCGGCCATCAGTCGCCGGGGCTGTGGGCCCATCCGCGCGACCGCTCCTGGCAGTATAAAGACCTCGAGTATTGGGTCGACCTGGCGCGTCTGCTGGAGCGGGGCAAGTTTGACGGGCTATTTATCGCCGATGTATTGGGCGTCTATGATGTGCTGAACGGCAACGGCGATGCGGCGATCCGCCAGGCGGCGCAGGTGCCGGTCAACGATCCGCTGGCGCTGATTACGCCGATGGCGCTGGTGACGGAGCATCTGGGATTCGGCCTGACCGCTTCGCTCTCTTTTGAGCATCCCTATCCGTTCGCCCGCCGTCTTTCAACCCTCGACCATCTGACCAAGGGGCGAGTGGGCTGGAATATCGTGACCTCCTACCTTGAGAGCGGGGCGCGTAATATTGGCCAGAAAGCGCAGACCGACCACGACGCCCGCTACGACTATGCCGATGAATATCTGGAGGTGGTCTATAAGCTGCTGGAGGGGAGCTGGGAGGATGGCGCGGTGCTGCGCGACAGGGAACGTAAGATCTTCAGCGATCCGCGAAAAATTCACCCGATTAACCATCAGGGGAACTTCTTCTCGGTGCCGGGGATCCACCTCTGCGAGCCGTCGCCGCAGCGTACGCCGGTACTCTATCAGGCGGGCGCCTCCAGCCGCGGCAAGCAGTTCGCCGCCGGCCACGCGGAGTGCGTATTTGTCGGCGCGCCGTCGAAAGTGCTGCTGAAAAAGACGGTGGCGGATATTCGCCGTCGCGCCGAGGAGGCCGGGCGCGATCCGCGCAGCATCCTGATCTTCAATATGCAGACGGTCATCGTCGGCGAAACCGACCGTGAAGCTCAGGCTAAATGGCAGGAGTATAAACCGTACGTCAGCTACGAAGGGGCGCTGGCGCTGCTCTCCGGCTGGACCGGCATCGACCTTGGTCAGTATCAGCCGGATCAGGTGCTGGAGTATCTGCATACCAACGCGATTCAGTCGATGGTAGAGGCGTTTTCCTCCGCCGATCCGAACAGCCAGTGGACCGTGCAGAAGCTGGCGGACTGGGCGGGGATCGGCGGCTTCGGGCCGCTGGTGGTCGGCAGCCCGCAGACGGTCGCCGATGAGCTGCAGTCCTGGGTCGAAGAGACCGACGTCGATGGGTTTAACCTCGCCTATGCGGTGACCCACGAAACCTTCCGCGACGTGGTGGATTTGCTGGTCCCGGAGCTGCAAAAGCGCGGCGTGTTTAAGCAGGAGTATCGCGAAGGAACCCTGCGTGAGAAGCTGTTCGGCGCCGGCCCGCGGCTGGCTGCGCCGCATCCGGGCGCAGGCTATCGCTACGGCGCGCAGGTTGCGGTCGGAAGTGAAGAGAAGGTGAGTTAATTTTGCCGGTCCCCCTCTCCCCGAAGGGGGAGGGCTGAACTGTGGGGCGGGAGGTTTTTCCCGGAGGCGGCGCTTGACGCGCCTGTCCGGGCTACGGGGCCACCACCGTCTGCGGGCCGGTAGCCCGGGTAAGGCGCCTGTGCCGCGACCCGGGAAGGGAAGGCTTACTGCTTATCCAGCGACCAGGTCGCGCTGCGAACATCGACTTTCACCGGCAGCAGGCCGATACGGGTGAAGGTATCCGCCAGCGCCTGCTGTTCGTTATAGACCGCAGGCGTCATACGCTCGGCACCATAAGGCAGACGCGCCAGCGTCTTCAGCCAGATAGCCTTATCCAGCCCGGTTGAGGTGGAGAGGATCCCGGCAGCATCCTCCTGATGACTGTTGGCCCATTCGCTCAGTTTACCCAGCTCATCCACCACCTGCTTTGCGGTATCCGGATAGGTGTCGGCAAATTTGCGGCTGGCCAGGTAGAAGGTGTAGTGCGGCACCAGCCCTTCGGCATTGCCAATCTGTCGCGCTTTGGCGTTCGTTTCCACTTCGGCGAGGAACGGATCCCAGATAACCCAGGCGTCAATAGCGCCGCGCTGGAAGGCGGCGCGGGCGTCAGCAGGCGGCAGATAGACCGGCGTGATATCTTTATAGCTCAGCCCGGCTTTCTCCAGCGCGGTCACCAGCAGGTAGTTTACGTCGGAGCCTTTATTGAGCCCCACGCGCTTGCCCTTAAGATCGGCCACGCTCTTAATTGCCGAGTTTTCCGCCACCACGATGGCCTCGGTTTTTGGGTTCGCCGGGGAGTGGGCTAAATAGACCAGATCCGCCTGCGCCGCCTGAGCAAAGGCCGGCGGCGCATCGCCGGTGGCGGCGAGGTCGATGCTGCCGACGTTCAGCCCTTCCAGCATCTGCGGCCCGGCGGGAAATTCAATCCAGCGGACGGCGATACCCTGCTTTTTGAAGCTTTCATCGAGGGTGCCGCGATATTTAAGCAGCGCGAAGATATTAGCTTTCTGATAACCGATATTCACGGTCTCCGGCGCTTTTGCCAGCGCGGAAGCGGATAAGCCTGCCAGCAGTAGCAGCAGCGCCGGGCGGGATAATCTGAGCATGATTTGTTCTCCTTGAGCGGTTTTTCCGTAAGGTAACAAATCGTCTTTATAACTAATAAATAACTAAATTATCATTTATATAACATAAATGAAGGAGGAGGGCAGGGAAAGGAAGCCCGGCATGCCGCAGCATACCGGGAGGGGGGCGTTAATCGCAGGCGACAATCTTCATTGCCAGGCCGCCGCGCGAGGTTTCACGATATTTGGCGTTCATATCTTTGCCCGTTTCGTACATGGTCTCGATGACTTTATCGAGGCACACCCGCGGCTCGCTGGTGCGGCGCAGGGCCATACGCGCGGCGTTGACCGCCTTGACCGCTGCGATAGCGTTACGCTCGATGCACGGCACCTGCACCTGGCCGGCAACCGGATCGCAGGTGAGACCGAGGTTGTGCTCCATACCAATTTCCGCCGCGATGCATACCTGACCCGGACTGCCGCCAAGCAGTTCAGCCAGACCGGCCGCCGCCATTGAACAGGCTACGCCGACTTCACCCTGGCAGCCCACTTCGGCGCCGGAAATCGAGGCGTTCATCTTATAGAGCGAGCCAATGGCGCTGGTGACCAGCATATAGCGCGCCAGCGAGTTGGCGTTCACTTTGCGGATGAACTTGTCGTAGTAGGCCAGCACCGCAGGTACGATACCGCAGGCGCCGTTGGTCGGCGCGGTCACGACGCGTCCGCCGGCGGCGTTCTCTTCGTTAACCGCCAGGGCGAACATGTTAATCCAGTCAACGACCGCCATCGGGTCGCTGTTGGTGTTGTCCTGGCTTACCAGCATCCGGCGCAGCGCGGCGGCGCGACGCGGCACCCGCAGCTTGCCCGGCAGAACCCCCTCGGTGGTGATGCCGCGCTCAATTCCGCTGCTCATCACTTCCCAGACCGCGGCAAAATGCTGCTCCAGCGCTTCTTTACTGTGCAGCGCCAGCTCGTTTTGCATCATCAGACCGGAGAGCGATAGCCCGCTTTCGCGGCAGTGGCGCTGCAGATCGGCGGCGTTTTTATACGGATAAGGTACGGCGACCGGCGCTTCGCGGGTCACGCCGAAATGGTCTTCATCGACGATAAACCCGCCGCCGATGGAGTAATACGTCTGGCTGTAGAGAACCTTCTCGCCGCCGAGGGCGGTAATACGCATGCCGTTTTCATGCCGCGACAGGTTGTCGGCGTGGAAATTCATGCACTGATCGACCGGGAACGCCACTTCCTGCTGGCCGTTTGCCAGCATCAGGCGGCCATGGGTGTTGACGTCCTGGATAAAGCCGGGAATCGCGTCGATGTCGACGGTATCCGGCAGGTTGCCCGCCAGGCCCATAATAATCGCGATATCGGTATGGTGGCCTTTTCCCGTCAGGGAAAGGGAGCCGTAGACATCGACGACGACTTTGGTTACCTCGGAAAGCAGCCCGCGCTCAATAAGATCGTCCGTGAATTGTTTGCCCGCTTTCATCGGTCCAACGGTGTGGGAGCTGGAAGGGCCAATGCCGATTTTAAAAATATCGAATACGCTGATCATGATGCATCCAGTGCTGTCGGGAGCGCCGCCGTCAGGCGGCGCGGGGGATATTAACTAAACAGAGAGTAGAAAATCGCGGAGATAGCAATCAGGCCCATAATCACCACGAAAACGTTGCTGACGTGGCCGCTGTATTTACGCATCGCCGGGACTTTCTGAATCGCGTACATCGGCATCAGGAACAGAATCATCGCGATAATCGGGCCGCCCAGGGTTTCGATCATCCCGAGGATGCTGGGGTTCAGCGTCGCCACAATCCAGGTGGTGACCAGCATGAACAGAGCGGTGATTTTGTTCAGTTTATTGATTTCGATGGACTTGCCTTTACCGCGCAGGGATTTAATCACCATGCCGTTAAAGCCTTCGCGAGCGCCCAGGTAGTGGCCAAGGAAGGATTTAGTGATGGCGATCATCGCAATGATCGGCGCCATCCAGGCGATGATCGGCGCGTTAAAGTGGTTCGCCAGGTAAGACAGAATCGAGATGTTCTGATCTTTCGCCGCCGCCAGATCCGCCGGGGAGAGGCTCAGTACGCAGCTGAAGACGAAGAACATGACGGTCAGCACCATCATGATGTGCGCGCGGGCCAGAATGCTGGAACATTTTTTCTCTGCGCCCTGGCCGTACTCTTCGCGTTTCGCGACGGCGAAGGAGGAGATGATCGGCGAGTGGTTAAAAGAAAACACCATCACCGGAATCGCCAGCCACAGGGTCATCCACAGGCCGTTGCCGGTCGCGGTCGCGCTGCTCAGGGAGAGGGTTTCCAGCGCCGCGCCGTTCCACTGCGGGATCAGATAAAAGGCCAGAATCATCAGCGCGACCACGAACGGGAACACCAGCACGCTCATCGCTTTCACAATCATCTGCTCGCCGAAGCGCACGATGGTCATCATGCCGACAATCAGAATCAGGGAAAGAATGGCGCGAGGCGGCGGCGTGATATGCAGCTGGTGCAGCATAAAGCTTTCCACGGTGTTGGTGATCGCCACGCTGTAGACCAGCAGAATCGGGTAGATGGCGAAGAAGTAGAGCAGGGTAATCAGCTTACCTGCGCCAACGCCGAAATGCTCTTCGACCACTTCAGTGATGTCTTCGCCCGGATTCTTACCGGACAGCACGAAACGGGTCATCCCGCGGTGGGCGAAGAAGGTCATCGGGAAGGCCAGAATCGCCATGATGATCAGCGGGATCATGCCGCCGACGCCGGCGTTGATCGGCAGAAACAGGACGCCCGCGCCGATAGCCGTGCCGTACAGGCCCAGCATCCACATGGTGTCCGTCTTACGCCAACCGCTACGGGTAGCATCCGAAACGATGGTGCTGGTTTGAGTGGTTTCCATCTGTATCTCCTGGAGGAAGCAACAAAATCTATTGAATAAAAAAGACCAAATAATATGAAATTCGTTTGTTTACGGTTTTTTAGGCATTTTCTCCGTAACAATTGGTGCGGGAAGATACATTTATATGGTGAATGCATCAGTGATCGCGATCTCAAATGCAATAATCCACTTTAAATGTAAGCAATTTTAGTCCAACAGCCTGTTTCTGGTGATCAGCCAGAGATTTGTGGCGCGGAGGCTATCATTTTCAGCATATGAGAGAATAGTGGTGCGACGTAATAACGAGGTTTTTACTGTAAAAATGCGAAGTTCTCGACGTTTTTACGTTAAAAGGCGTTTTTCCTGGTGATATTTATTGCAGTTTTTGGAAACGCAAACGATTGGCTTTTGTAAAGGCGATGCTAAAAATTCATAAAAGGAATGATTTATCTGGAAAGCATACGGGCGAATGGAGAAGCGAAAAAGCGGAGAAAGAGTGCGGCCCGGGCGGGGAGAAATAGCCCGGGGGCGTAAGCCGCCGCCCGGGAGAAGAGCAGAAGAGAACTCAGGAACAGATTTCGTAGCAGGGGATGTAAGCGGTGCCGCCCGGCAGCTTCATACGATGCTGCGCCACAAAGCCCTGCAGCAGATCGTCCATGCGGCGCATCATTGCCGGGTCGCCGTGAATCTTATACGGGCCGAATTTCTCGATAGCCTGGATACCCACCTCTTTAACGTTACCGGCGACGATACCGGAGAAGGCGCGGCGGAGGTCCGCTGCCAGCACTTCCACCGGCTGGTCCGGATAGAGTTTAAGGTTGGCCATATTCTCATGGGTCGGATCGAACGGCATCTGCAGGTCCGGCGCAATGCGCATCGACCAGTTGAAGCTGTAGGCGTCGCCGGTCTCGCGGCGATTCTCTTTCACCATCGGCATCGCTTTTTTCATCTGCCGGGCCACTTCCGCGGCGTCGTCAACGATAATGCGATAGTGACGACGGGCGGCTTCACCCAGCGTATGGACGATAAACTCATCCAGCACGCGGAAATAATCGGCGCTCTCTTTTGGCCCGGTGAGAATCAGCGGCAGAACCTGCGACTTGTTCGACGGGTGCATCAAAATGCCCAGCAGATAGAGCAGTTCTTCCGCCGTGCCCACGCCGCCCGGGAAGATGATGATGCCGTGGGCGATGCGCACGAACGCCTCCAGGCGTTTTTCGATATCCGGCATGATGATCAGTTCGTTCACCAGCGGGTTCGGCGGCTCGGCGGCGATAATCGACGGCTCGGTCATACCGATAAAGCGGCTGTCTCTGTAACGCTGCTGCGCGTGGCCGACGGCGGCGCCTTTCATCGGCGCTTCCATCGCGCCCGGTCCACAGCCGGTACAGATATTCAGTTCGCGCAGGCCCAGCTGGGTGCCGACGCGGCGGGCGTACAGATATTCGTTTTCGTTAATCGAGTGGCCGCCCCAGCAGACAATCATGTTTGGCGCTTCGCCGACGTGCAGGGCGCGGGCGTTACGCAAAATGGAGAAAACCAGGTTGGTGATATGCACCGAGCTTTCAAGATCGAGATTCGGGAAGCGAACGGTATTGTGGATCTGGCCGTAGACGAACAGGATATCGCGCAGTACGGCAAACAGGTTGGCCTGCAGGGAACGGATAATACGCCCGTCAACGAAAGCGTCTTCCGGCGGGTTGATCAGTTCCAGCTTCACGCCGCGTTCGCGACGCAGCACGTTAATATCGAAGTTTTCAAAACGAGACAGAAGCTCCTTGCTGTTATCGGTCAGGCTCCCCGAGTTGAGCACAGCAAGCGAGCAGTTGCGAAAGAGTTGATACAGGTCACTGCTGGCGGTGCGTTTAAGCATATCCACTTCCAGCTGCGACAGCATATCCATTGAACCAAGCGGGCTAACATGTGTAATCAAGTGAACTCCTTACAGGACGATTATCGTCTTCCTGTGATTACAATAGCCCTGCTGATGGCGTTTTCACAACCTTGCGCGCGGGTTAACGTGCGCAAATTGTGAAAATGTTTACTATTGACGGGCGAGGCGACCGGTGGCCGGCACAAAATCGGTATTGCTGCGCCATGGGTTGATATCGAGACCGCCTCGTCGCGTGTAGCGCGCATAAACGGAAAGGGCTTCCGGCTGGCAGAAACGCTGAATGTCATTGAAGATGCGCTCTACGCACTGCTCGTGGAACTCGTTGTGGTGGCGGAATGACACCAGATAGCGCAGCAGCTTTTCGCGATCGATTTTCGCCCCGCGATACTGGATTTGCACCGACCCCCAGTCTGGCTGGTGGGTAATCAGGCAGTTGGACTTCAGCAGATGGCTGACCAGGGTCTCTTCGACCACTTTGCCGGCCGCGGCGTCCTGCAGGTAATCGGCGCTGAACTGGTAATTATCGATTTCAATATCCTGGTCGTCGATGCAGGTGCCGTGCAGATGAGCGACCGGCTGGCCTTCGAGCTCATCGAGGCGATACAGCGCTACCTTCACTTCTCCTTGCGCACAGGCGCTGAGATCGCGCGCCAGCGTCGCCTCGACCGCCTGCCAGTCGGCAAAGCGCGTCTGGTTGAAGCTGTTGAGATAGAGCTTAAAGCTTTTTGATTCCACCAGGTTTACGGTGGTATCGCTGAGCTCCACGTGGCCCACGGCGACCTGCGGCAGGCCTTTGGCGTTCAGCCAGGAGAGCTCATACAGCGTCCAGATATCGGCGCCGTGAAACGGCAGGTTATCGGCGTGCAGATCCAGCGGGTCGCGGTTCAGGCTGCGCGGGACGCCCTGAAGCAGGCTGGCGTCGTAGGTATCGCGGTAATCGGTTGATTTTCCGAGCGTCAGGCCGGCCAGCGCCTGATGATTATCGTAAGAAGACATGTTTCACCATAGTTAAAGCGGTTACACTATATGCCAAGTGTATCCTGTCTAACGTGAAGAGAGAAACCGGTGGACCAGCAAACCGCAGAAGCGCTACAAGCATTTACCCAACGTTATTGTGAGGCGTGGCAGCAGCAGCGCTCCAGCCTGCCGCGCAGCGAAGAGCTTTACGGTATCCCGTCGCCGTGCGTCAACGGCACGGATGATGACGGCGTTTTCTGGCAGCCGCAGCCGTTTTCATTAGCACAAAATATTGACGCGGTTGAACGGGCGCTGGAGATTGTGGTACAACAACCGCTTCATGCTTATTATACCACTCAGTTTGCCGGCGATATGCAGGCGCGTTTTGCCGATGAAACTGCCGATGAAACCATGACGCTGCTGCAAACCTGGAGCCCGGATGATTTCCAGCGGGTGCAGGAGAATCTGATTGGTCATCTGCTGGTGCAAAAGCGTTTGAAGCTGTCGCCCACGCTGTTTATCGCCACGCTGGACAGCGAACTGGAGGTCATTTCGGTCTGTAATATGAGCGGTGAAGTGATCAAAGAGACCCTCGGCACCCGAAAACGGACGACCCTTTCTCCCTCGCTTGCGAGTTTCCTTAATTCCCTTAAGCCAGTTCTGTAATCCACAGTACCCAAACTTTTGTGAGAGATCTCTTACAAGACCTGTAAGAGATCGTCATCATTTAAGCCGATCCTTCAGGGGGCGTATTTTAAGAAATATAATATTTTTCAAGTGATTAATGATTTTCTCATTAAGGATACTGACGATTAATCTTAAGATATTGTCTTAACAAGGGTTGTAAGACAGGGCGGAATCAGGGATTCTATACACATCGACAGGGAGTTGATAAACGAAGTGAACATCAGGATGATGACGCTTCTGCAGGACCCGCCAGGATGGCGTTGCAAGGACAGGCTTCAGGATGAAGCGCAGGATAACGCAGGATTGCGTAAAAGGACACCTCCAGGAAGGAGAACGAGAGCCGAGCGGGACGTTCGGTGGATCAGGAAGATCAGGACAGACTTAAGGATGAGTTATTTCGCATCGGGGTGGTGTGAAAGCAGGATGCAACTGTTTATGGATGAACATGGTCAGGAGACCTCAGGAAAAGTTTTCAAGGACGAGCAGGGAGCACCAATGTAGCTGGATTGCTGCAAAACGAACCGGGAGCACTGTTTTATACAGTGCTCCCTTTTTTTATTTCTCGTCTGAATTTGCTATTCTGCGCCGGTTTTTAACTCACCGAGGTTTCCCATGACTCTTGACCATCGCGTGCGCGAGCGCCTGCTCGCCATTGAAGCGCTGCTGCGCGAAACGGAACACTGGCAGGATAGTGCCCCCGATAGCCGCGCGTTTGCCAGCGAACAGCCGTTTTGCCTCGACACCATGGAGCCGCTTGAATGGCTGCAGTGGGTATTGATTCCGCGTATGCACCAGCTTCTGGAAAGCGGAACGCCGCTGCCGCAGAACTTCGCCGTTGCGCCCTATTATGAGATGGCTCTGGATAATGCTCACCCCGTGCGCGAGCGGGTGCTGGCCGAACTGGTCCTGCTGGATGCGCTGTTTGCCGGCGGCGAAGCCTGATGCTGGAGATTTTATATCAGGACCAGTGGCTGGTCGCGGTGAACAAGCCATCGGGCTGGCTGGTGCACCGCAGCTGGCTGGATCGTGATGAAAAAGTGGTGGTGATGCAGACCGTGCGCGACCAGATAGGCCAGCACGTGTTCACCGCCCATCGCCTCGACAGGCCGACGTCCGGCGTGCTGCTGATGGGGCTGTCGAGCGAAGCGGGAAGATTGCTGTCGCAGCAGTTCGAGCAGCATCAAATGCAGAAACGCTATCATGCGATCGCTCGCGGCTGGCTGAACGACGAAGCGGTGCTTGATTACCCGCTGGTTGAGGAACTGGATAAAATCGCCGATAAGTTTGCCCGCGAAAATAAAGACCCGCAGCCGGCGGTGACGCATTATCGCGGCCTGGCGACGGTAGAGATGCCGGTGGCGACCGGCCGTTACCCCACGACCCGCTATAGCCTGGTGGAGCTGGAACCGAAAACCGGACGTAAACACCAGCTACGTCGCCATCTTGCCCATCTTCGCCATCCGATTATCGGCGATAGCAAACACGGCGATTTGCGGCAGAATCGCAGCGCGGCGGCGCACTTTGGCTGCGATCGGCTGATGCTGCACGCCAGCCAGCTCTCGTTAACGCATCCCTTTACCGGCGAACCGTTGGTTATTCGCGCCGGTCTTGACGACGTCTGGATGCGCGCGCTGTCGCAGTTTGGCTGGCGCGGCCTTCTCCCGCTAAATGAAAGGGTTGAGTTTGCCGACGACTGCGGTCAGGATGAAGAGATACAGGTCAATTCAGGGAGATAGTCATGGCAGAAGTCGGAATTTTTGTCGGCACGATGTATGGAAATTCGCTCCTGGTCGCCGAAGAGGCGCAGGCTATTTTGAGCGGGCTGGGGCATCAGGCGAAAGTCTTTGAGGAGCCCGAGGTCAAAGACTGGGAGTCGTATAGCGGTAGATATGTGCTGGTGGTGACATCGACCACCGGACAGGGCGATTTACCGGACAGTATCGTGCCCTTGTACGAAGGCATCAAAGATATGTATCAGCCGCATTTACGCTATGGGATTATCGCCCTGGGCGATAGCACCTACGCTAACTTCTGCGGCGGCGGCCTAAAGTTTGATGCGTTATTGCAGGAACAGGGCGGCACGCGCGTTGGCGAGATGCTGATGATTGACGCCAGCGAAGATCCGGAACCCGAAAGCGTCTCTAACCCATGGGTAACGCAGTGGGCGTCGCTGCTCGATTAAAAAGTTTCGCCCTCTCCCTACACTAGAGGGCGCTCCTTTTTTACTGATGTTCAATGCCAGAGCCAGATTAACGGTCAAAAAGATCGTACCAATTCTCCACGTGGCTGGCTTCGGGCATTTGCCTTAAAACCTGTGTAATGCCAGGGCCTTTACCGGGCTATTTCACGGGGTCAAGAGAGTTGATTCACACTCCTGCTTTTTGCACCGCCGTTTCCGCCTCTGAACGCGCGCGGTTTTTCATTTCCGTGAACCATCCCCCATCTCATTAGGCATACGCCATAAATCACATTTACTCAGCCGGTGAAAGCTGTGTATTTGCACGGTGAGCCCGCCAGCCCCTCTTTTTATACTTTCCCTGCCAGTTCCCAATGCAGTGCCAGATATAACGAAAACAATGAAAAACACTAACACGTCATTCTGAGTACCCTACAGGTTGTGCTGTTCAGAATGAACGTAGCTAACGCTATGATTCAGGAGTGCAACAATGAGTTCATTAAGTCAGGCGGCGAGCGGCGCTGAAAAGCGCACCAATGCTCGCTACTGGATAGTGGTGATGCTGTTTATCGTCACATCCTTCAACTACGGCGACCGCGCCACCTTATCCATTGCCGGATCGGAGATGGCCAAAGATATTGGTCTTGACGCCGTTGGCATGGGGTATGTTTTCTCCGCGTTTTCATGGGCCTATGTGATCGGCCAAATCCCGGGCGGTTGGCTGCTTGACCGTTTCGGTTCAAAACGCGTCTACTTCTGGTCCATTTTTATCTGGTCCATGTTTACCCTGCTGCAGGGCTTCGTCGATATCTTCAGCGGCTTCGGCATTATCGTCGCGCTGTTTACCCTGCGTTTCCTTGTCGGCCTGGCCGAAGCGCCATCTTTCCCCGGAAACAGCCGTATCGTCGCGGCGTGGTTCCCGGCGCAGGAGAGGGGCACCGCGGTGGCTATCTTTAACTCCGCGCAATACTTTGCCACCGTTATTTTTGCGCCAATCATGGGTTGGCTGACCCATGAGGTGGGCTGGTCGCACGTGTTCTTCTTTATGGGCGGCCTCGGGATTATCATCAGCTTTGTCTGGCTGAAGGTCATTCATGAACCCAACCAGCATCCGGGCGTGAACCAAAAAGAGCTCGATTACATCGCCGCAGGCGGCGCGCTGATCAACATGGATCAGGCGGCGGCCAAAGCCAAGGTGCCGTTTAGCGTAAAATGGGGGCAAATTAAGCAGCTGCTGGGCTCCCGCATGATGATTGGCGTCTATATCGGACAGTACTGCATTAACGCTTTAACCTATTTCTTTATCACCTGGTTCCCGGTTTATCTGGTGCAGGCGCGCGGCATGTCCATTCTGAAAGCCGGTTTTGTCGCTTCGGTGCCGGCTATCTGCGGCTTCGCGGGCGGCGTGCTCGGCGGGATTATTTCCGACTGGCTGATGCGTCGTACCGGCTCGCTGAACATCGCGCGTAAAACGCCGATCGTGATGGGGATGCTGCTGTCGATGGTGATGGTGTTCTGTAACTACGTCAACGTGGAGTGGATGATTATCGGCTTTATGGCGCTGGCCTTCTTCGGTAAAGGCATCGGCGCGCTGGGCTGGGCGGTCATGGCGGATACGGCACCGAAAGAGATCAGCGGGCTGAGCGGCGGTCTGTTCAACATGTTCGGCAATATCTCCGGCATCGTGACGCCAATTGCGATTGGCTACATCGTTGGCACCACCGGTTCGTTTAACGGCGCGCTGATTTATGTGGGCGTCCATGCGCTGGTGGCGGTGCTGAGCTATCTGGTTCTGGTGGGCGATATTAAGCGTATTGAACTGAAACCTGTGGCAGGACAATCATCATGACAACGCAATTGAGCCCCGTTATCACGGATATGAAGGTTATCCCGGTGGCCGGGCAGGACAGTATGCTGCTCAATATCGGCGGTGCCCATAACGCGTACTTTACCCGTAATATCGTGGTGCTTACCGACAGCGCCGGCAATACCGGCGTCGGCGAAGCCCCCGGCGGCGAGGTGATTTATCAGACGCTGGTGGAGGCGATCCCGATGGTTTTGGGGCAGGAAATCGCCCGCCTGAATAAAGTGGTTCAGCAGGTGCATAAAGGCAACCAGGCCGCGGATTTTGACACCTTTGGTAAAGGCGCCTGGACGTTCGAACTGCGGGTGAACGCGGTGGCGGCGCTGGAGGCTGCGCTGCTGGATCTGCTGGGCAAGGCGCTCAACGTGCCGGTTTGCGAACTGCTGGGGCCGGGCAAGCAGCGCGATGCGGTGACCGTGCTGGGCTACCTGTTCTACGTGGGCGATCGTACGAAGACCGATCTGCCCTATCTGGAAAGCACGCCGGGCAGCCACGCGTGGTATCGCCTGCGTCATCAGGAAGCGCTGAACAGCGGGGCGGTGGTGCGGCTGGCGGAAGCCGCGCAGGATCGCTACGGCTTTAAAGATTTCAAACTCAAGGGCGGCGTGCTGCCCGGCGAGCAGGAGATCGAAACCGCCCGCGCGCTGAAGAAGCGTTTCCCGGATGCGCGCATTACGGTCGACCCTAACGGCGCCTGGCTGCTGGATGAAGCCATCGCCCTGTGCAAAGGGCTGAACGATGTGCTGACCTACGCCGAAGACCCCTGCGGCGCCGAGCAGGGCTTTTCCGGCCGCGAAGTGATGGCGGAATTCCGCCGCGCCACCGGTTTGCCGGTGGCAACTAACATGATCGCCACCAACTGGCGCGAAATGGGCCATGCGGTGATGCTGAACGCCGTGGATATTCCGCTGGCCGATCCGCACTTCTGGACCCTGTCCGGCGCGGTGCGCGTGGCGCAGCTGTGCGATGACTGGGGCCTGACCTGGGGCTGCCATTCCAATAACCACTTTGATATTTCACTGGCCATGTTCACCCACGTCGGCGCGGCGGCGCCGGGTAACCCCACGGCCATCGATACCCACTGGATTTGGCAGGAGGGAGATTGCCGTCTGACCAAAAATCCGCTGGAGATTAAGCACGGAAAAATTGCTGTTCCGGACGCGCCAGGACTTGGCGTTGAGCTGGACTGGGAGCAGGTACAGAAAGCGCATGAGGCGTATAAAAAGCTGCCCGGCGGCGCGCGTAATGACGCAGGCCCAATGCAGTACCTGATCCCCGGATGGACTTTTGACCGTAAACGCCCCGTTTTCGGCCGTCACTGATTTGAATAAGGACTAAATTATGAGCGCACAATTTTCGACCCCCGTTGTTTCTTCTATGCAGGTCATTCCGGTCGCGGGCCACGACAGCATGCTGATGAACCTGAGCGGCGCGCACGCCCCGTTCTTCACGCGCAATATTGTGGTGATCAAAGATAATTCCGGCCATACCGGCGTCGGTGAAATCCCCGGCGGAGAGAAAATCCGCACCACCCTGGAGGACGCGATCCCGCTGGTGGTCGGTAAGACGCTGGGTGAATATAAAAACGTGCTGACCGCCGTGCGCAATACTTTCGCCGACCGCGACGCCGGTGGACGCGGTTTGCAGACCTTCGATCTGCGTACCACAATTCACGTAGTGACCGGGATCGAAGCGGCGATGCTTGACCTGCTGGGCCAGCATCTGGGCGTGAACGTGGCGTCTCTGCTGGGCGATGGCCAACAGCGCAGCGAAGTGGAAATGCTCGGCTACCTGTTCTTCGTCGGCAACCGTAAAGCCACGCCGCTGCCGTATCAGAGCCAGCCCGATGACAAATGCGACTGGTATCGCCTGCGTCATGATGAAGCGATGACCCCGGATGCGGTGGTGCGCCTGGCGGAAGCGGCGTATGAGAAATATGGCTTTAATGACTTTAAACTGAAAGGCGGCGTACTGGCCGGGGAAGAGGAAGCGGAGTCCATCGTTGCGCTGGCGAAGCGCTTCCCGCAGGCGCGCGTGACCCTCGATCCGAACGGCGCGTGGTCGCTGGATGAAGCGATCAAAATTGGCAAATACCTGAAAGGCTCTCTGGCCTATGCGGAAGATCCGTGCGGCGCAGAACAGGGCTTCTCCGGACGCGAAGTGATGGCGGAGTTCCGCCGCGCCACCGGCCTGCCGACGGCGACCAATATGATCGCGACCGACTGGCGTCAGATGGGCCACACGCTGTCGCTGCAGTCCGTCGATATCCCGCTGGCGGATCCGCACTTCTGGACCATGCAGGGTTCCGTCCGCGTGGCGCAGATGTGCCACGAGTTTGGCCTGACCTGGGGCTCGCACTCTAACAACCACTTTGATATCTCGCTGGCGATGTTTACCCACGTGGCAGCGGCAGCGCCGGGTAAAATTACCGCCATCGACACCCACTGGATCTGGCAGGAGGGTAACCAGCGTCTGACCAAAGAGCCCTTTGAAATTAAAGGCGGGATGGTACAGGTACCGGCGAAACCGGGTCTGGGCGTGGAGCTCGATATGGATCGGGTGATGAAAGCTCATGAGCTGTACCAGAAACACGGCCTGGGCGCGCGCGATGACGCGATGGGCATGCAGTATTTGATCCCGAACTGGACGTTTGATAACAAGCGTCCGTGCATGGTGCGCTAAAGAAATACCGGTCCCTTCGGGGACCGGTTTCCTGCACGGCGTCGGGTAATCGTTCATTTTAAGGACAGCATATGAAGATAGTGATCGCACCGGATTCATACAAGGAGAGCCTGAGTGCGCTGGATGTCGCAACCGCGATAGAACAAGGTTTTCGGGAAATTTACGCCGATGCGGAGTACGTCAAGCTGCCGGTTGCCGACGGTGGCGAAGGAACCGTTGAAGCCATGGTTGCCGCGACCCAGGGATGCCGGATTGCGGTCACCGTCACCGGTCCGCTCGGTGAACCCGTGGAGGCCTTCTATGGCCTGTCGGGCGACAGGCAGTGCGCGTTTATTGAAATGGCGGCGGCAAGCGGCCTGGAGAGCGTACCGCCGGCGCGGCGAAATCCTTTGCTGACCACTTCATGGGGGACCGGCGAGCTGATTCGCCATGCGCTGGATGCCGGAGTGAGGCAAATTATTATCGGCATCGGCGGCAGCGCGACGAACGACGGCGGCGCCGGGATGGTACAGGCGCTGGGGGCGAAACTGCTGACCAAAGATAACCAGCAGATTGCCGCCGGCGGACGCGCGCTGGAGAGCCTCGCGCGCATCGACGTTAGCGAACTTGATAAACGCCTGGCCGGCTGTCGTATTGACGTCGCTTGCGATGTTACCAACCCGCTGACGGGACCACAGGGCGCGACGGCGGTATTTGGGCCGCAGAAAGGGGCGACGGCGGAGATGATCCCCTGCCTGGACAACGCGCTGGCCCATTTTGCCGATATTATCCATCGCGATTTAGAACTTGATGTGCTGCATCTTGAAGGCGGCGGCGCGGCGGGGGGAATGGGCGCGGGCCTGTACGCCTTTTGCGGCGCAAAGCTGCGGCCGGGCATTGAGATTGTGACCGATGCGCTCCATCTTGCCGATATCGTGGCGGATGCGGACCTGGTGATCACCGGCGAAGGGCGTATCGATAGCCAGACGGTTCACGGCAAAGTGCCGGTTGGCGTGGCGAGGGTGGCAAAACGCTACAACCTGCCGGTCATCGGCATTGCCGGGAGCCTGACGGCTGACGTCGGCGTCGTGCATCAGCACGGCCTGGATGCGGTATTCAGCGTGATTTATTCCGTTTGCACCCTGGAGCAAGCACTGGAAAATGCCGCCGAAAACGTGCGTATGACGGCGAGAAACGTCGCCGCCGTGCTGAAAATGGGCCGGCTATTATAGGTTTTTCCCCGGTCGCGAAGCGCAGACCGGGGCTCGCGTTTTACATCCTCTAAATCCCCAACAGCTTACAGGCTTCGCGCGCGACGTTGTCCATTTCATCCAGCAGCTCCAGAAACTCTGGCTCCATCTCCTCGGCGGCGGTGCCCGCGCGTAGCTGGCTCTCAAGGGTGTGACACAGTTTTTTCAGCCGCGGCACGCCGCTATAGCTACAGCTGCCGTGAAGCTTATGAATGAGATCCAGCAGGCCTTCCGGCTGCTCTCCCACCAGCTGTTCTTCTACCTTGTTACGCACCTCCGGCATAAAGGCGAGCAGCATCTGCAGCATTTCCCGCGCCAGATCCGGTTTCATCGCCGCCTGGCGCAGCGCCAGCTGCCAGTCGAGGGTGATGTCATGGTTAACGGGCGGCTCAACAGGCTCCGCGGCGACCTGCGGCGGTAGCGTCTTTCCCGGCTTGTAGCGCAGCAGCAGGCTGTAGAGCTTATCCTCCTCAATGGGTTTCGCCAGATAGTCGTTCATCCCCGCGCTGAGTAATTTCTCTCGCTGCCCTTCCAGGGCGTGGGCGGTCACGGCGATCACCGGCGTTTGCTGCTGATGAGGGAGCTGGTGAATCAGTTCGCAGGCGCGGATCCCATCCATCTCCGGCATCTGAATATCCATCAGAATCAGATCCTGCTGCGTTTCTCTGGCCCGCTCGACGGCGTGCTGGCCGCTGTCGCAGAGGATAACGTGCTGGACTAAATCCTCCAGCAGGGCGCCGATAAGCTTGAGATTCGCCGGATTGTCATCAACGGCCATGACCGTCATCGGAAGCTTCTTACTATCGGAACGCGGCGGCAGAACCGTCGGCTGCGTCTGGCAGGAGGCCGTCAGCGCCGGCAGTAAGCGCGTTGAGGTCAATGGCTTAAGCAAACAGGCGGCAATGCCGTCCTGGCGCAGCGTTTCGGCGCTGACCTGGGCGTGGCACGGCAGGGCCAGCACCAGGTGATCGGCAAGCTTGCTGGCTCTTTCCAGCTTATCGCGATGCTGGCTCAGGTCGCGTATTGATACGGGAATGCCGGCCAGCAGGATATCGTAGTGAGCATCCGGTAGGGCGGTCATCGTCGGACTGTAAACCACCTCCAGCGGCGTTGTCGCCAGTAGCTCCATCGTACACTGCGCCGCCGCCGCGTTGGCCTCGATATAGGCCAGCTTTTTACCCGCCAGGCACTGGGTTGGCACGCTGTCGGGAACCGCGTTGGGGTTGAGGTCGAGGCTGATATGGAACCAGAACGTCGAGCCGCGATTAGGCTGGCTATGGAAGGAGATATCGCCGCCCATCTCTTTCACCAGCCGCTGGGTGATGACCAGCCCAAGTCCGGTTCCGCCGTGGCGACGGGAGATGCTGGCGTCGGCCTGGCGGAACGCCTGGAACAGACGCGACTGATCGCGTTCAGGAATCCCGATACCGGTATCGTGGATCTGGACTTCAATTTGTACCCTTGAGTTGCTGATGGCGCGCTGTTCCACCAGCACGTCGATATTGCCGTGTTCGGTAAACTTAATGGCGTTGCCCATCAGGTTGGTAATAATTTGCTGCAGGCGCAGCGGGTCGCCAATGACGTTATCCGGCACATCGTTTTTGATATTCAGCGTCAGCTCCAGCCCCTTATCGTGCGCCGAGTGCGCCAGCAGCGTGACCACCTCGTCCAGCGAAGTGCGCAGCAGGAACGGAATACTCTCCAGAATAAGCTTCCCGGCTTCGAGCTTAGAGAAGTCCAGAACATCGTTAATGATGGCCAGCAGATTATTCGCGGAACGCTCAATGGTCGTCAGGTGATCGCGCTGGGTGGTGTTTAAGTCGGTCTTCAGCGTCAGGCGGGTAAAGCCAATGACGCCGTTGAGCGGCGTGCGCAGTTCATGAGACATGTTGGCGAGGAATTCGGATTTGATTCGCGCCGCTTCCTGCGCGCGTTTTTTCGCCAGATCCAGCTCGACGTTCTGGATTTCCATCTGTTCAAGCGTTTCCCGCAGATCCGATGTCGCCTGATCGACGTTATGCT
This sequence comes from Klebsiella sp. Q11, assembly GCF_964241505.1. Lineage (NCBI taxonomy): Bacteria > Pseudomonadati > Pseudomonadota > Gammaproteobacteria > Enterobacterales > Enterobacteriaceae > Klebsiella > Klebsiella sp. Q11. Next base: position 146,839 of record NZ_CAXSXW010000007.1, read on the forward strand.
GCATCTCTTCGTGGTAGGCCGCCAGCGACATGGCCATGGAGTTGATACCGTTTTTCAGCATATCCAGCTCGCCGAGCATAAAGCCTTCGACGCGGCTATCAAGCTGGCCCCGGCGGATGCGGTCAACGGTGTTCACCATATTGCGGATCGGCCCGGTCACGTCGCGCATCAGCCGCCAGCCGAAGATCAGCGCAATACCGATACAGAACAGCATCATCACGCTGGAGATAAAGATCTCTTTGTACTGCTGTAGCCGCACCGATTTGAGATCCATCTCAAGCGCCACGTAGCCCAGCATATTATCCGGCATCTTGGCATCGCTTCCCGGCGATTCATCCGGTGAATAGCTTTCCGAGATAATAGGGGTACGCAAAATCATCAAATCGCCGTGGCGCACCACGCTCAGGCGGCGGGGAAAGGGTTCCCCTTTTGGCAGCTGAAGTTCGCCGGGATCGAGCTGAAAGTTAGAGGTGACGAACAGCCTGTTGTGCGAGTCGTAGATGGAAATGGCGCGCACAATATCGGAGTGGCGGCGGTGCAGTACGCTGATGAGCTGCCCGATTGACTCGCGGTTTTGCAAATTCATGCCATATTCACTGGAGACCGCCAGCGGTTCGATAATACTGGCGCCGGCATCCTCCAGCTGGCGCTGTAGGTCGTTATAGCGGTGTGCGACGAAGAAAATACTGAGCAGCAGACCGATCAGAACGGTAGGCGCCAGAATAAGAATCATCATGCGGGCACGAAGGCTGTAGTTGGTCATGCGGTTCCATTATGGGAGAATATACACATCATCTTTCAGGAGGCTGGTGCGTTGTTACTCTGGCTCATCCTGACCGAACTCTTATCCAGAGTCAGTATATTTAATTGAGACAAATCTCTACGATGGCGCAATTCTACTCTGCAAAACGGCGTGTGACGACGCGCCAGATCATAACCGTTACAGTAAATGACCTTGACCCCTTCGGCCAGGGCGTTGCGCGTCATCAGGGTAAGGCGCTGTTTATCAGCGGTTTATTGCCACAGGAGCAGGCTGACGTTGTTGTGGTCGAAGATAAAAAACAGTACGCCCGCGCCCAGGTTAAACGCCGTCTTAGCGATAGCCCGCAGCGGCAGGCGCCGCGCTGCCCGCATTTTGGCATCTGCGGCGGGTGCCAGCAGCAGCACGCCAGCATTGAACTGCAGCAGCAGAGCAAACGCGCCGCGCTCGCGAGGCTGATGAAGCGCGACGTTGATGACATTATAGCCGCTTCGCCGTGGGGCTATCGCCGCCGGGCGCGTCTGAGCTTGAATTATCAGCCAAAGTCCCAACAATTACAGATGGGCTTCCGCAAGGCTAACGCCAGCGAGATCGTCGATGTGGTGCAGTGCCCCGTTTTGGTGCCCACTCTTGGTGCGCTATTGCCCGCGGTACGTGAATGTCTTAGCGAATTGAAATCGGTGCGTCAGCTTGGCCACGTTGAGCTGGTGCAGGCGGATAACGGCCCGCTGATGGTATTGCGCCATACGGCGGCGCTTCCCGCGGCAGATAAAGAAAAGCTGGAACGTTTTTCGCAATCTCACGGTCTTTCCCTGTACCTCGCCCCGCAAAGCGAGATACTGGAACATATTCGCGGGGAAGCCCCCTGGTATACCTCGGACGGTCTACGCTTAGTGTTCAGTCCGCGCGATTTTATCCAGGTGAACGATGGCGTAAACCAGCTGATGGTGCGTACGGCGCTGGAATGGCTGGATATCCAGCCTCAGGATCGCGTGCTGGACCTCTTTTGCGGCATGGGCAACTTTACCCTGCCGCTGGCGAAGCGTGCGGCGCAGGTGGTTGGCGTTGAAGGGGTTCCCGCGCTGGTGGCGAAGGGCCAGGAGAACGCGGCGTTGAACGGGTTGCATAATGTGACTTTCTTCCATGAGAACCTGGAAGAGGACGTCACCCGCCAGGCGTGGGCGAAGCACGGTTTTGATAAGGTCTTGCTCGACCCGGCGCGCGCCGGCGCGGCGGGCGTTATGTTACATATTATAAAATTAGCGCCGCGTCGGGTGGTGTATGTTTCATGTAACCCGGCGACCCTGGCGCGCGATAGCGACGTTTTATTGCAGGCGGGATATACCATTCAACGCCTGGCGATGCTCGATATGTTCCCGCATACCGGACATCTGGAATCAATGGTGTTGTTTGAGCACAAGAATCATTCAAATCGCAGTGAAGCGGCATCCTCAGAAGCAGGTGACTGAGATAAAAGACGAACGCCAGCGTTGACGCGGTTTGAAGGATGAAGTGTAAAAGTTGAGGCTTGCCGACTTCGGCAGGCGGTCCCTTAAGGAGAGGACAATGGTTGCGGTAAGAAGTGCACATTTAAATAAAGCTGGTGAATTTGACCCGAAGAAATGGATCGCGAGTCTGGGAATTTCCAGCCAGCAGTCGTGTGAACGCTTAGCCGAAACCTGGGATTATTGTCGAGAGAAAACGCAGGGGCATCCGCAGGCCGATCTCCTGCTATGGCGCGGCGTGGAGATGGTGGAAATTCTCTCCATGTTGAGCATGGATATCGATACGCTGCGCGCGGCGATGCTTTTCCCGCTGGCGGACGGCAACGTCGTCAGCGAAGAGATCATGCAGGAGAGCGTCGGGAAATCGGTCGTCACCCTGATCCACGGCGTGCGGGACATGGCCGCGATACGCCAGCTTAAAGCCACCCATACGGATTCGGTCTCCTCTGAACAGGTGGACAACATTCGCCGCATGCTGCTGGCGATGGTCGATGACTTCCGCTGCGTGGTGATTAAAATCGCCGAGCGCATCGCCCATCTGCGTGAAGTGAAAGATGCGCCGGAAGATGAGCGCGTACTGGCGGCAAAAGAGTGTACCAATATTTACGCGCCGCTGGCCAACCGCCTGGGGATCGGCCAGCTGAAGTGGGAGCTCGAAGATTACTGCTTCCGCTATCTGCATCCGGCGGAATATAAGCGAATCGCTAAGCTGTTACACGAGCGGCGCATCGATCGTGAACATTATATTGATGAATTCGTCAGCCATTTACGCACGGAAATGAAAACCGAGGGCGTCAAGGCTGAGGTCTACGGGCGTCCCAAGCATATCTACAGCATCTGGCGCAAAATGCAGAAAAAACATCTCGCCTTCGACGAGCTGTTTGACGTGCGGGCGGTGCGTATTGTCGCCGAGCGCCTGCAGGACTGCTATGCCGCGCTGGGGATCGTGCATACTCATTACCGCCATCTGCCGGATGAGTTCGATGATTACGTCGCCAATCCCAAGCCTAATGGCTACCAGTCAATTCATACCGTCGTGCTTGGCCCCGGCGGAAAAACCATTGAAATTCAGATCCGTACCCGCCAGATGCATGAAGATGCCGAGCTGGGCGTGGCCGCGCACTGGAAGTATAAAGAGGGCGCCAGCGCAGCGGCCAGCGGCGGGCGCGGCTATGAAGATCGCATTGCCTGGCTGCGTAAACTGATCGCCTGGCAGGAAGAGATGGCCGATTCCGGCGAGATGCTGGATGAGGTGCGTAGCCAGGTCTTTGATGACCGGGTTTATGTCTTTACGCCGAAGGGCGACGTGGTGGATTTGCCTTCGGGTTCGACGCCGCTCGATTTTGCCTACCATATACACAGCGATGTCGGCCACCGCTGCATCGGGGCGAAAATCGGCGGGCGTATTGTGCCGTTCACCTATCAGCTGCAGATGGGTGACCAGATTGAAATCATCACCCAGAAGCAGCCCAACCCCAGCCGCGACTGGCTGAACCCGAACCTTGGCTACGTCACCACCAGCCGCGGGCGTTCCAAAATTCACGCCTGGTTCCGCAAGCAGGATCGCGACAAGAATATTCTTGCCGGGCGACAGATCCTTGATGATGAGCTCGAGCATCTGGGTATCAGCCTGAAGGACGCGGAAAAGCATCTGCTGCCGCGCTACAACTTTAACGAGCAGGACGAACTGCTGGCGGCGATTGGCGGGGGCGATATTCGCCTCAACCAGATGGTTAATTTCCTGCAGGCGCAGTTTAATAAACCCAGCGCGGCGGAGCAGGATGCGGCGGCGTTAAAGCAGCTGCAGCAGAAAACCCACGCTCCGCAGAATCGCAGCAAAGACAATGGTCGCGTGGTGGTGGAGGGCGTCGGCAATCTGATGCACCACATTGCGCGCTGCTGTCAGCCGATTCCCGGCGACGAGATCGTGGGCTTTATCACCCAGGGCCGCGGGATCTCGGTGCACCGCGCGGATTGCGATCAGCTCGCGGAGCTACAGTCTCATGCTCCCGAGCGCATCGTTGACGCGGTGTGGGGAGAGAGCTACTCGGCGGGCTACTCGCTGGTGGTGCGCGTCCAGGCCAACGATCGTAGCGGCCTGCTGCGCGACATCACCACCATTCTCGCCAATGAGAAGGTCAACGTGCTGGGCGTTGCCAGCCGCAGCGATACTAAACAGCAGATGGCGACGATCGATATGACCATTGAGATCTACAACCTGCAGGTGCTGGGGCGCGTACTGGCGAAGCTGAATCAGGTACCTGACGTCATCGACGCCCGTCGTCTGCACGGCGGATAAACTCCCACGCTTATGTCAGCCGGGTCAGGCGCTACCGCCACCCGGCATTTTTTTATCAGGACAGACTTATGACTCAAATCGAACGCCTGCTCGGCATTATGCGGCGTCTGCGCGATCCGGAAAACGGCTGCCCGTGGGACAAAGAGCAGACCTTTGCCACCATCGCGCCGTATACCCTTGAAGAAACCTATGAAGTGCTCGACGCTATCGCCCGCGAAGATTTTGACGATCTGCGCGGTGAGCTGGGCGACCTGTTGTTCCAGGTCGTCTTCTACGCTCAGATGGCGCAGGAAGAGGAGCGCTTTGATTTTAACGATATCTGCGCCGCCATCAGCGACAAGCTGGAGCGCCGTCATCCGCATATTTTCGGCGAGGCGACCGCCGGTAGCAGCAGCGAAGTGCTGGCCCGCTGGGAGCAGATCAAAAGCGCTGAGCGAGCGGAAAAGTCCCAGCACTCCGCGCTGGACGACATCCCGCATAGCCTTCCGGCGCTGATGCGCGCGCATAAAATCCAGAAACGCTGCTCGGCGGTAGGCTTTGACTGGACCTCTCTGGGGCCGGTACTGGATAAAGTGCACGAAGAAATAGATGAAGTGATGCACGAAGCGCAGCAGGCCGTGGTGGATGAAGCTAAACTGGAGGAGGAAGTGGGCGACCTGCTGTTTGCGACGGTCAATTTATCCCGCCATTTAGGGGTAAAAGCCGAAGTTGCGCTGCAAAAAGCCAACCTGAAGTTTGAGCGCAGGTTCCGCGAAGTTGAGCGGATTGTCGCCGCGCGCGGCCTGGAAATGACCGGCGTTGACCTCGATACCATGGAGCTGGTGTGGCAGGAAGTAAAACGCCAGGAAACTGATCTCTAAAGAGTTTTCGTGATCAAGCGCTATTTGTGTGATTTTTTAAATAACAAGCGCTTGATTTACGTCAAAAACATTTCGCCAAAAGCGGCTATTTTCTCACTCCCTGCGTTTGTGTGGGCCTGATGAAAAGGAGGGATAATGAAAGTTTGTGGCGTCAGTCATGATCGGGTATACTGCTTTCCCGTCCTGGTTATTCCATCGTCTTTTAAACCTAACTTCTCAGGTTCAGCATGACAACGAACTATATTTTTGTGACCGGCGGGGTCGTATCCTCTCTGGGTAAAGGCATTGCCGCAGCTTCCCTCGCAGCCATTCTCGAAGCCCGCGGGCTTAACGTGACCATGATGAAACTGGATCCGTACATCAACGTCGATCCGGGCACCATGAGCCCAATCCAACACGGGGAAGTGTTCGTTACTGAAGACGGCGCTGAAACCGATCTGGACCTGGGTCACTACGAGCGTTTCATTCGCACCAAGATGACCCGTCGCAACAACTTCACCACGGGGCGTATTTACTCTGACGTCCTGCGCAAAGAGCGTCGCGGCGACTATCTGGGTGCCACCGTTCAGGTTATTCCGCACATCACCAACGCGATCAAAGAGCGCGTGCTGGCCGGCGGTGAAGGCCATGATGTGGTGCTGGTTGAAATCGGCGGCACCGTTGGCGATATCGAATCGCTGCCGTTCCTTGAAGCGATTCGCCAGCTGGCGGTGGATATCGGTCGTGAAAACGCGCTGTTTATGCACCTGACCCTGGTGCCGTACATGGCCGCCGCGGGTGAGGTCAAAACCAAGCCGACCCAGCACTCCGTTAAAGAACTGCTCTCCATCGGTATTCAGCCTGATATTCTGGTCTGCCGCTCCGATCGCGCTATTCCGGCGAACGAACGTGCCAAAATTGCATTGTTCTGCAATGTGCCGGAAAAAGCCGTTATTTCGATGAAAGATGTCGATTCCATTTATAAAATCCCGGGCCTGTTGAAATCTCAGGGTCTGGACGATTATATTTGTAAACGATTCAGCTTAAACTGTCCGGAAGCGAACCTGGCCGAATGGGAACAGGTTATCTACGAAGAAGCGAACCCGGCAGGTGAAGTCACCATTGGTATGGTCGGCAAGTACATTGAACTGCCGGACGCCTACAAATCGGTGATTGAAGCGCTGAAACACGGCGGTCTGAAAAATCGCGTCACCGTCAACATCAAGCTGATTGATTCGCAGGATGTGGAAACGCGCGGCGTCGAAATTCTGAAGAATTTAGACGCTATCCTGATTCCAGGTGGCTTCGGCTATCGCGGGGTTGAAGGTAAGATTGCCACCGCGCGCTACGCGCGTGAAAACAACATTCCATACCTGGGCATTTGCCTGGGGATGCAGGTTGCGCTGATTGAGTTCGCGCGCAACGTAGCGGGGATGGAAAACGCCAACTCAACGGAATTTGTGCCAGACTGTAAGTACCCGGTCGTGGCCCTGATTACCGAATGGCGTGATGAAGACGGTAATGTCGAAGTCCGCTCTGATAAGAGCGATCTCGGCGGCACGATGCGCCTCGGCGCGCAGCAGTGCCAGCTGGCTGAAGATAGCCTGGTGCGCCAGCTGTACGGCGAGCCAACCATTACCGAACGCCATCGTCACCGCTACGAAGTCAACAATATGTTGCTGAAGCCGATTGAAAATGCGGGCCTGCGTATTGCGGGCCGTTCCGGGGATGATCAGTTGGTCGAGATCATCGAGGTGCCTAACCATCCGTGGTTCGTCGCCTGTCAGTTCCATCCGGAGTTTACTTCGACGCCGCGTGATGGCCATCCGCTGTTTGCTGGCTTTGTGAAAGCCGCTGGCGAGTACCAGAAGCGTCAGGCGAAGTAAAAGAGTTAGAACGGCAATGCACCCATCCGGGTGCATTGTTTGTCTGGAGTTTTAGTTTAACTTGTACTGAGGAAAACCTAATGTCCAAAATCGTTAAAGTCATCGGTCGTGAAATCATCGACTCCCGTGGTAACCCGACTGTTGAAGCCGAAGTACACCTGGAAGGTGGTTTCGTCGGTATGGCAGCTGCTCCGTCAGGTGCTTCTACTGGCTCCCGCGAAGCGCTGGAACTGCGCGATGGCGACAAATCCCGTTTCATGGGTAAAGGCGTACTGAAAGCTGTTGGCGCGGTTAACGGCCCGATCGCTCAGGCAATCCTTGGCAAAGATGCCAAAGATCAGGCTGGCATCGACAAAATCATGATCGACCTGGACGGTACTGAAAACAAATCTAACTTCGGTGCGAACGCTATCCTGGCCGTCTCTCTGGCTAACGCCAAAGCTGCCGCTGCTTCTAAAGGTCAGCCGCTGTACGAGCACATCGCTGAGCTGAACGGCACCCCGGGCAAATACTCCATGCCGGTTCCGATGATGAACATCATCAACGGCGGCGAGCACGCTGACAACAACGTCGACATCCAGGAATTTATGATTCAGCCGGTTGGCGCTAAATCCCTGAAAGAAGCCGTACGTATGGGTTCTGAAGTGTTCCACAACCTGGCTAAAGTTCTGAAAGCCAAAGGTATGAACACCGCTGTTGGTGACGAAGGCGGCTACGCGCCGAACCTGGGCTCCAACGCTGAAGCTCTGGCTGTTATCGCTGAAGCGGTTAAAGCTGCTGGCTACGAGCTGGGCAAAGACATCACCCTGGCGATGGACTGCGCGGCTTCTGAATTCTACAAAGACGGTAAATATGTTCTGGCCGGCGAAGGCAACAAAGCGTTCACCTCTGAAGAATTCACCCACTTCCTGGAAGAGCTGACCAAACAGTATCCGATCGTCTCCATCGAAGATGGCCTGGACGAATCTGACTGGGACGGTTTCGCATACCAGACTAAAGTACTGGGCGACAAAATCCAGCTGGTTGGTGACGATCTGTTCGTAACCAACACCAAGATCCTGAAAGAAGGTATCGAGAAAGGCATCGTTAACTCCATCCTGATCAAATTCAACCAGATCGGTTCTCTGACCGAAACTCTGGCTGCGATCAAAATGGCGAAAGACGCTGGCTACACTGCCGTTATCTCTCACCGTTCTGGCGAAACTGAAGACGCGACCATCGCTGACCTGGCTGTGGGTACCGCTGCAGGCCAGATCAAAACTGGTTCTATGAGCCGTTCTGACCGCGTTGCTAAATACAACCAGCTGATTCGTATCGAAGAAGCGCTGGGCGAAAAAGCACCGTACAACGGTCGTAAAGAGATCAAAGGTCAGGCATAAGCCTGTCTTTATCTGATATGAAAAAGCCAGCCTTCGGGCTGGCTTTTTTTATACCTGCAAAAGCGGCTACTTAAAATCTACAGCCATTTGCTGCGGGATAGAAAGCCCGCGCGTGGTCTGTACGCAGCGGTCAATGTAATCGGTAAAGCGCGGCGGTTTTGGCATACCCATGCTGAGCAGCTTGTCGTTGCTGAATCGTACGTTAAGCGTGGCGAAGGCGCCGTACAGGCGCATGGCTTTTAGCATCAGCCGTTCGTTGCAGGGGCCAAAAATAGCCTTCAGCTCACGGCGCATTTTGACCAGCGTTTCATAGCTGACCTGCGCGTATTTATCGCCGACCGGCGCCTGCTTGAGGGCGGAGGCCATCGCGTTATCGATATCCGCAAACCTTACGCTGTTTTCCTCTCCCGCTGAAATATGCACCACCTCTCCGCGCGCCAGCGGGCTGGTAAGCAGCATCAGCAGCGCATCGGCGCAGTAATCGACGGGGATCACATCGATGCGGTCTTCCATCGAACACATAAATTTTTGCAGCATCAGCCCCATGCTGAACACCCAGAATATGCTGCTGGAGGGCTGACAGCCGTGATGAGTGTGGCCAACAACAATAGAGGGACGGGCGATAGCCAGCGGTAGCGTTGGGCACTCCTGCCGCATGAGACGCTCAATTGTTGATTTAGAGTGGGTGTACTCGACCAGATGCTCGGCGCGTTCACGAAACGCCGTGCTTTCCGCTACCAGCGAATCGGGGTCTGGCGAGCAGGACATCGCGGTGCCCACGTGCAGAAAGCGCTCAAGGCCGCCGACCTGAGCCATCCGCCGGGCAAACTGCAGCGTGCCTTCGACGTTGACCTTCCAGATAAGCGGATTATTACCAAATGAGGCGACGGCGGCGCAGTTGAGCACGTGGGTAACCTGATTCAGGCGCGGGTCGTCGAGAAAGGGCTGCGGATTGGCCAGATCCCCCAGCAGAATGTTGCCGGGCGTCAGGGCCGTTAATCTCTCTTCGCTAATATTGAATTTTCGCAGGTTTTCCTTTACCCGTTCTACGGCAGCTACACTATTATCTGCACGAACTAACAGTAATAGATTAGGCGCATTCTTTTTATTCAGAATGCTTTCTAACACTGCTCCACCGAGAAAACCGGTCGCGCCAGTAATTAATAATGTATTCATGAATGCAGTCTCATTATGGTTGGTTGACTGGATTCTAGGCGCGGAAAATTAAACGGATATTAAATGGAAAATGAACATAAGATGCGGTTTATTAAGGTTATTTTAAGGTAATTTAGCGTCGTGGATCGAATTTGACCCTAAGCTATGACAATAAATTCATTATTTCGTGTATCCATTTGTACATCGTTGAAATTTATTATTTTTAAGTTTGTTATTTTATTTTTGGCTTTCAAAATCATACATGTTTTGTTACACCAAAAATTTTAGCCGTGCCGCTTAATAGTCGCCTGATGATTATCAGACTAATTAAATCAGCCGGTGCGGGATAATGGAATCGGCCAGCTGCCGGAGGTTTATCATTAAGGTTTAGGTTCTACCCACCACGCGGCGCAGCGCGGGACAAGATCTGCGCGGGCAAATCTGCGATAATGCGCGCTCACAACCCTAAGCAGAGATGATTATGCAGTACCCGATTAACGAGATGTTCCAGACCTTGCAAGGCGAAGGTTACTTCACCGGCGTTCCCGCCATTTTTATTCGTTTACAGGGATGCCCGGTTGGTTGCGCCTGGTGCGATACCAAACATACCTGGGATAAGCTTGCCGATCGGGAAGTGTCGCTGTTCAGCATTCTGGCAAAAACCAAAGAGAGCGATAAATGGGGCCCGGCGAGCAGCGAAGATCTGCTGGCTATCATCGGGCGTCAGGGCTGGACGGCCCGCCACGTGGTCATTACCGGCGGCGAGCCCTGCATTCATGATTTAACGCCGTTAACCTCTTTACTGGAGCAAAACGGATTTAGCTGCCAGATTGAAACCAGCGGCACCCATGAAGTGCGCTGCACGCCGCATACCTGGGTGACGGTGTCGCCAAAGGTGAACATGCGCGGCGGCTATGACGTACTCTCTCAGGCGCTACAGCGGGCTGATGAAATTAAACATCCGGTTGGACGCGTGCGCGATATCGAAGCGCTGGATGAGCTGCTGGCAACGCTGGCCGATGAAAAGCCGCGTATTATCGCGCTTCAGCCGATTAGCCAGAAAGATGACGCGACGCGCCTGTGCATCGAAACCTGTATCGCCCGCAACTGGCGCTTATCGATGCAGACGCACAAGTACCTCAATATCGCGTGATATAAAAAACTCTGATAGCGCAGGGCTATCAGGGTCTTATTCAGCTAAAGGCACTATCACTCGCCGCGATAGACGCAGCCCGCGGTGCAGGTTTCTTTGATCATCACCGCGCTCAGCAGCGGTACCCGCGGTTTCATCTGCTCCCAGATCCATTTTGCCAGCACTTCGCTGGTCGGATTGGACAGCCCGGGAATATCGTTCAGGTAGTAATGGTCGAGGCGATCGTAGATGGGTTTAAACGCGGCCTTCAGCTCGGCAAAATCCATGATCCACCCGGTATGGGGATCGACTTCACCGGTAATCTCCAGGCGCACCATAAAAGAGTGGCCGTGCAGGCGACCGCACTTATGACCTTCCGGCACGTGCGGCAGGTGGTGAGCGGCTTCAAAGGTGAAATCTTTAAACAGCGTGGTGGACATCTTTTCTTCTCAATATGGCAAAAAACCGCCGTAGGGTACCGGAAAGCACATTTTTTCGCATTAACTAAAACGGCCCTGAGCGGAAAATAGCCACATTCATCCAGCCTGTTCAAATTAATTGCCTATATTTCATGGGTTTATTTAATCGATTTTGTTGTTAATAACTATAACTAAAACAGGTTAGTCCATTTGGTTATTTGTTATTTCCATCCTTTATTTAGTTGTTACTATTTGCACCGTTAACCTACTCACTCGTCATACTTCGAGCCGCATGTGCGTTGGCAATAACTCGGCCCAGCCTTGGGCTTTGCCCTGATGGGCGCTGTGTCGCTGCCTGCAACTCGAATTATTTAGAGTAAATACATTATCTTCTGTTTATCACGCTGACAGGGCGTGAATCACAGCTTTGCTTACTGGAACATAACAACGCATGACGACACAGGCCCCACCTTCCAATTTGCTACCGCTGAGTCCGGAGCAAATGGCGCGCCTTCAGGCGGCCACGACTGACTTCACGCCCACCCAGCTGGCCTGGGTTTCCGGCTATTTTTGGGGGGTGCTGAACCAGCAGCCCGGCGCGGCGGTTGTTGCACCAGCCCAGACGGCTGAAGTACCCTCCATTACCCTGATTTCGGCATCGCAAACCGGCAACGCCCGCCGCGTCGCTGAAGCGCTGCGCGACGATCTGCAGGCCGCGCAGCTGAACGTGAAGCTGGTCAACGCAGGCGACTATAAATTCAAACAAATTGCCTCCGAAAAGCTGCTGGTCGTGGTGACGTCAACGCAGGGTGAAGGTGAGCCGCCGGAAGAAGCCGTCGCGCTGCATAAGTTCCTGTTCTCGAAGAAGGCGCCGAAGCTGACCGATACCGCATTTGCCGTGTTTGGCCTCGGCGATACCTCCTATGAATTCTTCTGCCAGTCCGGCAAAGATTTTGATAACAAGCTGGCCGAACTGGGCGGCGAACGCCTGCTCGACCGGGTTGATGCTGATGTAGAGTATCAGGCCGCCGCCGCCGAATGGCGCGCTCGGGTGGTTGAGGTGCTGAAAGCGCGCGCCCCTGCCGCCGCCCCGTCTCAGCTGGTAACCAGCGGGGCGGTGAACGAGATCCACACCAGCCCCTATACCAAAGAAGCGCCGCTGACCGCGACGCTGGCGGTGAATCAAAAAATTACCGGTCGCGATTCTGAAAAAGATGTGCGCCATATTGAAATCGACCTCGGCGACTCCGGCCTGCTCTATCAGCCGGGCGATGCGCTGGGCGTCTGGTACCAGAACGATCCGGCTCTGGTGAAAGAGCTGGTAGAGCTGCTGTGGCTGACGGGCGAGGAGCCGGTCACGGTTGACGGCAAAACGCTGCCGCTCGCCGAAGCGCTGGAGTGGCACTTCGAGCTGACGGTCAACACCGGTAACATCGTGGAAAATTATGCCACCTTAACCCGCAGCGAATCCCTGCTGCCGCTGGTGGGCGATAAGGCACAGCTCCAGCATTACGCCGCGACCACGCCGATTGTCGATATGGTGCGTTTCTCCCCGGCGCAGCTGGATGCACAGGCGCTGGTCGACCTGCTGCGCCCGCTGACCCCGCGACTGTACTCGATCGCTTCTTCGCAGGCGGAAGTGGAAAGCGAAGTCCACGTCACCGTTGGCGTGGTGCGTTATGACATCGAAGGCCGCGCTCGGGCCGGTGGCGCTTCCAGCTTCCTGGCTGACCGCGTCGAAGAAGATGGCGAAGTGCGCATCTTCATCGAGCATAACGATAACTTCCGTCTGCCTGCCAACCCGCAGACGCCGGTGATCATGATTGGCCCCGGCACCGGCATCGCGCCGTTCCGCGCTTTTATGCAGCAGCGCGCGGCGGAAGGCGCGGAAGGTAAGAACTGGCTGTTCTTCGGCAACCCGCACTTTACCGAAGATTTCCTTTATCAGGTGGAGTGGCAAAGCTACGTCAAAGAAGGCGTGCTGAGCCGCATCGATCTGGCCTGGTCCCGCGATCAACAACAAAAAGTCTACGTTCAGGACAAGCTGCGCGAGCAGGGGGCTGAACTGTGGCGCTGGATTAACGACGGCGCCCATATTTATGTCTGCGGCGATGCCAATCGTATGGCAAAAGACGTTGAGCAGACGTTGCTGGAAGTGATTGCCGAATACGGCGCGATGGACGCCGAAGCGGCGGACGAATTTTTAAGTGAGCTGCGCGTTGAGCGCCGTTATCAGCGAGATGTCTACTAATGAGCGAAAAACATCCAGGCCCGCTGGTGGTCGAAGGTAAACTGACTGACGCCGAGCGCATGAAGCTCGAAAGCAACTACCTGCGCGGCACCATTGCGGAAGATTTGAACGACGGCCTGACCGGCGGTTTTAAAGGCGATAACTTTCTGCTGATCCGTTTTCACGGTATGTACCAGCAGGATGACCGCGATATCCGCGCCGAGCGCGCGGCGCAGAAGCTGGAGCCGCGTCACGCGATGCTGCTGCGCTGCCGCCTGCCGGGCGGAGTGATCACTACCAAACAGTGGCAGGCGATCGATAAATTCGCCGCCGATAACACCATCTACGGCAGTATCCGTCTGACCAACCGTCAGACCTTCCAGTTCCACGGCATTCTGAAGAAGAACGTCAAGCCGGTGCACCAGATGCTGCATTCGGTCGGGCTGGACGCGTTGGCCACCGCCAACGATATGAACCGTAACGTGCTGTGTACCTCTAACCCGTACGAGTCCCAGCTGCATACTGAAGCCTACGAATGGGCGAAGAAGATCTCCGAGCACCTGCTGCCGCGCACGCGCGCCTACGCTGAGATCTGGCTGGATCAGAAGAAAGTCGCCACCACCGATGAAGAGCCGATCCTCGGTCAGACCTATCTGCCGCGTAAGTTCAAAACGACCGTGGTGATCCCGCCGCAGAACGATATCGATCTGCACGCGAACGATATGAACTTCGTGGCCATCGCCGAAAACGGCAAGCTGGTCGGCTTCAACCTGCTGGTCGGCGGCGGTTTATCGATTGAGCACGGCAATAAGAAAACCTACGCCCGTACGGCGAGCGAGTTTGGCTATCTGCCGCTGGAGCACACTCTGGCGGTGGCGGAAGCGGTGGTCACGACCCAGCGCGACTGGGGTAACCGTACCGATCGTAAAAATGCGAAAACCAAATACACCCTCGAACGCGTTGGCGTTGAGACCTTTAAGGCGGAAGTGGAACGTCGGGCGGGCATCAAGTTTGAGCCGATCCGTCCGTACGAGTTCACCGGCCGCGGCGATCGTATCGGCTGGGTGAAGGGTATCGACAATAACTGGCATCTGACGCTGTTTATTGAAAATGGTCGTATCCTTGATTATCCGGGTCGTCCGCTGAAAACCGGCCTGCTGAAGATTGCGAAGATCCACAAAGGCGAATTCCGCATTACGGCAAACCAGAACCTGATTATTGCCAGCGTACCGGAAGATCAGAAGGCGAAGATCGAGAAGCTGGCCCGCGATCACGGCCTGATGAACGCCGTTACGCCGCAGCGCGAAAACTCTATGGCCTGCGTGTCGTTCCCGACCTGCCCGCTGGCGATGGCGGAAGCCGAGCGTTTCCTCCCGTCGTTTATCGATAAAGTCGAGGCGGTGATGAGCAAACATGGCGTTGGCGACGAGCATATTGTTACCCGCGTTACCGGCTGCCCGAACGGCTGCGGCCGCGCGATGCTGGCGGAAGTGGGGCTGGTCGGTAAAGCGCCGGGCCGCTATAACCTGCACCTTGGCGGCAACCGCAGCGGGACGCGTATTCCGCGTATGTATCGGGAAAACATTACCGAGTCGGAAATTCTCGACTCGATCGACGAACTGGTAGGGCGCTGGGCGAAAGAGCGCGAAGCGGGTGAAGGCTTCGGCGACTTTACGGTGCGTGCGGGCATCATTCGCCCGGTGCTCGACCCAGCCCGTGATTTCTGGGAATAACATCCAGGTGCCCGGTGGCGAGCAGCGATCCGGGCCTGTGGGTTTTGTAGGCCGGGCAAACGCAGTACCGCCCGGCGAAACAGGCAAGCGAGGTTCTTATGTCCGTACTCGATCTAAACGCGCTGAACGCATTACCGAAGGTCGATCGTGTTTTGCAGCTGGCGGAAACCAATAGCCAGCTGGAAAAGCTGAGCGCGGAAGCGCGCGTCGCGTGGGCGCTGGAAAACCTGCCGGGCGAATATGTGCTCTCTTCGAGCTTTGGTATTCAGGCGGCGGTGAGCCTGCATCTGGTCAATCAGGTGCGCCCGGATATTCCGGTCATTCTGACCGATACCGGCTATCTGTTCCCGGAAACCTACCAGTTTATCGACGAGTTAACGGACAAACTCAATCTGAACCTGAAGATCTATCGGGCGAAGGAGAGCGCCGCCTGGCAGGAGGCGCGCTACGGTAAGCTGTGGGAGCAGGGCGTTGAGGGTATAGAAAAGTACAATGATATTAACAAGGTCGAGCCGATGAACCGGGCGCTGGCAGAGCTGAATGCGCAAACCTGGTTTGCGGGCCTGCGCCGCGAGCAGTCCGGCAGCCGCGCTCACCTGCCGGTGCTGGCGATCCAGCGCGGCGTGTTTAAGGTGCTGCCGATCATCGACTGGGATAATCGTACCGTCTATCAGTATCTGCAAAAGCACGGCCTGAAGTATCACCCGCTGTGGGATCAGGGCTATTTGTCGGTGGGGGATACCCACACCACCCGCAAATGGGAGCCGGGGATGGCGGAGGAAGAAACGCGCTTCTTTGGCCTGAAAAGAGAGTGCGGGCTGCACGAAGGCTAATGTAGCCCTGTGGGATTTCCACAACATTCGGCTAAAACAGCAGAACCCTTTTTGACCTGGTAAGCCATATTGGCGACGATTTTACAGTAAAAAGGGTATCTGCTATCTGATTCTTCCGGCTTCAGCACACTGTTGTCATGATGAAGCCTGGCGCTATGGTCATTCACCAGAATATAACCGCTGACTTGTCGCCGGGCCTCGTCCTTGTCTGCGTGGAAGGCTGAAAGATGGGCTGCCGGGATTTGCCTCGATTTTCAGTCTCCCGGCGTCATGGATTTTTCTGCAACTACAAATCTGCTTTGACAAAATCTCCATCGATCATGAACTATTATTCCTGGTCTTTTAAACTATACCCATTAGAAATATAAGTGATTTATGTTTCATTACGATATTATCTCATAATTATCCGTTGTGATTGAGGTTCTCATTTGTACCTGGCTTGACACAGGCCACAAATTGTATTTATATTTTTGAGTCAGGGCGAATGCAGAAAGAATATATTTCGGATTTTCTCTCATCATTCGAATACCACAATATTTTCTGAACGCCTCGATTTCCCCCCTTTTACTGGCTGTTGCTGGGGAGTTTTTTCTTAAATAAAGCGCAAGGTAGCGTCATGTCATTAGAAAAGGAAATAGTACCTAAAGGTGATTATCATTCTTCCCTGGAAGTTATAATCGAAAATTGTTACGCCACAAGTACCGGTAAGCTCGTGGTCTACCTCGAAGGCGGTCATTTCAATCGGCAATTTGGCGCAGACGAGTTTGCGCTTAACACGCTAGCTGATGCCGTTGCTTTCGGAAAAAAACTTATCAGTAAATATCAAAAAAATATCAAACTTGTTTACGGTATTCTGGTAGACGATCTCGGGATTGCTTGTTCTGAAGATAGCTGTACTCTCCCTCAACTCGAAAAGATATCAGAACCGCAAGCGGCTGGAGAACTTCCTGAGGAAATTGAATTTTTTATCCAAAAAAATACTCTCATCAAACGCGATAAATTAATGGTTTTTTCCGAGCGAACCAGTAAAAATCGGTCCATCGAAAGTATAAAAAAGAAACTCAAGGACAATACGGAAGGATTATTGATTACTGAAAATGGATCTCATACTGAAATAAAGTTATCAGTCCCTGATGTCATTCCTTTTGTCTTAGCAAGAAAAAATAGTGACGTTTTTACTGCTAAATGTCCAGCTATCATTTTCCAACACTATAAAGATATACTTTTCAAACTGAAACAGCGATTTACAGAATCCCGTGACTTTGTGATCATCGACTGGTCTGATTTTTCAGATCACAATAAGGTGGTACAAGGCCGCACCGCATTAACTGTTATGCAAAAACCGCAAAATCATAATCTCACCATCGCTAATATATTTTTTGGCGATGATGAAGGCCACATCGCTAAAATGGAATACAGTGCCGTATCGTCTATAAAAGCAGACCCTATGGTTGTCTAACAGGAAGTGGATATAAACATGATTTATCTGGATAATAACGCAACAACCAACATGGCTCCTGAAGTCCGCGCTACTGTTATACACTGCTTTGACGAATACTTCGCCAATGCATCTTCTGTCAGTCATTATGAAGGGATCAGAGCGCAAAATTATTTAGAAGAGTGCAGGGCCATTGTGGCACAAATGATTGGGGCTAATGCGGAATTTATCACTTTCAATTCTGGTGCTTCTGAAGCAAATAACACGGTTATTCGAGCGGTGTCTGATTACTTCTTACACACCGGCAAGGTTCATATCATTACCAGTTCGATCGAGCACGAATGCCTGCTAAAAGTTTGTGAGTATGTCAGGCGACACGGTGTCGACATTACTTTTCTGCCTGTCGATCGTCTGGGACGCGTCTCCATTGAGGCTCTAAAAGAGGCTATCCGTCCAGAAACTCGACTAATTTCTGTCATGGCAGCGAATAATGAAACTGGTGTTCTACAGCCTCTGGATCAAATTGGAATTATAGCGCGCCAGCACGGTATATTATTCCATAGCGATGCCGCCCAGCTCGTGGGGAAACTCCCCTTCTCGGTGACACAGTCCAGCCCTGATTTTGTCAGTTTTTCAGCTCATAAATTCTATGGCCCCAAAGGCGTCGGCGCACTCTACAGCTCACGGCCTGACATCCTCCGGCACTCGCCACTCATTCATGGAGGAGGTCAGGAGTCAGGCATCCGTAGCGGCACAGTGAATCTTCCGGCTATTGCTGGAATGGCAAAGGCTGCTGAGCTGTTTATCTCCTCATATCCGCAGCGCATTGCGTTTCAAAAAGAGATGAAGAGTTATTTTATCGATCTCCTCGAATCAATAATGCCGGACGTTGTGATAAATGGCTGTAGGACGCAAAGCCTGCCTAATACCGTGAACTTCTCTTTGCCTGGCATTAAGTCCAGTATGCTTCTGAAAAAACTCAAAATGAAAGTTGCGCTCAGTAGTGCCTCAGCCTGTCATTCAACGGAACAAAAACCCAGCCATGTTTTAAGCGCTATGGGGCTGAATGATGCCTTGCTTCAAGGGGCAATTCGCATGAGCTTTAGCCATATGACGGAGCGTGAAGAACTTAAAACAGCAGTGGAGTTGCTTGCCGGTACAGCACAGCGCCTGGGGGGGGATTAAATGAAGCCCAGAGTGCCAAAACGCTGGGTTGCCGAGCTATTGCTGGCCGTTGTCGCGGCGGGCTGGGGGATTGGTTTTCCGGTTATGAAAATGGTGGTCAATACCTATCCGGTAATGATGGTGTTAGGGCTACGCTTTCTGCTTTCGGCCTTCTTTTTGCTGCCGTTCAGCTTGAGAGGATTGGGAACATTATCGCGACAAACATTGCTGTCTGGTCTACTACTGGGTCTGCTATTGGGAACTTCATTTGTGTTCCTTATTTATGGTCTTCAGTTAACAACGGCCTCAAATACCGGTTTTCTTGCGGGGCTCAGCGTCATTTGGGTCTTATTGCTCACGGGACCATTGATGGGGAAACGCCCCTCTTTTGACGCGATATTAGCGACATTGTTTGGTCTTGCGGGTTTATATCTGATGGCCGATATCCAGGGATGGCAGCTCCATCTGGGAGATGGGTTGGTCGTTATTGGATCGTTGTTCACCGCCATACATATTATTGCGCTCGATCGTTTCTGCGCGCGTCATAATAATATGACACTAACGTTTTTACAGATCTCTACGATGGCCTTAATCTTTCTGGGGCTACAGCACATCAGCGGAGGTGAGATTCTCCCTCGTAACTGGAGTAGCAAGCTTGTCATCGCGCTAGGGATAACGGCAGTCTTTTCTACTGTCATTGCTTTTTGGGTTCAGGCGCATTTCCAGCGGTATTCAACGCCAACGCGAGCCGTTCTGATTTACAATCTGGAGCCGGTGTTTTCCGCACTATTCGCACTCTGGTTATTGCATGAAACGTTTTCCGCCAATGTTATTTTCGGGGGAGGATTGATTCTGATAGGGATGTGCCTTCCGGGTATTCTGAAGATATTTTCGAAGCGCTCTAACGTAAATCCAACGGATCGGTTACGCGGATTGTAGCGGTGTGTTCAGACGGTGCTTGCGCCGTCCAGGCAACAGGACGGTGCCCAGCCAACGGTACAGGAAAACCCCTTTTCCCTGCAGGTTGGCCAGCAAGCTGAATGACTTCTGGCTGTGGAGACGGCAAAGGACATCTTACCCTGTCATCAAATTAAGGTTACCGCCACCTGCCACGGCGTGACGCATCCTGTCTACCCGATTAAAGACCCCGGCCATCAGCAGGAGCCTGCCCGGTGCCCGCCAGAAAACCATAATTAAGTTATGGTAACTTGTGCGTTTTATACCCGCAGTAGATACTGCGCGTTTAGTGTGACATGAAAGGGAGTTCGTAATATGCAGGGAGTATTTAAAGCAGCTCCGCTGTTATGTTTTTTACTTTTGGGCTGTGGCCCGATTGAAAAAGAAGAATCACGCGGCAACGGGAAGACCAGCTACGTAGCGGCCGATCTACAGGGCTATAACCATGTGGCAGGCACGAATATCAACTGGTTCTCCGTCAACGGCTACCGGGGACACGCCGGGGGATTTACCTGCTGCATATCGCTGCCGGAAAAATGGCGGCCCAATATGCAGGTGGCAGTGGAGTGGGAGGTGGATCCTGACCCGTTTCCGAAGGATATGCCCCGCTTGGGAACAAAAGAGTTTCGCGATTATGTGAAAGCTCACGAAGCAAATTATCGCCATTATAAAGCGGTGGCCACCATTCCTGAATATGAAGAGTCCTGCGGACTGCAGGTTCATTTTTTACCCTGTCAGCAGGTTAAAGTTACCGCGACCTGCCACGGCGTGACGCATCCTGACCACCCGATTAAAGAGCCTTTCGATCTGCCGGAGTCTGCCCAATGCCCTCAATAATAGAATCCCTTCGGGAACGTTTTGGGAATAACCAGTTTACCACCACGGGCGATCCGTGCTGGGTTCCCCCCGCCTTTCCGAAAGACGGAAGGTTGCTTTTGAGCCAGCAGCAGGTCAACGCAAATATAATAAAAACCGGCAGGGAGGAGGCGCTGTTTCGCCAGGAATCCCGTCAGAATAAAGGCAGCCTGTGCTGCAAAAGCCTGCATATCAGCCTGTTTTTTGACGGCACCAATAATAATGAGCCAAATGATACTGCCAGCACGCCGCCGCATCCGTCCAACGTGGCAAAACTTTACCACGCCTGTGCGCCTGATGATCGCAAGGGAAACGAGCGCGGTTTTTATGCCTTCTATATCCCCGGCGTCGGTACGCCCTTTCCGCGGATTGGCACCTATGACTATTACTCGTCGGGATTGCAGTTTGCTGTCGGAGGAGAGGACCGTATCAACTGGGGGCTGGTGCAGCTATGTAATGCCCTGAGTCATACCGTTACAAAAGATTTCCTCGGCAACGGCAAAATGAAAACGGCGGTTCAGGCGATGAACAGCTCCAGCACTCTTGCGGGCGCGGAACTGGGTTTATTCGCGGGCAGTATGGCGATGTCTTACAACCGTGAAAAAGTTAACCAGGCCTATTTAGACTCGCGGGAAGCGATGCATAACCAGAAGTGGGTGCGGCTGCGTACGCTCGAAAAACTATTAAGCCCGGTGCAGGAAAAATTCGTGCGCGCGCAGTGTAAGACGGTAGCAATAAAGCTGTTTGTGTACGGCTTTTCCCGCGGCGCGGCAGAAGCCCGCGCTTTTGTCAGCTGGCTGGATGAGGCGCTGGCGGAGGGGGTGCTCGGCTTCCCGGCGGGAACGCTGCTGGGCGTGAAGGTCTCGGTGGAATTTTTGGGTCTGTTTGATACCGTGCCGGCAGTGGGCATTGCCAACGTGGTGCCGGGTTTCACCGGTCACAACGGCTGGGCGGGGCAGACGCAGCCGCTGCCGCAGTCGGGGTTAATCAAACGCTGTTATCACCTTGTGGCGGCTCACGAGCAGCGTCAGGCGTTTTCGCTGGACTCCATCCGTACCGCCGCAGGCCGCTATTTGCCCAATACTCAGGAAGTGGTCTACCCCGGTATGCACTCCGACGTTGGCGGGGGGTATCCTACCGGCGATCAGGGCAAAGGTCGCGGCGGGGAGGGCGATCTGTTATCGCAAATTACCCTGCATGATATGTATGCGGCCGCGATTGATGCCGGGGCGCCGCTGTCGTTTCATCCTGATGTTTTTGCCCTGTTGCACCCGGATTTCAGGCAAATGTATATCTTTCGGGAAATGAGTTTTGCTTCAGTTAGGGAATTTGATTTTTATCCCGCACTGGTAGACACCTTTAACAACTGGCGGTCGACCCTCTCCCTTGACAATCAGCAGGAGGATCCGCTGTCTGACGATGCTATCTACGCGCCGTTTCGTTTTGAGTCAGTCTGTCTGGAAGAGATGCTGGAAGCGGAAATGATTTGGATGACCGGCTGGCGTATCGCACGTTTTGCTTCGTCCAGGACATCGCCGATGAATCTCACGTCGCAGCCTTTCTTTCAGAACGCATCCCAGCACCCAGAGATTACCGCCCAGCCGTATGAGGCAGGGTTCAGCCAGCAGGCGCAGCGCGCACTTGCCCGCGAGTGGTCACTCCTGCAATGTAAAGCGGAAGCTATAGCGCAGGCGCGTAAAAATGAGGAATCCAGACACAAGGGAGATGAAAACTGGTTTCCGGGGGCAGACCTCATTGGGGAGCCGTTGTACGATGCCAATAATGCCCGCGGCCAGCTCTGGGAAGCCGCCATCGAGTTTGCGGCGGACTACACGCGCACAGTTCGTCCTGACGCATTGTTTAAACCTGCTACGAATCAAAAAACGCAGGGGGCGATCGATTCGGCCACCTGCAGTATTGCGACAAACGCAGAAATCGGCTTTTCCCGGAAGGTGAGCACGACGGCGACGCTTTTACAGATGCTGGATCCGATGCTTGCCACAACGGCCTATATATATACCCATCAGAATGAAGCGTATGAATATCGTCGGTTTAAGAAGGCAGGTGAATACAGATTCCGTCAGCATATTGAGCCGTGCCTGTTGAAAAGAGAGAAGAACGATAAAATCAGCGGGCTGATCAATCTGTATGATAACTATATCCATGATTCCCGGGCCTGGTTTATGCACTCGGAAAGCGGCGTCAGGGAGCCGTTTGGCAGCTACTTTTTATCCAGAATGATCTATTTTGGCGATAAGTGGAGCAAGGCCGTCCAGCTGCGCTTTGATGGGCAAACGATGTCAGGTATTGGCGAAGCACTGCAGGATAAGGCCGTTTTTGCTCATGTGCCAACCTACGGTGTAAAAGTCTTTAACCGTGATACCGGGCAAGAAATTCCCGTTGACGAAAGCACTCTGCCAGCGCCCACCCATGAGTTTATTGCGCAGCTTAAACCCTTGGTCAAACAGCGTCAGATGGAAAGGGAAACAGTCAGGCGCGAGCGCATCGCAACTGCGCTCAACCACTTATGGGACTCCGAAATACTCCACTCACCTCAGGTGTAATTTTACAGAGGTGAGATGTCAGCGGTGGCGTATTTGTTATCTGAACAGGTTCGGGGCAGCGTTTTTTCAGCTGCCCAGATATAAACCTGGCTGTCGGCAATGGATCGCGTGCTGGCAGCCAGTAGCAGTAACAACGGTATTAAAAAATGAAAACGCATCATGGCGACAGTCCTTGTTGCCGGATTTTTACCGTTAGTCTATTTTGAGGCGGGTCTCTTCTCCGCCTTCGCCAGCTCTTTCACCAGCGGCAGCATCACTTTCATCACATCGCGTCCGCGATGCTCAATACGCCCCGGCAGCGCTTTATCAATATACTGCAGGTTATCCAGCTGTACGTCATGCCAGCTCGTGCCCTGCGGGAAGCTGCGTGATTTGCTCCGCTGCTGATAACCGTCTTTCTTACCTAATGACCAGTTGGTCGCTTCCACCGACAGTACCGGGATCCCGGCGCTATCAAAAACGCTGGCGTCGTTGCAGCAGCCGGTGCCTTTCGGGAAGTCCCGGTTCATCCCAGGATTGGTGAAGGCCGCTATGCCGTGGCTACGGGCGATAGCCAGCGCCCGGTCGCGGGTGAGCTTGCGCACCGATGCTGGCGTGCTGCGGCCGCTATTAAAGTACAGCTTATCGCCCACCACCAGGTTATCGAGATTAATCACCAGCAGGGTGTTTTTCTTTTCCGCGTCGCTCATGCGCTTAAGCAGATTCTGCGCACCCAGTCGGCCTTCTTCTTCGCCGCTGGTGGCAACGAAGCGAATACCGTAACGGGTAGGAACGTTCTTTAACTGTTCAGCAAGTTCCAGCATGACGCCGAGACCCATCGCGTTGTCGTCTATCCCCTGCAGGGTCAGGCCGCCGAGGTTGTTTTCAACATCTTTATCGCTCTGCGGCGCGTAGGTATCCAGGTGCGCCATGATAATAATCTGCTGACGAGATTGGCCTTCATGAGCGGCGATCACCGTACTGCCGGTGGCGTTATGCCAGTTTTTACGCTGATTGCTATCGGTATAGACGTAGCGGGTATTGAAGCTGCGCACATCGCTCTGGTAACCCATCTGGGCGAACTGCTGGCGGAGATAATCGGCCGACAGCATCTCGGCCGGCGTGCCGGTCATTCTTCCGGGATAAAAGGTGGCGATATGACGAGCCTGGGCATTGGCGGTTTCGCCCGGGGCGCTGAATGCCGGGGCGGCGGAGAAGACAAAACCTGCGCCCAACGCCAGGGGGAGCAGGCGACGGCACAATGCGGAAAACATAGGGGGGTCCTTTAGCACTTAAAACAATTTCACCCGCGTAGTATGAAACTGTGACCGGGGTTAAACAATTTCAATCGCTCTTAAATGGTGGAAAAACCGCATGTTAAGCACTTTTTGATATTTGCTTTCCCAGGTCGTTATTCTTTTGAGTAACAACTCATTCCATTTCGTAATTTCATTTGCTCTAAACCGCACCCTATAGTCGCTCTATTGCTGATTGTAAGAGAGTTGTTGCGCAGTGGAATACTTGCCGATATTTGCCGAAGTGAAAGACAGACCCGTGCTGGTGATCGGCGGCGGCGAGATAGCCGCGCGTAAGATTACGTTTTTGCTGCGCGCTGAAGCGAAGGTGCAAATTGTCGCCGAAACGCTGATGCCGGAACTTGCCGAAAAGGTCGAGCGCCAGGAAATTCACTGGCGGGCAACCGTATTCGAAGAGCAGCAGCTTGACGACGTATTCCTGGTGATTGCCGCCACGGAAGATGACGAGCTGAACCAACGCGTTTATGTCGCGGCTAACGCGCGCTATCGGCTGGTCAACGTCGTGGATAATCAGGCGCTGTGCTCGTTTGTCTTTCCATCCATTGTCGATCGCTCTCCGCTGCTGGTGGCTATCTCTTCCAGCGGAAAAGCGCCGGTGCTGTCGCGGATTTTGCGCGAAAAAATCGAAGCGCTGCTGCCCACCAACCTTGGGCGGCTGGCTGAAACGGCGAGCTACTGGCGTCACCATATTAAAACCCATCTGAAAACCACCGCCGAACGCCGCCGCTTTTGGGAGCGCGTGTTTACCGGTCGCTTTGCCAGCCTGATGCTGGCGGGCAATAAAGATGAAGCGGAAAAAGCGCTGGAAGATGAACTTCGGCAGCCGGAAAAACGCCCTGGTGAAATTATTCTCGTCGGGGCAGGGCCAGGCGATGCCGGATTGCTGACCCTGCGCGGCCTGCAGGCCCTTCAGCAGGCGGACGTGGTGTTTTACGACAACCTGGTCACCCCGGAAGTACGTGAACTGGTGCGCCGGGACGCGGAGACAATCTGCGTCGGCAAAAGCGCCGCCGGCATATCTGTACCGCAGCAGGAGATCAACCGCCTGCTGCTGGAAGCGGCGAAAGCGGGCAAAACGGTGATTCGCCTGAAGGGCGGCGACCCGTTTATTTTTGGCCGCGGCGGTGAAGAGCTGCAGGCCGCAGCCGAAGCGGGCATTCCGTTTCAGGTCGTCCCGGGCGTCACGGCGGCGGCGGGCGCAACGGCCTATGCCGGTATTCCGCTGACGCATCGTGATTATGCCCAGAGCGTAACCTTCATTACCGGGCACTTTGGCGCTGAAAATTCGCCGCTCGACTGGGCGCGGCTGGCGCAAAGCGGCCAGACCCTGGCGATTTATATGGGCAGCCTGAAAGCGGCGGAAATCAGCGCTCAGCTGATCGCCAACGGCTGCGGAGGCGATACCCCGGTGGCGGTGATCTCGCGCGGCACCCGCGCCGATCAGCAAACGAAGACCGGCACATTACAACAGCTTGAAAACCTGGCGAAAGACGCCCCGATGCCCGCGCTGCTGGTGGTGGGTGAAGTGGTGCAATTACATCAACAGCTCGCTTGGTTTCAACACACCTCATCCTCAGACGCCTTTAAGGCTTCTGTAGTAAATCTGGCTTAAGGAACGGTTATGGACCAAAAACGACTTACTCACCTGCGGCAACTGGAGGCGGAAAGCATCCATATCATTCGTGAGGTGGCCGCCGAATTCTCTAACCCGGTGATGATGTACTCCATCGGCAAAGACTCCAGCGTGATGCTGCATCTGGCGCGTAAAGCGTTTTATCCAGGCACCCTGCCGTTCCCGCTGCTGCACGTCGATACCGGCTGGAAATTCCGCGAAATGTACGAGTTCCGCGACCGTACCGCTAAAGCCTACGGCTGTGAGCTGCTGGTGCACAAAAACCCGGAAGGGGTGGCGATGGGGATTAACCCGTTCGTTCACGGCAGCGCCAAGCATACCGATATCATGAAAACCGAAGGCCTCAAGCAGGCGCTGAACAAATACGGCTTCGATGCCGCGTTCGGCGGCGCCCGTCGCGATGAAGAGAAATCCCGCGCTAAAGAGCGTATTTACTCCTTCCGCGACCGCTTCCACCGCTGGGATCCGAAAAACCAGCGCCCGGAGCTGTGGCACAACTATAACGGCCAGATTAACAAGGGCGAAAGTATCCGCGTATTCCCGCTCTCCAACTGGACCGAGCTGGACATCTGGCAGTACATCTATCTGGAAAATATTGAAATTGTTCCGCTGTATCTGGCGGCGGAGCGTCCGGTGCTGGAGCGCGACGGGATGCTGATGATGATCGATGACGATCGCATCAATTTACAGCCCGGCGAGATGATCAAAAAACAGATGGTACGCTTCCGCACCCTCGGCTGCTGGCCGCTGACCGGCGCGGTGGAGTCCAATGCGCAAACGCTGCCGGAGATCATCGAAGAGATGCTGGTCTCGACCACCAGCGAACGACAGGGGCGCGTGATTGACCGCGACCAGGCAGGCTCCATGGAGCTGAAGAAACGTCAGGGTTATTTCTAAGGAGCCGCCATGAATACGACTATTGCACAACAAATTGCCAATGAAGGCGGCGTTGAAGCCTACCTGCATGCCCAGCAGCACAAAAGTCTGCTGCGCTTTTTGACCTGCGGCAGCGTCGACGACGGCAAAAGTACGCTGATTGGCCGCCTGCTGCACGATACCCGTCAGATTTACGAAGATCAGCTCTCTTCGCTGCATAACGACAGCAAACGTCACGGTACCCAGGGCGAAAAACTCGATCTGGCGCTGCTGGTGGACGGTCTGCAGGCCGAGCGTGAGCAGGGCATCACCATTGACGTCGCCTACCGTTACTTCTCTACCGAGAAGCGCAAATTTATTATCGCCGACACCCCGGGACACGAACAGTATACCCGCAACATGGCGACCGGCGCGTCAACCTGCGACCTGGCGATCCTGCTGATCGACGCGCGCAAAGGCGTGCTCGATCAAACCCGTCGTCACAGCTTTATCTCCACGCTGCTGGGGATCAAACACCTGGTGGTGGCGGTGAACAAAATGGACCTCGTCGATTTTAGCGAAGATACCTTTAACACCATTCGTGAAGCGTATCTGACCTTTGCTGAACAGCTGCCAGGCGATCTCGACATTCGCTTTGTCCCGCTTTCCGCGCTTGAAGGGGACAACGTCGCCAGCCAGAGCGATAAAATGCCGTGGTACAGCGGCCCTACGCTGCTGGAAGTGCTGGAAACCGTTGAGATTCTGCGCGTGGTGGAAAGCCAGCCGCTGCGCTTCCCGGTGCAGTACGTCAACCGCCCGAACCTCGACTTCCGCGGGTTCTCCGGTACGGTTGCCGCCGGCAGCGTGAGCGTAGGACAGCGCCTGAAAGTGCTGCCGTCGGGGGTGGAATCCACCGTGGCGCGCATCGTCACCTTTGACGGCGATCTGCCGGAAGCGGCGGCCGGGGAAGCGATCACTCTCGTGCTGAAGGATGAAATTGATATCAGCCGCGGTGACCTGCTGGTGGACGCGACGGTCTCTCTGCCTGCGGTACAAAGCGCCAGCGTTGATGTGGTATGGATGGCGGAGCAGGCCCTAACGCCTGGCCAGAGCTATGACATTAAAATCGCCGGTAAGAAAACCCGCGCCCGCGTGGATGGCGTACGCTACCAGGTTGATATTAACAACCTGACCCAGCGCGAAGTGGAATCGCTGCCGCTCAACGGCATTGGGCTGGTGGATCTGACTTTCGACGAGCCGCTGGTGCTGGATAAATACCAGGATAACCCGGTCACCGGGGGCCTGATTTTTATCGATCGTTTGACCAACGTGACCGTTGGCGCAGGGATGGTACGCGAACCGAACGAGCAGGCTCAGGCAGGCGCTTCGCAATACAGCGCGTTTGAGCTTGAGCTGAACCAGCTTATTCGCAAGCACTTCCCGCACTGGGACGCCCGCGACCTGCTGGGAGGCAAGTAATGGCCCGACATGACGAAAACGTCGTCTGGCACGCACATCCTGTCACGCAGGCGCAGCGCGAGCAGCATCATGGCCATCGCGGCGTGGTGCTGTGGTTCACCGGGCTTTCGGGCTCGGGGAAATCCACCGTTGCCGGCGCGCTGGAAGAGGCGCTGCATCGGCTCGGCGTGAACACCTATTTACTGGATGGCGATAACGTGCGTCACGGCCTGTGCAGCGATCTTGGCTTCAGCGACGACGACCGCAAAGAAAACATTCGCCGGGTGGGTGAAGTGGCGAAGCTGATGGTGGATGCCGGGCTGGTAGTATTGACTGCGTTTATATCACCGCATCGCGCAGAGCGGCAGATGGTGCGCGAACGTTTGGGCGAAGGGCGCTTTATTGAAGTCTTTGTCGATACGCCGCTGGCGATCTGCGAAGCGCGGGATCCGAAAGGGCTGTACAAGAAGGCACGGGCCGGGGAGCTGCGCAACTTTACCGGAATTGATTCAGTGTATGAATCCCCGGAGCGCGCCGAAATTCACCTCGACGGTGAACAATTGGTAACAAATTTGGTGCACCAATTATTAGACCTGCTACGACAGAGCGATATTATCAGATCCTGAAACGGCAGCGGCATCATCACAGGATGCCGATCGCCAGGTCAACAGGATTCGATATGCGCAATACCCAGAACATCAGTATTATTCGTTCAGAACCGCCGCCGGCAGTCAGCGACGAGACCACCTGGTCTCTGTCGGGCGCTGCCGTTGGCTTTATTTCATGGCTGCTGGCGCTGGGTATTCCCTTCCTGATCTATGGCAGTAACACGCTATTTGTCCTCCTCTACACCTGGCCGTTCTTCCTGGCATTAATGCCGGTTGCCGTCGTGGTTGGCATCGCGCTGCATTCGCTGATGGACGGCAAACTTCAGTACAGCGTCTGCGCGACGATTTTAACCGTCGGACTGATGTTCGGTCTGCTGTTCCTCTGGCTACTGGGGTAGTCCTTTCTACGAATGAATCTAGCCTGGGTATCAACGGTAAAAATGTGGTACAGTCCCCGCGTTACGCGGCGTCGTCCGCGCGCCAGAGTAGAGAACTCGGGCGAGTTATGGGATGATGATGCCGTTTTTCAGGGGGCAGGATGGGTAAACTAACGCTGCTGTTATTGGCTTTGCTGGCCTGGCTGCAGTACTCGCTATGGTTCGGCAAAAATGGTCTGCACGACTATAGCCGGGTTAACGACGATGTCTCCGCGCAGCAGGCAACGAACGCTAAATTAAAAGCACGCAACGATCAGCTGTTCGCCGAAATTGACGACCTCAACGGCGGTCAGGAAGCTATCGAAGAGCGCGCGCGCAATGAACTCAGTATGACCCGCCCGGGCGAAACGTTTTATCGTCTGGTGCCGGATGCGTCAAAACGCAACCAGGCCGCGGGGCAACAGCAGAATAATCGATAAACAGGCCCAGGATTACAACATGGCAGCCACTTTTCCGGGCGTTTGCGCCGTGGTGCCGGCAGCCGGTTTTGGCCGCCGCATGCAAACGGAATGCCCTAAACAATATCTCTCAATCGGTAACAAAACGATTCTCGAGCACGCGGTCGCCGCGCTGCTGGCAAACCCCCTTATACAGCGGGTAGTGATTGCCGTCAGCCCGGGCGACGTTCGCTTCAGCCAACTGCCGTTGGCGAACCACTCCCAAATCACCGTCGTTGATGGCGGCACGGAACGCGCGGACTCCGTTCTCGCTGGCCTGAAGGTTCTTGGCGAAGCCGACTGGGTGCTGGTGCACGATGCCGCGCGCCCCTGCCTGCACCAGGACGATCTCAGCCGCCTGCTTCAGCTATGCCAAACCAGCCGTACGGGCGGCATTCTGGCCGCTCCGGTTCGCGACACGATGAAGCGCGCGGAGCCGGGCAGGGCAGCCATCGCCCATACCGTTGAACGTAACGATTTATGGCACGCGCTGACGCCGCAATTTTTCCCTCGCGAACTGCTTGTTGATTGCCTGACGCGGGCGCTTAATGAAGGGGCGACCATCACCGACGAAGCCTCGGCGCTGGAGTACTGCGGCTTTCATCCTGAACTGGTCTCCGGACGAGCTGATAATATTAAAGTGACGCGCCCGGAAGACCTGGCGCTGGCCGAATTTTACCTTACCCGTTCCCGACACCAGGAGAAGGCTTAATGCGAATTGGACACGGTTTTGACGTACACGCTTTTGGCGGTGAAGGCCCAATCATCATCGGCGGCGTGCGCGTACCCTACGAGAAAGGGCTGCTGGCCCACTCCGACGGCGACGTCGCGCTGCACGCGCTGACCGATGCGCTGCTCGGCGCGGCGGCGCTGGGCGACATCGGCAAGCTGTTCCCGGATACCGACCCGGCCTTTAAGGGCGCCGACAGCCGCGAACTGCTGCGCGAAGCGTGGCGGCGGATTCAGGCGAAAGGCTATACCCTTGGCAACGTTGACGTCACCATTATCGCCCAGGCGCCAAAAATGCTGCCGCATATTCCCCAGATGCGCATCTTTATTGCCGAAGATCTCGGTTGCCATATGGACGATGTTAACGTCAAAGCCACCACCACGGAAAAGCTGGGCTTTACCGGTCGCGGCGAAGGCATTGCCTGTGAAGCGGTGGCGCTGCTGCGTAAGGCGGAGAAATGATCGCTTTTGACGAACTCACTTATCTGCATGGAAAACCGCTGAGCCAGGGGCTGCTAAAAGCCAACCCGGAGGACTTCGTGGTGGTTGAGGATCTGGGCTTTGCGCCTGACGGCGAAGGCGAGCATGTGCTGGTGCGTATTCTGAAAAACGGCTGCAATACCCGTTTTGTTGCTGACGCGCTGGCAAAATTCCTTAAAATTCATGCGCGTGAAGTGAGCTTTGCCGGGCAGAAGGACAAACACGCGGTCACTGAACAGTGGCTGTGCGCCCGAGTGCCGGGCAAAGAGATGCCCGACCTGAGCAAATTTCAGCTTGAAGGCTGTCAGGTACTGGAGTACGCGCGCCATAAGCGCAAGCTGCGCCTCGGGGCGCTGAAGGGGAACCAGTTTACGCTGGTGCTGCGCGAAATCAGCGATCGCGACGATGTCGAAACGCGTTTACAGGCGATTGCTGAGCATGGCGTACCCAACTATTTTGGCGCCCAGCGCTTCGGTATCGGCGGCAGTAACCTGCTGGGGGCGCTGCGCTGGGCCGAGAGCGGCGCGCCGGTGCGCGATCGCAATAAACGCAGTTTTTGGTTGTCGGCGGCCCGCAGCGCATTGTTTAATCAACAGGTTGGTATTAGATTAAAAAAACCGGAATTTAATCAGGTTGTTGATGGCGATGCGCTACAATTAGCGGGGCGCGGAAGCTGGTTCGTTGCGGCCTCTGAAGAACTGACGGAACTCCAGGCGCGGGTAGATAACCGCGAGCTGATGATTACCGCTGCGCTTGTGGGCAGCGGCGACTGGGGAAGCCAACGGGATGCGCTGGCCGCCGAGCAGGCGGCAGTGGTCGAAGAGACGCAGCTACAGGCGCTGCTGGTGCGTGAAAAAGTAGAGGCCGCCCGCCGGGCGATGCTGCTTTATCCCCAGCAGATGAGCTGGAACTGGTGGGATGACGTTACCGTTGAACTGCGTTTCTGGCTGCCCGCGGGCAGCTTCGCCACCAGCGTAGTAAGGGAGCTTATCAATACAACGGGTGACTATGCGAATATTGCTGAGTAACGATGATGGGATTCATGCGCCGGGCATTCAGACCCTGGCAAAGGCCTTACGGGAATTCGCTGAGGTTCAGATAGTTGCACCCGATCGTAACCGCAGCGGAGCGTCGAACTCCCTGACGCTGGAATCTTCGCTTCGCACTTTCACTTTTGATAACGGCGATATCGCCGTACAGATGGGTACGCCGACGGACTGTGTTTATCTCGGGGTCAACGCCCTGATGCGGCCGCGTCCGGATATCGTGGTTTCCGGCATTAACGCCGGACCCAACCTCGGTGACGACGTCATCTATTCCGGCACCGTTGCCGCCGCGATGGAAGGCCGTCATCTGGGCTTTCCGGCGCTGGCCGTCTCGCTAAACGGCTATCAGCATTACGATACCGCCGCTGCGGTCACCTGCTCTATTCTGCGCGCTTTAAGCCGCGAGCCGCTGCGCACCGGGCGCATTCTCAATATCAACGTGCCGGATCTGCCTCTTGAGCAGATCAAAGGTATCCGCGTGACCCGCTGCGGCAGTCGCCATCCTTCCGACCAGGTGATCCCGCAAAAAGATCCGCGCGGCAATACGCTGTACTGGATCGGACCGCCGGGCGAAAAGTACGACGCCGGGCCGGATACCGACTTTGCCGCCGTGGATGAAGGCTATGTGTCGGTCACGCCGCTACACGTCGATTTAACCGCCCACGGCGCGCATGAGGTGGTTAGCGGCTGGCTGGATCGCGTTGGAGTTGATACGCAATGGTAAGTAAACGTGTTGAAAGTCTTCTCAATCAGCTCCGCACGCAGGGCATTATTGACGAGCGCGTGCTGAACGCGATCGCCATGGTGCCGCGAGAAAAGTTTGTTGATGAAGCCTTTGAACATAAGGCGTGGGAAAACACGGCGCTGCCGATTGGTCAGGGGCAAACCATCTCGCAACCCTACATGGTGGCGCGGATGACCGAGCTTCTGACGCTAACGCCGGAGTCCCGGGTGCTGGAAATCGGCACCGGCTCTGGCTATCAGACGGCGATTCTGGCGCATCTGGTGCATCACGTTTGCTCGGTTGAGCGAATTAAGAGTTTGCAGTGGCACGCGCGCCGTCGTCTTAAACAACTTGATTTACATAATGTTTCAACCCGTCACGGCGATGGATGGCAGGGTTGGCAGGCGCGTGCGCCGTTCGACGCGATTATCGTTACCGCAGCGCCGCCGGAAATTCCGGCCGCGCTGCTGGCGCAGCTGGACGATGGCGGCGTACTGGTGCTGCCGGTTGGCGAAGAGCATCAGTTCCTGAAGCGGATCCGTCGGCGCGGCAACGAGTTTGTCATTGATACTGTCGAAGCCGTGCGCTTTGTTCCCCTCGTGAAGGGGGAGTTAGCCTGAACCCGGATTATTCCAGGTTTTTTTGCCTGCATTTAGGCATAGGGTGGACGCATTTTTCGTGTCCTGGCCGGGCGCCGCCCGGTGAGCAAGATATTGGTAGTTAACATATTCCTGGGGGATAAATGAGCGCGGGAAGCCCAAATTTTACCTTAAGCCGCATTGCGGCTTTATCACTGGTGTCACTGTGGCTGGCAGGCTGCAGCAGCTCCAACAATCCGCCTGCGCCGGTCAGCTCGGCTGGCGGGACTTCGTCTTCCAGCACGAATTCCGGAATGCTGATCACGCCTCCATCCAATAACGTTCCGCAGGCGCGCCCGGTACAAACGCAGCCGGTGCAGACGCAGCCCGCTCAGGTCCAGCCGATGGCTCAGGAGCCGGTACAAACGGTGAACGGCAAAATTGTCTACAATCGTAAGTATGGGGATATTCCGAAAGGTAGCTATACCGGCGGCAGTACCTATACTGTTAAACGCGGCGACACGCTATTCTATATTGCGTGGGTCACCGGGAACGACTTCCGCGACCTGGCGCAGCGTAATAATATCCCGGCGCCGTACGGACTGAACGTGGGTCAGACGCTGCAGGTTGGCAACGCATCCGGTCAGCCAATCACCGGAGATAACCCTGTCGCCCAGGCCAGCGTGAAGGCCAGCAGCGGCGGGATGTTAACCGCAAATTCTGCACAAAAATCCACCGCGGTGGTTGCGTCCCAACCAACTATTACGTATTCTGAATCTTCAGGTGAACAGAGTGCTAATAAGATGTTGCCGAATAACAAGCCTGCGACGACAACAACCGTCGCGCCTGTTACGGCCCCGGCTGTCAGCACAACCCAATCGACTGCAAGCAGTACGTCAACCAGTTCGCCGATCTCTTCATGGCGCTGGCCGACTGATGGCAAGGTTATCGAGAACTTTAGTGGTGCCGAAGGTGGCAATAAAGGTATTGATATTGCAGGCAGTAAAGGACAGGCTATTGTCGCGACCGCAGATGGGCGCGTCGTCTATGCCGGTAACGCACTGCGCGGTTACGGTAATCTTATTATCATCAAACACAACGATGATTACCTGAGCGCCTACGCACATAACGATACGATGCTGGTAAAAGAGCAACAAGATATCAAGGCGGGGCAGAAAATCGCTACCATGGGTAGCACAGGTACAAGTTCTACACGTTTGCATTTTGAAATTCGTTACAAGGGGAAATCCGTCAACCCGCTGCAGTATTTACCGCAGCGATAATTTGGCAAAGTACGGATAAGCTCAGTATCGCTAAAAGAGGCGCCAGGGCGGCCAGAATGCCTGCTTTACCGGGGCAGAAAAGGTTCTCGTCCGGGCGTCTTTTAAGTGATGTTTAGCGGAAGGTGCTTTGCTCAGGGATCACGGGTAGGAGCCATCTTTATGAGTCAGAATACGCTGAAAGTTCATGATTTAAATGAAGACGCGGAATTTGATGAGAACGGAGTCGAGGTTTTTGATGAGAAAGCCTTAGTTGAAGAGGAACCCAGTGATAGCGATCTGGCTGAGGAAGAGCTTCTTTCGCAGGGAGCAACCCAACGGGTGCTCGATGCGACGCAGCTTTATCTTGGAGAGATTGGTTATTCCCCACTGCTGACGGCCGAAGAAGAGGTTTATTTTGCGCGTCGCGCGCTGCGTGGTGACGTTGCGTCACGCCGCCGGATGATCGAAAGTAACCTGCGTCTGGTCGTCAAGATAGCCCGCCGTTACGGCAATCGCGGTCTGGCTCTGCTGGATCTGATTGAAGAAGGTAACCTGGGGCTGATTCGCGCAGTTGAGAAGTTTGACCCGGAACGTGGGTTCCGTTTTTCGACTTACGCGACCTGGTGGATTCGCCAAACGATTGAACGGGCGATCATGAACCAAACCCGTACCATTCGTTTACCTATCCATATCGTCAAAGAGCTGAACGTTTATCTGCGTACCGCACGCGAGTTGTCCCATAAGCTGGACCACGAGCCAAGCGCGGAAGAGATAGCCGAACAGCTGGATAAGCCAGTTGATGACGTGAGCCGCATGCTGCGTCTGAACGAGCGCATTACCTCGGTGGATACACCGCTGGGCGGCGACTCGGAAAAAGCGCTGCTGGATATTCTGGCCGATGAAAAAGACAACGGCCCGGAAGACACCACGCAGGACGATGACATGAAACAAAGCATCGTCAAATGGCTGTTCGAACTGAACGCCAAGCAGCGTGAAGTGCTGGCTCGTCGCTTTGGTCTGCTCGGCTATGAAGCCGCGACGCTTGAGGATGTGGGCCGCGAAATTGGCCTGACCCGCGAACGCGTGCGTCAGATCCAGGTAGAAGGTCTCCGCCGTCTGCGGGAGATCCTGCAAAGCCAGGGGCTGAACATCGAAGCGCTGTTCCGCGAGTAAGACACCTTTCTTAAAAAAGGCTCAATCGTTTGATTGGGCCTTTTTCTTTTTTGGGGCCTCCGTCGCTTACGCGATCGCCGTCTCGTGGAGGTGCCGCCAGATGATTTTCTCTTCCTGCAGACGGAAAAGAACCGTCGACCAGCGCGAGGTTTCCGCTTTGCCGGGGAGCGCGTGTATTTCCCGGTAGCTCACCGCTGCGCCATCGCGCCATTCGGCAAGTATGACGGCACTATCGACGACAATCTTTAAGCCTGGACGGCTGGCGCGAGCCCCGTGAAAAAAGGCGCTGACCGCCTGATGATCCATGCGCATACCGTTTATCGGGATCATGGTAAAGTCCGGGCTAAAGCGACGCATCAGCGCGTCGGCGCTCCCTTCACCCTGATTCAGCCAGTTTTCTATAGCCACGTGGGCCGCAATAACTTCCGCAATATAGCGATTCATTTGTTCTCCATTTTACCGTGCAGGCGCATGATTATCGCCCGGTTATCGAAGGTAAGGCAGCCCAGCAGCGGCGCCAGGGTCAACGCGGCGGCGGCGATAAATACGCCACGCCACGCCTGCGGCGTTGGCCAGTAAAGCAAAAAGGCGCTCAGTAAGGCTGCCAGTAGCGCAGATCCCATCAGGAAACTGAGCTGGCGGTTAAGATTCCACAGCGCGCTGGCGTCCGGCATATCGCCGTTCGCCACATTCAGAAACGCGCTGCTCTGGGCCGTACTGCTGCACAGGCTGCCGCCTGCGCCCATGAATATAAATGCCGCGATTAACATACTGCTGGCGGTATGGGCATTGACGCCAGCCAGGGTGACGATCCCGACTGACTGGAGAAGGCAGCCTACCGCGATAAGCGGGCGAGGGCCGAGACGATTGAAATAGCGGCCGGTCGTCGCGATCGCCACAAACGAAGCCAGCGACCACGGAAGCATCAGGGCGCCGATGGCGGAGGGCGACATCCCCGTCACGCTTTGTAAATAAAACATCCCGACGACATTGATGCCAATAAAAGTCCCCGGCACGCAGAGATAGACCAGCATTGAAAAGCGCAGCAGCGGATCGCGCAGTAGTGAGAGACGCAGGAGTCCCCCCGGCCGCGCGACGCGTCTCTCATCCTTAATCCACAGCGCTGCCAGTCCGAACGTCAGCAGCGCGATCGGCAGGCTGGCAAAGAAAACCCAGCGCCAGCTGAGCGATTGCACCAGCACCCCGCCGATCGCCGGCGAGCACGCCGGCGCCAGCAGCCCGACCAGCATCACCGCGGCGGAAAGTTTCGCCCGCTCGTGAGGCCTGAACTGTTGCCAGGTTAGCGACTGGCCTGGCGGGATCAATAGTCCGCCGCCCATCCCCTGCAGGGCGCGCCACATGACAAGGCTGGTCAACGAGTCGGCCATTCCTGCGGCCAGAGCCCCAATGCTAAATATGCTGAGCGAAAGCAGGAATACCCGCCGGGTACCAAACTGCTGGCTGAGCCAGGCGCTAAACGGCAGTACCAGCGTGAGCCCGGCAATATAGCCATTGCTGACCCACGCCAGTTCGCCCACCGACGCGTGCAGCGTCCGGCCCATCGCCGGAAAGGCGACGCTGGCGATGAACATATTGATTAAGTCGAGAAAGAAACCCAGCAGAAAAACGGTTGCGACCTTGCTGCGATACGTCATTGATTAAACCCCCCGTGAAGGCCGCTACTGTAAACCTCAGCGTCAGGGCGAATAAACACGACATTCGGAGATATACTGTCTGAAATTTTTTGACAATTGGCGGCGCGATGCTGAACCTGCAGCGGATGAACATGTTTGTAGCGGTGGTCGATAGCGGAAGTTTTACCGCGGCGGCGACGGCCCTGGGGCAGACCAAGGCGGTGGTGAGTTTCAACATTCGCCAGCTGGAGAGCGAGCTGGGGGTTACGCTGCTGTTGCGATCGACCCGGCGGCTGACGCTGACGGAAGCCGGTTCGCTCTTCTATCATCGCGGGGTCGCGCTGCTGAAAGCGGCGGAAAACCTGCAGGACGACGTCCGGGGCAGCCACGTGGGGTTGAGCGGTGAACTGCGGATCACAACGACGCCAGAATATGGCGCGCAGGTGATTATCCCGGCGCTGGCGGAGTTCAGCCAGCGGCATCCAGCGCTCCGCGTGCGCCATGTTTCTTCTTCTCACCACGCGGATTTAATCTCCGAACGGTTTGACGTGGCGATTCGCCTCGGGACGCTGGCGGATTCGCGCTACCGCGCGGCGCTGATATCGCGTTTTGCCATCGTCCCGGTTGCTGCCCCATCATGGCTGGCGCAGCATCCTGTAAAGACGCTTGAGGAGCTGGCCCACGCGGCGTGGATTATTCATGAACGTCTGACCGCGCCGCTCCGCTGGCCGCTTACCGGGCCCGATGAGGAGAGCATCGCCTTCGAGATTAAACAGGCGCCGCGGCTGTCGGCAGATAGCGCCAGCGCGCTGATGGCCTTTGCGCTAGCGGGCAGCGGCATCGCGCTGCTGCCCGAATGGCTGGTGGCCGCTGCGCTGGCAGACAGCGCGCTGGTGAAGGTGATGCCGGCGTTTAGCTTTCCGCGCCAGGGGGTGTACGCGGTTTACCCGGACGCGCAGCACGTTCCCGTCAGGGTCCGGGCGTTTATTGATTTTCTCCGCGAGCGCCTGGGTTAATTGGGTTCTCGCGCTATCAGCTTGTGGATGATTTGCGAAAACTGCTGGCGCTCTTCATCGTTCAGCCGACCTAAAAATTCTTCATCAACGGCGTTACCCAGCGGCATTGAGCTTGCCAGTAGCGCTTCGCCTTCTGCGGTTAAATAGACAAACCGACGGCGTTTGTCCGCCGGATCGTGTTCGCGACGAACCAGACCGCGGCTCTCCATTCGGCTCAGCATCTCCGCCAGCGTCGCTTTCGTGCTGACCGCCGCTTCCGTTAGCGTCACCTGTTCAATGCCGGGATGTTCGGCAATGGAACGCATCACCGCATACTGCGGTTTGGTGAGGTCCGGCAGTTCAAGCTGCCAGCGGGCGGTGTGCTGCTGAAAAAGCTGGCGTAGCAGGTGAAACGCCTCGTTTTTTAACTCCATGACAACTCCGTAATCAAACCGTCGGTTCTATGATAGCCGTTCGGGAGGCGTTTTAGCATTTTTCCTGTTTTGATGAAAAATGCGGCCGTGTACGAACGCACTTGCACGAAAAGCTCATCAAGGGTAGTTTTAATAAAAACGTTCGTATACGAACAATTGTGAGGCGATGATGAAGCTAATCGTAGGGATGACCGGAGCGACGGGTGCTCCGCTGGGCGTGGCGCTGCTCAAAGCGCTGCGAGAGATGCCGGAAGTGGAAACGCATCTGGTGATGTCAAAGTGGGCCAAAACCACCATTGAGCTGGAAACGCCTTACAGCGCCCGTGAAGTGGCTGCGCTGGCCGATTTCTCGCACAGTCCGGCGGACCAGGCCGCCGTCATCTCATCGGGTTCATTTCGTACCGACGGCATGATCGTTATCCCCTGCAGTATGAAAACGCTGGCGGGTATCCGTGCCGGTTATGCCGAGGGGCTGGTGGGGCGGGCCGCGGACGTGGTGCTGAAAGAGGGGCGTAAGCTGGTGCTGGTGCCGCGTGAAATGCCGTTGAGCACGATCCATCTGGAAAACATGCTGGCCCTGTCACGCATGGGGGTGGCGATGGTGCCGCCCATGCCCGCTTATTACAACCATCCCAAAACCATTGAGGACGTCACTGACCACGTTGTCACGCGGGTGCTGGATCAGTTCGGTCTGGAGTATCACAAAGCGCGCCGCTGGAGCGGGTTGCGGGCGGTAGAGAATGTATCACAGGAGAATGAATAATGGCTTTTGATGATTTGCGCAGCTTTTTGCAGGCGCTGGACGACCAGGGGCAACTGCTGAAAATTAGCGAAGAAGTGAACGCGGAACCGGATCTGGCCGCGGCGGCAAACGCCACCGGACGCATCGGCGATGGCGCGCCGGCGCTTTGGTTCGATAATATTCGCGGTTTTACCGATGCGCGCGTGGCAATGAACACCATCGGTTCCTGGCAGAACCACGCTATCTCGCTGGGCTTGCCGCCGAATACGCCGGTGAAAAAGCAGATCGACGAGTTTATTCGCCGTTGGGATAAGTTTCCGGTAACGCCGGAGCGGCGGGCAAATCCGGCGTGGGCGGAAAATAGCGTCGACGGTGAAGACATTAATCTGTTTGATATTCTGCCCTTGTTCCGTCTTAACGACGGCGACGGTGGTTTTTATCTCGATAAAGCCTGCGTGGTTTCTCGCGATCCCCTCGACCCGGATAATTTTGGCAAGCAAAACGTCGGCATTTACCGTATGGAGGTGAAGGGTAAACGTAAGCTCGGCCTCCAGCCGGTGCCCATGCATGATATCGCCTTACACCTGCACAAAGCGGAAGAGCGCGGTGAAGATCTGCCGATCGCCATTACCCTGGGCAACGATCCGATTATCACCCTGATGGGCGCCACGCCGCTGAAATACGATCAGTCGGAATATGAGATGGCCGGCGCGCTGCGTGAAAGCCCGTACCCTATCGCCACCGCGCCGCTGACCGGCTTCGACGTACCGTGGGGGTCAGAGGTGATCCTCGAAGGGGTTATTGAAAGCCGCAAGCGCGAAATTGAAGGCCCGTTCGGCGAATTTACCGGCCACTACTCGGGCGGCCGTAATATGACGGTGGTGCGTATCGATAAGGTTTCCTACCGCAGCAAGCCGATTTTCGAGTCCCTCTATCTTGGTATGCCGTGGACCGAGATCGACTACCTGATGGGCCCGGCCACCTGCGTACCGCTGTATCAGCAGCTGAAGGCCGAGTTCCCGGAGGTGCAGGCCGTCAACGCGATGTACACCCACGGCCTGCTGGCGATTATCTCCACCAAAAAACGCTACGGCGGCTTTGCCCGCGCGGTGGGTCTGCGGGCGATGACCACGCCGCACGGCCTGGGCTACGTGAAGATGGTGATCATGGTTGATGAAGACGTCGACCCGTTCAACCTGCCGCAGGTGATGTGGGCGCTGTCGTCGAAGGTCAACCCGGCGGGTGACCTGGTGCAGCTGCCGAATATGTCGGTCCTGGAGCTTGATCCAGGCTCCAGCCCGGCGGGGATCACCGACAAACTGATTATCGACGCCACCACGCCGGTTGCGCCCGATCTGCGCGGCCACTACAGCCAGCCGGTACAGGATCTTCCTGAAACCAAAGCCTGGGCTGAAAAACTGACCGCCATGCTGGCCAACCGTAAATAAGGAGAAGAAGATGATTTGTCCACGCTGCGCCGATGAACATATTGAAGTGCTGGCAACATCGCCGGTAAAAGATGTCTGGACGGTATTCCAGTGCCAGCACTGTTTCTACACCTGGCGGAATACTGAACCGCTACGCCGCACCAGCCGGGAACATTATCCGGAAGCGTTCCGCATGACCCAAAAGGATATCGATGACGCGCCAATGGTGCCGCATATTCCGCCGCTGCTGGCGGAAGATAAACGCTAAAATCAACGGGGTCCGCTTAGTCGGGCCTTTTTATATTTAGTTAATCAATGCAAAATATTTATTAATTAAATTTTCAAATTGCATAAAAGGTTAATAGAGCAGATACGTTTGCGAGCCATCTTCCAGTTTATAATAAAATCAACGGGTTTGATAAATTACCGATAAGCTTCGCGGCCGGGAAAATATAGAATAGCGGCGGGTGCTTGAGGCTATCTGGCTTTGAGCATTGACAAGGATTCAGATAGACGAAAGCCCCAGGAGATATTTCTATCAACTGAGGCTGACGAATGAACCTGAACAATTCAGATGTTAGTCTCTTCTTTGCAGGGAGGCAAGACATGCTAACAAAATATGCCCTTGTGGCAATCGTCGTACTGTGTATTACGGTACTGGGATTTACGCTTTTGGTGCGCAGCTCGCTGTGCGAACTCAGTATTAAAGAGCGTAGTATGGAGTTTAAAGCTGTTCTCGCTTACGAATCGAAGAAATAGCATCAGCGCGGGGGCAACCCCGCGTATTGGTTGTCAGGATGCATCCTCTCGCACCCAGTTTGCATTTGTTAAAACGGCAGCACCGCAGGGCGCTGCCGTTTTTTCACGTTAAACGAGAACTACACCAGGCTCTTCAGGCGATAGATCCACTCCAGCGCCTGGCGCGGAGTCAGCGAATCCGGGTCAAGATTCTCCAGCGCTTCAACCGCGGGCGAGGTCTCTTCCGGAGCGGAAAGCAGCGACATCTGGGTACCGTCCACCTGCGTGGCGGCAGCGCTCGGCGCAATGCTTTCCAGCTCGCGCAGCTTCTGCCGCGCGCGTTTAATCACCTCTTTCGGCACACCGGCCAGCGCGGCAACCGCCAGACCGTAGCTCTTACTGGCCGCACCATCCTGCACGCTGTGCATGAAGGCGATGGTGTCGCCGTGCTCCAGAGCATCAAGATGGACGTTGGCCACGCCTTCCATTTTCTCCGGCAGCTGGGTCAGCTCGAAGTAGTGGGTGGCAAACAGGGTCAGGGCCTTAATCTTGTTCGCCAGATTTTCCGCGCAGGCCCACGCCAGCGACAGGCCATCGTAGGTCGAGGTGCCACGACCGATTTCATCCATCAGCACCAGGCTATGCTCGGTGGCGTTATGCAGAATATTGGCGGTTTCGGTCATCTCTACCATAAAGGTTGAGCGGCCGCTGGCCAGGTCATCCGCCGCGCCGACGCGGGTGAAAATACGATCGATGGGGCCGATGTCGACTTTTTCCGCCGGAACGTAGCTGCCGATATACGCCAGCAGGGCGATCAGCGCGGTCTGACGCATATAGGTACTTTTACCGCCCATATTCGGACCGGTGATAATCAGCATTCTCCGCTGCGGGGCGAGGTGCAGCGGGTTAGCGATGAACGGCTCTTTCAGAACCTGCTCAACCACCGGATGGCGGCCTTCGCTGATACGAATACCCGGCTTATCGCTAAAGGTCGGGCAGCAGTAGTTGAGGGTCTCCGCGCGCTCGGCGAGGTTCACCAGCACATCGAGCTCCGCCAGCGCGCTGGCGCTCTGCTGCAGATCGCCAAGATGCGGCAGCAGCATATCGAAAAGTTCATCGTACAGTTGCTTTTCCAGCGCCAGCGCCTTCCCTTTGGAGGTCAGCACTTTGTCTTCATACTCCTTCAGCTCAGGAATAATATAGCGCTCGGCGTTCTTGAGGGTCTGGCGACGGACGTAGTGGATCGGCGCATGCTGGCTCTGACCGCGGCTAATCTGGATGTAGTAGCCGTGGACGGCATTGTAGCCTACCTTCAGCGTGTCCAGCCCCAGGCGCTCGCGCTCGCGAACTTCCAGTCTGTCGAGGTAATCGGTCGCGCCATCGGCCAGGCCGCGCCACTCATCGAGTTCCGCGTTATAGCCGGGGGCGATAACGCCGCCGTCGCGAACCAGTACCGGCGGCGCATCGATAATCGCCCGTTCCAGCAGTTCGCGCAGCTCGCTAAATTCCCCCATCTTTTCCCGGAGCCGCTGTACTGGCGCACAGTCGACGTCCCCCAGCATCGCGCGCAGTGCCGGCAGCTGCTGGAAAGCGTGACGCATACGCGCTAAATCGCGAGGACGGGCGGTGCGAAGCGCCAGGCGCGCCAGAATACGTTCGAGGTCGCCGACCTGGCGCAGTACCGGCTGCAGCTCGGTGTAATGTTCCTGCAGCGCGCCGATGGTCTGCTGGCGCTCTACCAGCACGGCGGTGTCGCGCGCCGGCATATGCAGCCAGCGCTTAAGCATACGGCTGCCCATGGGGGTCACGGTGCAGTCGAGCACCGAGGCCAGCGTATTATCAAAGCCGCCGGCCAGGTTCTGGGTGATCTCCAGATTGCGGCGGGTGGCCGCATCCATAATGATGCTGTCCTGCTGGCGCTCCATCGTGATGGAGCGGATATGCGGCAATGACGTGCGCTGGGTGTCTTTGACGTACTGCAGCAGGCAGCCGGCGGCGCACAGGCCGCGCGGGGCGTTTTCAACGCCGAAACCAACCAGATCGCGCGTACCGAACTGGAGATTGAGCTGCTGGCGCGCGGTGTCGATTTCAAATTCCCACAGCGGACGGCGGCGCAGGCCGCGGCGGCCCTCAATCAGCGACGACTCGGCAAAATCCTCCGCGTACAGCAGCTCGGCGGGGTTGGTGCGCTGGAGCTCCGCCGCCATCGTTTCGCGGTCAGCGGGTTCGCTCAGGCGAAAACGTCCGGAGCTGATATCGAGGGTGGCGTAGCCAAAACCTTTACTATCCTGCCAGATGGCGGCCAGCAGATTGTCCTGGCGTTCCTGCAGCAGCGCTTCATCGCTGATGGTGCCCGGGGTCACAATGCGGACGACTTTGCGTTCAACCGGCCCTTTGGTGGTTGCCGGATCGCCAATCTGTTCGCAAATGGCCACCGACTCGCCCTGATTAACCAGCTTAGCCAGATAGTTCTCTACCGCGTGATGGGGGATCCCGGCCATCGGAATCGGTTCGCCCGCGGAGGCGCCGCGCTTCGTCAGCGAGATATCCAGCAGCTGCGATGCGCGTTTCGCATCGTCATAGAACAGTTCGTAAAAATCACCCATCCGGTAAAACAGCAGAATCTCCGGGTGCTGGGCTTTCAGCTTGAGATACTGCTGCATCATCGGGGTGTGGGCGTCAAGATTCTCTAGTGTACTCATCAGTTTTTGCTGTCCATTTTCTGAAGTTTTAATGAGTTAGCGGAGTTTATTGTTTTCATGACGTCGCGCTATCGCTCATCGGTTCCCGTGAAACTGTGCATTTCTGTTTATTGACTCATGAGCCGCATGATAACGGAGTCTTCAGGTCAGGAAAACAAGAAGCAGCGGCGGTATGCCGGAGGGGGAGGTCGCAGCGGAAAAAGGCTATACTGGCGAATGCAGGTCGATGGTATAGACGGGGAGACATCCGTTTTCACCGGCGTCGTACGCCTCGCGTTATTTCCCTTATTCCGTCTACTTTTCACCGTTGCGTGTAGCAGAAAAGGGGCTTTGTTAATAAAATGTGATCTGTGTTACAATTCTCTTACCATCAATATCTTTCGTTTATCCTCTATTAATTACCTTTCG
Source organism: Klebsiella sp. Q11 (assembly GCF_964241505.1). Classification (NCBI taxonomy): domain Bacteria; kingdom Pseudomonadati; phylum Pseudomonadota; class Gammaproteobacteria; order Enterobacterales; family Enterobacteriaceae; genus Klebsiella; species Klebsiella sp. Q11. The sequence continues at coordinate 191,782 of NZ_CAXSXW010000007.1, forward strand.
TAATTTGTTTTTAGGATATATCTCAGCATTCTGCGAGTTAATTTCCTATGGTGGCATTGTTCGCGAGGTTAAATCTTTTTTTAATTCCTTTGTAAATGTATCTCTTTTTACCTAAAAAATGATTTGTTAGTATTTTTGTCGACCAGGGGATCTGGCTTTAATTAAATTATTAATATTAATTAATAGTCTAATTATTGAAACGGATTTTTCGGTGATGCGGAGGGCTGCAAATTGTTATGAGAGTATAACTCAGCAATTTTATAGCTCCTTACTCTTTAGGATAAAAATTTATAACGCAGGAATTTTCTATGAAACTGAATAAAGTTGCTATGGCTGTGGCATTAACTGCTGCTCTCGGCTCAATGTCTGCACTGGCTGATACCACTAATGGCCAGATTGAGCTTCAGGGTGAGCTGGTGAATACCGCGTGTGGTTTAGCGCCGTCGTCCAGCCCGGTAACCGTTGATTTTGGTCAGGTTCCAGTTTCCCTGCTGCAAGGCGGTGGTCAGGCAACTGAAACCAAAAACATCGAGCTGCAGTATTGCGATACCACCATCGCCAGCAGCGCCGTTGTTTCCTATACCCCGACTTCGGTTAACCCGAACGATCCTACCCTGGCTGCATTTACTTCTGGTACCGCATCTGGTGCAGGTATCGGCCTGAAAGACAGCGCTAGCCAGACTGTGACCTGGGGCGCGCAGACCACGCCGGTCACCCTGGTCGATGGTACTAACACCATTCCTTTCGTGGCCTTCCTGAAAGCGGAAGCGGCAGCGAGCGGTTCTACCACTACCGTAACCGCGGGTGCATTCCAGTCAACGATCAATTTCACTATCGATTATCAATAATCGATTTTGAGTTATCGCTCGCGGGGAGGTTTCTCCCCGCGATATTGGATGGTGTACCCGATAATATGGAATTCTGAGTATGGTTAAGGATACAGAGAAAAAGAGACTGATGGCGCTATTCGTATCGGTATTACTCTTTTCCGGACATGCTTCGAGTACTAATTTTACGCCCGGACAGCTGGCGCTTTCGGGGGAGCTGGTTGCTGCCGCCTGCGATATTGATCCCAGCTCGCGGGAGCTATGGGTGGATTTCGGCAACATATCCGCTCGCGATATTAATATGGATCAAGAAGGCAAGCTCGTCCGGCCTTTTCTGGTGCGCTTAGTGGGCTGCGCGTCTTACGGCAGCGAAAATCAATCAACGCCCGGTGCTTATGCCACGATTACTTTTACCGGCAATGCGTCATCGCAGGACCCGACCGTATTAATTCCGGATGGGGAAGGAAAGGGGTTTGGTATACAGATTCGCGATCGCCGTGGGGAAGTTTTAACTTTTGGAGAACCCTCCTCGGGATATCTGCTAAGTGATGAGAATAATACGCTGAAATTCACCGCTTCGCTGGTTCCGGTTCAGCAACATATTAAGGCTGGGGATTTTTACGCCGTCACTCGTTTTTATATGGATTACAACTAGACGCAAGCCAGCTATTGCTGTTGTAGCTTGTTTACCGCGCACGATATTTTACTGAATGATTCGGGATGAATAGTCATGTCAGCAGAACTAAAAATAAAAATAATCCTCTCTCAGATGCTTTTTTTCTGCTGTGCTTCTATGGCTTGTGCCTCAACCGACGTGGAATTCAATACCGACGTACTGGATGCCGCCGATCGCGACAATATCGATTTAACCCGTTTCGCCACCGACAATTATGTCCCGCCAGGCGAGTACTTATTAGATATTAAAATAAATGGCCAGGCGGTGGGGCAGCAAAAGGTTCGCTATCTGGCTTCTAAAGACCAGAAGCATACCCAGGCCTGCATTAACGGCGAAATTCTTGCCAGATTGGCGTTGAAAGAAGAAGCGCAGCAAAAGGTCGCACAGCCGTTTGCTGATTGCTATGACCTGCTGAGTCTTCCTGGCGCTACGCTCAGCAACTACGCCGGGGTGCTGGACATCACCGTCCCGCAGGCGTGGATGAAATACAACGATCCGAACTGGACGCCGCCGGAGCGCTGGGACCAGGGCATCGGTGGTTTTTTGCTCGACTACAGTCTGACCGGGCAATATACCCGCCAGCTTGATATGCATGAAGATTACACCACCCTGAGCGGATACGGCCAGACCGGGTTTAACCTCGGCGGCTGGCGTTTGCGCGGCGAATATCAGACCAGCTATTACAGCGCGACGCATCAATTTGATTTCGACATGAATCAGATCTACGCCTACCGTCCGCTGCCGATGATGGCGGCAAAGCTGACGGCGGGGGAGATCTACCTTGATTCTCAGGTCTTCGACACCTTGCGCTTTACCGGGCTTAATCTCGCCAGCGATGAGCGTCAGCTGCCGCCAAACCTGCAGGGCTACGCGCCGGAAATTCGCGGCCTGGCCAAGACCAACGCCAAAGTGACGGTGAAGCAGAGCGGGCGCATTATTTATGAAACGACGGTTCCCGCCGGGCCGTTTAACATTCAGGATTTACGCAGCTCGGTGCGCGGTACGCTGGATGTTCAGGTGGAGGAGCAGGACGGTTCCATTTCAACGTTCCAGGTTAACACCGCCAACATTCCTTACCTTACGCGTCCCGGCTACGTGCGTTACAACGTGGCTGTCGGCGCGCCGTCCCGCTATAACCATAAAATTCAGGGGCCAGGTTTCGCTTCCGGTGATTTCTCCTGGGGGATAACCAACGCCTGGTCGCTGTACGGTGGTTTACAAAGCGCAGGGGCGGAATATACCGCGGTCTCCGCCGGTATTGGTCGCGATCTCAGCGTACTGGGCGCGCTCTCGCTTGACGCCACCGAATCCTACAGCCAGCAGTCAAACCAGAAGCGGCTTAAAGGCACCTCGTTTAAGCTGAGCTATGCGAAAACGTTCGACGAATATAACAGTTCAATTACCTTCGCCGGCTATCGCTTCTCTCAGGAAGATTTCCGCTCTTTCTCGCAATATCTCAACGAGCGTTACGAGGGTTACGACAGCCTTGGCCGTGAAAAAGAAGTCTATACCATCACCGGGAATAAAACGTTCTGGGCCGATGAGCCAGGCAAAGCGACTACCGTCTTTCTGACCTATACCCACCAGAATTACTGGAATCGAAGCAGCCAGGATCGCTACGGCATCTCGTTAGGGCGCTCGTTTAACGTCGGAAATATTCGCGGGATCACCACCAATATTTCGGCCTACCGTTCCGATTACGAAGGGCGTAAAGACGACTCTATTGCTTTCTCGCTTTCCATTCCCGTTGGCGATAGCAAATGGAGCGGTCTCGACGTACAGACCAATAACGGCAAAACCAGCCCGATGCTCTCGTACACCGACAGCAGCGACTACAACAACCTGTGGCGACTGCGTGCCGGGGCGAGCCAGAGCGGTTATGCCAACGTCGACGGCTACTATCAGCGCCGCTCGCAGTATGCCGAAATCAACAGCAACGCCAGCTATCAGCAGGATCACTACGTTTCCCTGAGCAGCACCCTGCGCGGCGGCTTTACCGCTACCCGGCACGGGGCGGCGATCCACAACAGCGGCGCGACGCTCAACACGGCGCGCGTGATGGTGAATACCAACGGTATCGGCGACGTTCCGCTCAATGACGGTAAATCAAGAACCAACAATTTCGGTATTGCCGTTATTCCGGACATCGTGAGCTACAACAGCTTTGATACCCGTGTTGATGTCGATGCGATGTCGGAATCCATCGAACCGGCAAAAGCCATCAGCACCGTCACGCTGACCGAAGGCGCCATTGGCTATCAGACCTTTGGCATGGCGAAGGGCGAAAAACTGATGGGGATTATTCGCCTGGCTGACGGTACCTATCCACCGTTCGGCGCGGAGGTTATCAACGGCGATGGCGTGAGCGTCTCCATGATTATGGAAGGTGGCCAGGGATGGCTGGCGGGGGTGAATCCTCAGGAGCTGCTAAGCGTAGTGTGGAGCGGGAAAAAGCAGTGCCAGATTGCCATCCCGCCGACCATCGTGCGTCGTTCGACAGCCGCGCTATTGCCGTGTAAATGACAGTGACAGTAATAGAAGGCCAAAAATGAGCATAACAAGCAACAAATTCTGCTGGATGGGCGTTGTGATGCTGGCGGCGGTAAGCGGTACCGCTCAGGCAGGGGTTTCGCTGGATCGCACGCGTCTTATCATCACCGGTAAAGACAGCTCGGCGAGCGCGAATTTAACCAACACCAGCCCGGATATTCCTTTCCTCGCGCAATCGTGGGTTGAGGACAGCAAGGGCAACAAAATTACCTCTCCGCTGGTGGTGCTGCCGCCTTTACAGCGGATTAACGGCGGGCAAAAAGGGGTGGCGCGGGTCACCAAAACTGACGGTATTAACCAGCTGCCGCAGGATCGGGAAAGCCTGTTTTATTTAAGCGTGCGCGAAATCCCGCCCAAGCCGGATAAAGCGAATGTCCTGCAGTTAGCCATGCAGTCGCGGATTAAATTATTTTACCGCCCGACGGCCATTATTCCCAAAAGCAAAAGCGAGATTTGGCAGGACCAGGTCGTCTTTCAAAAGAGCGGCAATAAGATGACCGCGCAAAACCCGACGCCCTATTACATCACCATTATTAGCTTGTCCCGCGTTAAGGGTGAAAAAATCACTAAGTTTCCGGGGATTATGATTGCGCCGAAGTCCAGCATGGAGTTCAGCGTAACCGACGGCGGCGTGCGAGATTTCGCCATGATGTATGTGAACGATTATGGCGGTCATCCGGAGCTGAAATATCGCTGTGAAGGAAATACCTGTAAAGCGCTGCCGCCATCGCAGCAAGGGTAATTAAAGAGGAACCTGATGATGAAAACGCGTCTATCGCTATTAGCACTGTTTGTATTCGGTATCAGTATGCCAGCGCTGGCCGACGCTGATATTCCGCTACAGCCACAGCACTATAACCGGGATCATCAGGGGGAAGATGGCGGTAACGTGATATTCAATGGCTCCGTTTATGCCTCGCCTTGCGTGCTGGCGCCGCAGAGCCGCCTGCAGATTATCGAGATGGGTGAAATCAGCGCCCGCCGTTTTCATCAGGCCGGCGACCGGAGCCAGCCGGTGCTGGTTCGCGTCGAACTCAGAGATTGCCTGAAAGGCGCCTCGCAGGCGCGCGACAGCATCGCCTCACGGACGACGGGCAGCAGCAAGCATCTCTACACCACCGGCGAGCAGGCGGTTCAGCTCACTTTTATCGGCGAATCGGATGAACATAATCGCCAGCTGCTGCGCCTGACCGGCAGCATCTCAGGAGCCGGTATTCGCCTGCTGGATGTTAAAGAACGGGCGCTGGATATTAATCAAACGCAGCCGCCGTTTATTGTGAAAACCGGCGATAGCAGCCTGACGTTTATTGCCGTGCTGGAGTCAACCGGACGAAACGTGACCGCGGGCAACTTTAGCGGACTGCTGCGTTTAAAAATGGAGTATCTCTGATGACGACGATGGTTATCGGACGAAAATCTTGCGTCACGCTTTTACTCTGCGGCGGCTTATTATCCCTTGACGCCAGCGCGGCGATTGAAGGGGAAATTACGCCGGTGGGCGGACCTAAAATGTATAATATTGACGTGGTCAATCAGGATATTACCAATAACAGCATAGGGGCAACGATTCCTTATGAGTTTTCATTGGGCGGGCAATATTCTGGTATAGCCAGCTGTACCATTCCCATGGAAAATCAGGCGATTTATTACTCTGCGACCGCCTCGCTGATGCAGCAGGGAAGCGCGCCGGGCTATTTAAAGCTCAATGATTATATGGATGTTAAAATTGAAATTTATATCCGTGGTCAGCGCATGGATTATTTTGCGGTGCCTTTTTATAATGAATCGAATAACGCTTTTCAGAATAAATGCGTTCCGCCAACCACCCAATTTAATAACTTTGAGTCCGGCGCCAAGGGGCGGGTAACGTTTATGATTACTAAGCCTATTGTCAACGGCGTTAACCTGCTGGGTACAGAAATCGCCAAGCTTTACGGCCGCCTGGGGAATTACAGCTCAGGAATGGGCAGCACTCCAATGTCGATTGTCTCGATTAATTCCGGGGTCATTACCGTTCCGGATAAATGCATTGTCAACTCAGGTACACCGATCGTCGTTGATTTTGATACCATCCCCAGTTCGGGTTCGCTGCTAAATGGCAATAATTACAGCCGGCCCGTGCCGATTCAGGTGAAATGCGAAGGGGGAAGTTTCGCGAACGGTAATTTAAATATTCGCCTGGGTATTCAGCAGGCCAATACCGCCAGTTTTAATAGCGATTATTTAGGGACCACCGGCGCCGTCGATCGATCCAATCTTGGCATTATTCTGAAAGATTCAGGCGGCAGTTTAGTGGCCGCGAATAGATTTTATGACGTGCCGGGTTTTAATAATAATCAGGGAACCTGGAATCTCACCGCCGCGCCGATTGCCAATGCCGGGACCAACGTTCTCGAAGGGGATTTCCAGGCATCGGCCACCGTGGTCGCTGAGTTTCAGTAAGGGGGCAGCATGCGTCAATTTATCGCATCTATGGTACTTCTGGGCTTACTGTCGGCGGCCACGCCGGCGTACGCCAGTGGGGAACTGATCGGCGGCGACTTAACCTTCAAAGGCACCGTCGCGGCCCATGGCTGCAGTATCGTTCCTTCATCCAAAAATATCGCCGTGGATTTTGGCCAGATTTCCACCCGTACGCTCTATGCGGAGAGCAAATCACAGCCCAAAGCGTTTGTGATTGAGCTTAAGGATTGCAGTACCGATGTTTTTAATTCCGTTACCGTAACCTTTAGCGGGACGGAAAATGCCATTATGAGCGACCGTCTGGCGATTACGCCGGTAGCGCCAAATTCCGCCAGCGGTATTGGCATTGGTTTTGAAGAGAGTAACGGCACGGCGATTTCACTCAATACGCCAACAACCGCGGTCGCCATTTCCGATGCCACCATGCAGTTAAATTTTAAAGCTTTTGTTGAAGGGGAACCGGACGCCTTGAGTAACAAAACCTTACAGACCGGTGCCTTCCAGGCAACAGCGTATTACACCCTTAATTACCAGTAGAATAGATCAAGGATGATGATAAATGAGCCGCCGTTTCTTTCTCTACGATAAAAATATCTTTTTCTCAGAAGGCGTACGTTCTTTGGTTGACGATCTTGCCGCGCATGACGGCGACTGCGCTTTCTCAAGGCTCGACCAGTTCTCTCAGCTGATTAATACGCTGCGTCTGCCGAAGCAGAAAGAGGAGCTGCGCTGGGTGCTCTGCGATGTCGACAGTTTGCCGGACGAACGCTTTAATGCGCTATACACCATTAAAGAGTACTACTGCCGGGAAAATCAGCAACTGGTGATTTTATTAGGAGAAAATAATATTTCTCTGTTTTTTGCGCTGCATTCGCTGCTCCCGGAGGCGAGCTGGTTATTAAAAAATGAATCGCTGGAGAATTTTTTCAAATTCATTGAAGGCGCTGATTCGATGGTGGCAAAGAAAATATTTTACAGCCGCTCGCTAATTAATTATACCCGACAGAAGTGGTTAGCCCGGGATTTTAATAACAGTATCTCCAGCGATGACTGGTGGTTAATGGAAGAAATATTCAAAGGGAAGTCATTGTCGCAAATTTCCTCTGAGCAAAAAATTGATGTTCGTCGACTGAGCCGCTGCAAACGGGGCCTGATGAAAAAATTAAATGCTAAAAATAACGTAGAGCTGTTTAATATTTTCAAATGTATCGTAGCCACCCCCTGCGTATAACAGCGTACAAAGTCTAACATCGACAGAATTACTGGCAGATAGCTAAGCCAGTAGGTAAGTGTAAGAAAAATACATTTCAATATAAATAGTTAAGGATCTAACAAATGCAAAAATTAAGTATGATTGAAGCGTCAACTATTATTGGCGGCTGCTGCAAGGAAACTTGCACAAGCTCTTACGAGACAGTGGTCGTTGGCGGTGTTTCTACCTGTAAACAAGTGACCACCTGTACGGATAAGCACGGTTCAACCGTTAGCATGAAAGATGCGCCGGACAGCATGTGCGTCGTGCCAAATAGCGCCCGTTATTAATCATTGATGTGATACATGGAGGGGGAACCCTCCATGTATTTCTCCGCTATTTTCGCGAGCCTGGTATCAAATGAAGATAAAACCTATTACCGCCGTTGGCTATACGTTTCTGGTGGCGTTAATTTCGTCGCTAATTACCGTGCTGTGCTATCACATATTTGTGTTTAATACATTTTCACTGGATAGCAGTCAGCCTTCCGCCCTGCGGGAAATTGACAGCGCAACCGTTGCCAGTAGCCCAATAAAAAATGAGAAAAGCATTATTGAAGTGATGTCCTATGGCTGTCACTACTGCGCATCGAACGAGGAAGAGATCGAAAAATTCGCCGCCACGCTACCCGCGGATAGCACCTTTGAAGTTATCCATATTACTGGCGAGAATAACGGCCTGGCGGTCTTTGCGCCGGTTTTTGCGACCCTTGAAGTCATGGGTATTGAGCGCCAGACGCGCGACCAGGCATTTAACGCGGTAATGACCCGCGGGATTAATTTAGCCGATGAGGAAACGCTTAATGGCTGGCTGAAAAAGAATAGTATTGATGTCGATAAATACCATCAGCTACGCCAAAGTCAGGCCGTCGCCGAGCGTCTGGAATATATGGCGAAAATCACCGAACTTTATGACATTAACGCGACGCCGCTGTTTATTGTTAATAAAAAATACGTAGTGGCGAAGGATCGTCAGTTTCCTGAATTTGCCGACTATTTGCGCCAGCTGTTAACCCAGGATAAGGAGTAAGCGTGGCGCGCTTTCTCATCGTCTGGAGCGTCTTCAGCGTAAGAAAATGGTCCGCGCAGCTGAGCTGGCGCTACCGGCCTCTTACCGGCTACGGCCAAAAAGCGGTGCGTAGAGTCATGCGTTTTACCCCGATGCCGCTGCTGCTGCTGGCGGTTCGCGCGCTGTGTCGGCTGCGGCTGCTGGGCAGACAGTACCGTGGCCGCAGCGCCGTGGCGACGCAAAACTACCGCTGCCTGACGGGCGTCGAGGGCCGAATTGATGCCGGATGGATAGCCATGCGTCGCCAGCTGCTGGAGATAGGGGCGACCTGGGGACAGCACCCGGCCACCCTGGCCCAGATGCAGGCATGCACGCGAGAGCTTGACGCCGTTGTCGCTCCCCTGGCGGCGCAAAAGACGCCGGTCGTCCTTGCGCCGCTGCACTGCGTTTCCGATATCTTAGCGGCGATGGTCGGGGCTGGCGTGACGCCGGGCAAAGCCAGCGTAGTGGTCTCTTCCAGCGCGGAAAGCTACACCGTCGCCAGCCGAAAAATGGGCGGCGTCGCGCTCTCTTATTGCTCAATCCACCAGGATAATACATCGCTGGCTAGCGAGCTTATGGCGTTAATGACCAATGTATCGGCAGGGCGGGAAAATATGATTATTTTCCCCGACATTCCTGCCGATTACACGGTGCAGACCCCGGAAGCGCAGTCCGGGAAAATAAGCTGCCGGATATTTGGCCGCCCGGCAAAATTACATAGCGGGGTACAGCGGTTTTCTCGCATCGTATCGGCGCAGGTGGTTTTTTATCACCTCTATTATCAGCACGGGATAAAAATAAAGATCTATTCTCCGCTGAGGCCAAAAGAGGTCGCAGCAAAGCTACCGACGATGATTGAAAACACCCTGCGTGACTATCCGCAGGATTGGCTTTTGTGGCACAGCCATTCGCTCTATTTTATTAATCACTGATGCATCATCATGAAAAAGATTATTCCTGATATGGTTTTCCAGGAAGAGACCAATGAATGCGGCCTCTCCTGTATTGCGATGCTGGCGCAAACCCAGAATATTCCGTGCTCGCTGCCGGCTTTGCGGGAAATTTTCCCGGCATCCGATCATGGGACATCGTTGAGCGATTTATCCGTTATTCTGCAGCAGCTCGGCATTGCCACCGCGCCGGTATTGTTCGATCACGCTGAGCTTCATGCGCTGCCGTTCCCGTCCATTTTGCACTACGGCGCCAGCCACTATGTTCTGCTGGCCTGGCGAAAAGGGGATTACGTCTGCGTCATGAATCCGGCGATTGGCCAGCAGTGGCTGCCTTTCTCGGCATTAAAAAAAGAGATTAGCGGCTATGCGCTGATCCTTGAAGAGTCGCCCGGCGCGATTGCCGGCCCGGACCCGGTTATTGCCGGCGCGCAGCAGGAGATGCCGCGGGCGATGAGCCTGAAGGAGACCGCGGCGGTACCGGGCATTTATAAGCTGATGCTCTTGACCTTCCTGGTGTCGCTCACCCTGTTTTTAATGCCGACGATGGTCAGCCGGGCGATCAACCAGGCCTTCTCTGACGTTCAGAATACGCAGTTTCCTTATTTATGGTTCATCCTCGCCTTTGTTGTATCCACGCTGCTGGCGCTGGGCGTCAGGGTGATTAGCGAGCGATTTATTCGCCGCTTTGTCCTGCTTAAGAGCGATATCGGTTTTTCCCGCCTGCTGAATAATCCGCTGCGTTTTTTTGAAAAACGCGCGCCGGGGGACGTTTTCAGCCGTTTTATCGCCTGGCAGGGCGGGATGCTGCAAAAAATCGAACTGGATAACGGGCTCCGCTCGGACTGGATCATCTGCGTTATCGCGATCGGCATTATGTTCTGGATCTCCCCGGTGCTGGCGCTGATTTCCGCCGTGGGTATTGTGGCGATGGGGCTGATTAGCGTCTGGGCCATTTTCCGCGACCGCTGGTATACGCAGCAGCTGCAGCTGAAAAGCGCGACGCTGAATGACTTTTTTATGGAAACGCTTCAGGGCGTGTTAACCATCAAGACCGCCGGGCTGGAAACGCAGCGTAAAGCGCAGTTTGCCCGTCTGTCTCATGACCTTTTCACCTGCCTCCAGCGGCAGAAAGTCTATCAGCAGGTCAAAGAGGGACTGTACCAGCTGACCGGCAGCCTTGAGATGGTGGTTTTCATGCTGGTGGTGCTGCCGCTGGTGCACGCAAAGCTTATCTCGCTGGGCGACTTTTTTGCCTACAGCTTTTTACGACAGATTTTTACCTCCTACGTCACGCGGATATTTTATGCCGTGATCCGTAAATCACAGCTGCACGTGATCGATACCCGCGCGCAGGGCCTGTTCACCCGCCATGAGCCAGCTGCGCCCCAGTTTGCTCCGCTCAGCGGTGAAGCGGTTCCGCGGCTGACGTTCGAGCAGGTGAGCTTTCATTACAACCCGCAGCGTCCGGTACTCAATGCCGTTGATCTCATCCTGGAGCCCGGCGATCGGCTGGCGATCGTGGGTGATTCCGGCGCCGGAAAAAGCACCCTGCTGCGGCTGATGGCAGGGCTTTTTTCCGCGCAGCATGGGCGAATTTTGCTGAACAACGACGAGGTGAGCGCGCAGCAGCTGGCGTCGCAGGTATGGCTACAGAGTCAGGAAGACATCCTGTTCAACGCCTCGGTGCTGCAAAACATCACCCTGTTTGACCCGTGGTACAGCGACAGCGATCGCGGGCGAGTGGAGGCGCTGGTCGAAAAAATGGCGCTGGGGCCGGTGGTTCAGGCGCTGCCGGGAGGAATGGAGGCGCTGATCCGCGAGAGCCACTCGGCGCTCTCTTTAGGCCAGCGTCAGCGGCTGATGCTGGCGCGGGCGCTCTACAGCACCCGGCCCATACTGCTGTTCGACGAACCGACCGCCAATCTTGATGATGAAACCGCGGAAACGGCGATCCTCGCGCTTTGCCAGTACTGCCGCGAACAGGGCAAGACGCTGATCGTCGTGACCCACAGCGAGCAGATCCTGCATCACTTCACGCGGGTTTATCGCCTGAAGGAAGGCAAGCTGCGCGATATCACACAGGGAGAGGTGGAGCAATGAGAAGAGTATTTTTACGCCGCCGTAAAACGTGGTTGTTTGCGCTGGTCGCTATGCTGGCCATTGTTGCCGCCGTCTACTATCAGCGCTCATTTCCGGCACAGGCCGAGTCGATTGATACCGTTACGCTCGATCGCGGGAATATCGAAAAGGTCGTGCTGGCGAGCGGGATTATCAAACCTGCCGTCCAGGTGAGCGTCGGCGCGCAGGTCAGCGGCCAGCTGCGTAAGCTGTACGTGCGCCAGGGCGAGCGGGTGCGCAAAGGGCAGCTGTTAGCCGAAATCGACCCGACGCTGCAGCTTTCCGACTTACGCAACGCTACCGCGCAGCTGGCCAGCGCCAGAGCGCAAAAGCAGGCCTCTGAGGCCACGCTGGTGCAGTACCGTAAAGCGCTGGCGCGCGAGCAGGCCATGAGCCGCGACGGCTCCGGCGTGAGCAGCGACCTCGAACAGGCGCAGGCGCAGTATGCCGCGCAGGTTCAGCAGATAGCGGTGAATGAGGCGCAGATTGTGCAGGCGGAAATGAGCGTGCAGACCGCCAACGCCAACCTCGGCTATACCCGCATTCTCGCGCCTATGGATGGCGAAGTGCTGGGCATCGTGACCCGTGAAGGGCAAACCATCGTCTCCTCGCAAATTGCGCCTACGATTCTGGTGCTCGCCGATCTCGATAAAGTCCAGGTCCAAACCCGCATTTCCGAAGCCGATATCCAGAAAATCCATCCGGGACAGCCGCTATGGTTTTACGTCATTGCCGACCCGCAAACCCGTTATGAAGGGGAGCTTGGCTATGTCCAGCCCGCGCCGCAGGAGGCGCTGGAGGAACAAAACGCCGGCGCGTCTGCCGGTAACCAGCAGAGCAGCGCCATTTACTATAACGGCACCTTCGAGGTGGATAATCGCCAGCGATTGCTGAAAACCTCGATGACCGCCCAGGTGTTTATCCGCATCGCGCAGGTGAAAGATGCGCTGCGCGTGCCGGTTGCCGCGCTGGGGCGTTCGCTCGGCGATGAGCGCTACCTGGTCGTGGTGCAAAAGGAGAACGGCAGCGAGGAGCGCACCATCCGCATCGGGATTAACGACCGCCAGTATGCGCAGGTTCTTGAAGGATTACAGCCCGGTGAGCGGGTGGTGATCCCGCAGGATGCGGGGTCCGTCTGATGGCTGAGCCGTTAATTTTGCTGAACAACGTCACGCGTCATTTTGTTGCCGGGACGCAACTGATTCCGGTGCTGAAATCCATCTCTCTGACCATTATGCCCGGCGAGATAGTGGCGATTATGGGCGCTTCCGGCTCGGGTAAATCGACGCTGATGAATATTATCGGTTGTCTGGATAAACCCAGCAGCGGTGAAGTGTATATCAACGGCATCGCCGCCCATCAGGCCGACAGCGCGGCGCTGGCGGAGCTGCGCAGCCGCTGGCTGGGATTTATTTTTCAGCGCTATCACCTGATGCCTTATTTGACGGCGGAAGAGAATATTGCCATCCCTGCGCTCTATACCGCGATGCCCGCCGCTGAGCGCCAGGCGCGCATTGCGCTGCTGGCGGAAAAGCTGGGCATTGACGCGCGCCTGGCGCATAAACCCGCGCAGCTTTCCGGCGGCCAGCAGCAGCGGGTCAGCGTTTGTCGGGCGCTGATCAACGGCGCGCAGATTATTCTCGCCGATGAACCCACCGGGGCGCTGGATAGCGTCAGCGGCCGGGCGCTGATGGATGTTCTGCACCAGCTGAACGCTGACGGGCATACGGTGATTATCGTGACCCACGATCGCGAGGTAGCGCAGCAGGCCCAGAGGATCGTCGAGATCAGCGATGGGCAGGTGGTCGCCGACAGTACCCACGGCGCGCGTGATAATCGCGGCATTCCGCGGCTGCCCGCGGTACAGGATAACGGTCGGGCCTCGCTGTCGCGCAGCATCGGAGAGTCGGTACGGATGGCATGGCGGTCGCTGCTGGGGCATCGTATGCGCGCCTTTTTGTCGATGCTGGGGATTATCATCGGCATTTCGTCCGTGGTTTCCTCCATGGCGGTGGGAGAAGGCGCCCGGCAGAGCATCATGAACGAGATTGGCAAGCTGGGTAATACCACGCTCGAAATCCGCCCCGGCACCGGCTGGGGCAGCAAGCGTCCGGATATGGAGCGGGCGCTGTCGCTGGATGATATCGCCAGCCTCGGCAAACAGTCGTGGGTGCTTGGGGTGTCGCCGATCGTCTCCAGCATGACGACCGCGGTGCGCCAGGGGTTTGATTCCTCGATTATTCTTTCCGGGGTTTCCGCCGACTATTTCTCGCTGCAGGGCATTCGTTTTCTTCACGGCAACGGTTTTACCCACCGCGATGTCGACGATCGTGAACCGGTGCTGGTGCTGGATGAAACCAGCAAAGAGACGCTGTTTCCCGGTAATGAAGATCCGCTGGGTAAAATTGTGCAAATCGCCGGCGCGCCGTGGCGGGTGATCGGCATCGCCAGCAAGCCGGGACCGAAGGTGGTCAGCGGGTTTATGTCGGCCTGGATCCCCTATACCTCTTTGTTGCAGCGGATTTCCGGGGACAAACCGCTGGAGGCGCTCACGCTGCGCTTTCAGGAAACGCTGTCGCCGCAGGACGCGGCGCGGCGGGCGGAAAGGCATCTTATCCGCGAGCACGGCAAAAAAGATTTCTTTGTCCAGACCGACGAACAGCTCGCCAACGCGCTGCAAAAAACCTCTGACTCTATGTCGCTGCTGATCACCGCGATTGCCGCCATCTCGCTTCTGGTTGGCGGCGTTGGCGTCATGAATATCATGCTGGTTTCCGTTACCGAACGCACCCATGAGATTGGCATCCGGCTTTCGGTCGGCGCTCGCCCTAGCGACATCATGCATCAATTTTTAATTGAGGCGGTGATGATCTGCGCGCTCGGCGGGCTGACGGGGGTATTGGGCTCCTGGGCCGCCGGTAACCTGTTTGCCCTGCTGACGCAGGAGTTTTCCATGGTCTTCACCTGGCTGCCGGTAGCGATGGCCTGCGGTTTTTCCGCCCTGATTGGCCTGACGTTTGGCTATTTTCCAGCGCGCCGCGCGGCGCGACTGAACCCGACGGAGGCGCTGGCCCGCGAATGAGACCGCTGACTTTATTACCGTTAATTGTATTGCTGACGGGCTGCGGGAATTTAACCCGCAGCGATTATCAGCGCCCGCTGCTGTCGGTGCCGGAGAACTGGCAGCGGACGGAGGGAGACAGCATCGCGCGCTCGCAGGAGAAAACGCAGCGCTGGTGGGACCGTTTCGGCGACGAACGTCTGTCGCGGGTGGTGGGGCAGGTGCTGGAAAGCAATAACGATCTCGCCGCTGCCGCCTTAACCCTTAAGCAGGCGCGTATTTCCGCTGGGCTCACCCGGACCAATATCAGCCCCGACGCGAGCCTCAACGGCTCCGGCAGTAACTCAAAACCGCTCAACAGCGGCGGTTCGCAGGAGAGCTACAGCGCCTCACTGTCCCTGAGCTATGAGCTGGATCTGTGGGGCAAGCTGGCGCGGATCCGGGAGCAGAGCGAATGGGAGGCGATAGCCAGCGAGCAGGACTACCGGGCGACGATCCTGTCGACGATTGACACCACCGCGCAGCTGTACTGGAACATCGCTCTGCTGAACCAGCAAATGACGTATCAGGCGGCGAGTCTGGATATCGCCAGGCAGACGCTGGCGCAGATTGAGTCCTGGCAGCGAGCGGGGAAAGTGGGCCTGCTCGATGTGCTGCAGGCGCGGCAGACGGTCATCAGCCGGCAGAATCAGCTGCTGAGCCTGAAGCAGCAGCGGGCGATTTCCCGTAACGCGCTGGCGCTGCTGCTCAACAGACCGCCGGCCCAGCACACCGATGAGTCCTCCGCGCTGGATGTGCGTCAGCATATCGCTATTGCCAACGCCACGCCGCTGGCCGCGCTCGCCAGCCGGCCGGACCTGCAGGCGGCGGAATCCCGCCTGCGGGCGGCGCTGGCGGGCTCAGACGCCGCGCGGCTGAGCTTCTATCCCACGCTCTCGCTGCAGGGAACGCTGAGCGCCGGAAGCCAGCTCTTTCACCAGTGGTTTAACGACCCGCTGCGCACCGTGGGCAGCAGCGTTTCCGCGCCCTTTATCCAGTGGAACACGGTACAGCTCACCGTGGAGCAGGCCAGCGTGAAGGTACAGCAGGAGGCGGTGAACTTTCGCCGCACCGCCTATACCGCGCTGTCGGAGGTGGACAACGCGATGGAGAAGCGGCTTAACGCCGACGAGCAGCGCGATCGTCTGCTGCAAACGCTGCAGCTGGGCGAGCAGCGTCTGGCGCTCACCGGGAGCCGCTATCGCTCAGGGGCGGTGGATTATCAGACTCTGCTGAACGCCCAGGACGCGCTGCTTGATGTGCAGAACAGCCTGGCGCAGAACCAGTACGACTATCTTTATGCCACTTTGCAGCTTTGGCTGGCGCAGGGAGGCATTAACCCGCAACAGAGGACTTCCCAGAATGAGTCACAGTAACTCCCCTTATCGCGTGGTGATAACCGGCTATGGCGCGGTGACTCCCCTCGGCGATAGCGCCGCCGAAAGCTGGCAGGCCATCATGGATTATCGACGCGGCTACCGCTATGTGGATCTCTCCGCGAACGGTATTCACACGCATTTTATCGGTCAGGTGGCGAATGAACCCAGCCTTAAGGGGGTTCCCGCCGCGATTCGTCGGCGTCTGCCGCGTCACGCGCGCCTGGCGCTGGCCGCCGCGCGGGAAGCGGTGGCGATGGCCTTTGCGGGTGAAGCTCCCACGGCGTTTTATGACCCGCTAATGTGCGGCGCCATCATCGGCTCCGGCTGGGCAGGGCTGGATGAAAGCTATCTGGCGGTACCCGAGTTTGAGAAAACCGGCGTCTCCTCGCCCTTTAGCTGCTTTTTTTCCATGCCCAACGTGAGCACCGCCGCCTGTAGCCAGCTGTGGAATTTGCGCGGCTATCAAAATACCCCGGTCGCGGCCTGCGCCACCGGCACTATTGCTGTCGGCGAGGCCTATGATGCGATTCGCTTTGGCCGCGCCAGCATGCTGCTCGCCGGCGCCGGGGAATCGCTAAACAGCGTTTGCGCGATCTGGAATATCGATGTGCTCGGCGCGCTGAGCCGGGAAACGGAGTCGCCGGAGCGGGCCAGCTGTCCGTTCAGCCTGCAGCGCAGCGGGTTCGTGCTTTCGGAAGGCGGGGCGGTGCTGTGCCTGGAGGAGCGCGAGAGCGCCCTCGCGCGCGGGGCGACGATCCTGGCGGAGGTCACCGGCTATGCTAATTTCTCCGACGCGGTGGATTTTACCTCCCCGGCGGAGGACTGCGTAGCCCGCGAGCAGACCATCCGTTGGGCGCTGCGCGGCGCAGATCTCCAGCCTGCCGACCTCGATTACATCAACGCCCACGGCACCTCCACGCCGCTCAACGATCTCAACGAAACGCAGTCGCTGAAAAAGGCGCTGGGCGACGAGGCGTACCGCATCCCGATTTCCAGCACCAAAGCCTACTCCGGGCATCTGATTGCCGCCGCAGGGAGCTTCGAGACCATTGTTTGCCTGCAGGCGATGGCGGCGGGGATCCTGCCCGCGACGGCCCATTTAACCCAGCCTGACCCGCAGTGCGATCTTGACTATATCGCCGAAGGGCACCGTCAGGGGGAGATACATCGGGCGCTGAATCTGAGCTTTGGTTTCGGCGGCGCGAACGCCGCGCTGGTGCTGGAGAAACACGCGTGACGCTGCTGCACTACACCCTTGCCGACGCGCAGCAGTGGGCGGCGTTTTCCGGCGACGAAAACCCGATTCACTTCGACCTCGCGGCAGCGCGCCAGATGGGCGCGGGACAGCTGAGCGTCCACGGAATGCGCGCGCTGCTCGACGTGAAGCGCGATGCCCACTCCCGGCTGTACCGCCCTGAGCGTTACGTAAAATGCCAGGTTCGCCTGCGCAGGCCAATATGGTGCGATACCGACTGGCTGTTAACGCCCGGGGTAGCCAAAAATCGCCTTTTGTCCGCCACTTCGGTCAGCAATCCGCACAATGGCGAACTCTGCCTCTCCTGCCAGATGAGCACGGCGGCCGGGCCGGAATCGCTGGTGGGTAAACAGCCCTGCACGATTGCGCCAAAGACGCTACGCGAGCTGCAGTCGTGCTTCAACGCCGCCTGGCCCGACCTGGCGCAGTGGCAGTTTCTTGACGCCTTGCTGTTCCGCCAGCTGATTGGCGATCCCGCGCTGCTGCGCCAGGAGAGTATCGCCTCCCTGCTCGGGCCGGGGGAAACCTCGTTGCAGCAAATATTTACCCGCTATCCGGTGCTGCAAACCCACCAGGAGGTGGTGTTTGATGCTCGTCTCGCGGGCAAAGCGACGCCGATTTGGCCAGAATCTCTGTCGCTCTGGCTGCTGCCCTCGCTGGTGGTGGGCCAGGTCGAACAGGGGGCGCTGGTGCGCATCGCCGCGGCGGCGCAGCTGGATAACCTGATAATAACCAACGTGGTCACGCTAAAAGTTGGCCCCGTGCCTAATTGATAATTAAGGATAATTTATGACTGCCTATGATGAAGTTCTGCAAAAAGTATGTGAAATGATTTGCGATGCGAAAGACCTGGAACCGGATGAGATTGATGAGAATACGCCGCTGGTTCGACTGAAACTGGATAGCCTGGACTACGTCGAGCTCATGGTGCTGGCAAAACGTGAATTCAATATCACCCTGGAGGCGGACTGGTTTATTCACAATCCGGGGATCACCCTGGGCGAACTGTGTCAGCACATCAGCAAAGAGTCAGGTAACTGATATGGAGCAACAATGGATATTGGTGACCGGCGGCAGCCGCGGTATCGGTCGGGCGCTGGTCACCGGCCTGGCGCAAAGCCGGAACGTGGTCTTTACCGGCCGCGATGAGGCTGCGATTAACGCCACCCAGGCGGCGAGCGAAAACTCCGCCCACCGGGTGCAGGGATACGTCTGCGACGGCAACGACGCGTCGCGGGTTGAACAGCTTGCGCAGGCGCTACTGGCCGAGCGGGGGGCGCCGGAAGCGATTATTCACAATGCCGGGATAGCTCGCGATGGCCTGCATATTCATCAGGACGCCGCGCTCTGGCGCGAAGTGTTGGACACCAATGTGATCTCGATGATGAACTGGAACCGGGTGCTGCTGCCGGCGATGCTCACGCAGCGGCGGGGCTCCATTGTGATGATGTCGTCGGTCAGCGCGTTAAAGGGCAACGTGGGGCAGACGGCGTACGCCGCGAGTAAAGCGGCGATGAGCGGTATTGCGCGCTCGCTGGCGCTGGAGGTCGGGCGCTTCGGCATTCGGGTCAACTGCCTGGCGCCGGGCCTGATCCGTACGGAGATGCTGGAGGAGATACCCGCGCAAAAATTGAAAGAGATGCGCCAGTCGATACCGCTACGCCGATTGGGCGAAACGGATGATGTGCTGCAGGCGGTGGCGTTTTTAATCGGTGAGGGGAGCCAGTATATGACCGGGCAAACCCTGGTTCTGGACGGCGGATTGAGCGCCTGAGTCTGTGATTAGGCCGGGTTAGCCTCTAAACGGAATGCGTGAGTTGCGCAATGCGATTCATTAACGCCTGTATTTCGCCAGCGGTTGCACGATAGACCTGGATAATCTGTGGGGAATATTGGGCAATCAGGGATAACATAAACGGGGGAATTTCCTCTCCCGGGTTATTTTTTATTAACTGCGCCAGCGACTTCTCTTCCGCTTTCGGTCCATTTAGCGCATGGACCACCCGTCGGCTCACCGCGATAAGCACGGCTTCTGGCTTAAGGATTTCCTCGTGTAATTGAAGCGGCGCGGGGCCATTTTGCATGGCCATCCACTCAGAAATATCATCAATACCTTCAATAGGATAAAGCGTGTGCCGGGCGTTGTCTGACGTACCAACGCGTTTTGACGGCGGGCGATGATCCAGACAGGAAATATTATGCAGTAGCCCGCCAATTTCTACTTTCAGCGCTTGCGTCGCGCTCATTTCTATTTTTGTCGCCAGATAACCGGCAATGTGCCCGACGGCGGCGGAGTGCCAGGGCGTCTGCCGACTGAATTGATCGATAATAAAAGAGACCAGCTCGGCAATATCGCGGAGGTTGTGTAAAGAGAGGGTGTCGTTATGGACGCCGGAGATCGCGTTAATGTAATCGCGATAATCGGTGGACGCCATGACAGACCAGAAATGACCATCGGCGGAGAGCGTTCTGAAGGCCTGAATATACTCCTGTTTATAAAGAATATTAGCTCCGGCAGCAACGATGTCGACCAGCTTGTTGCTTAAAAAGGCGCTATGGTCGGTACGGTGCTCGCAATAAAGTACATCCAGCCGGTCAGCGAAGAAGAGCAGATGGCTCTCTTCGGGCACCCGCTCACCTTCAATATAATGCCCCAGACCGTTGCGCCAGCGGGTGTGATGATAGCGAACGATTCTGTTGAGCGGGCGAAACAGCGGAATTCGGCTAAGCAACTCGCTGCCGATGAGCGCGTGATTATTATGTTCATTATCGATGTAGTTGAGCGGCTCAAGGCGCGACTTTTCATTTAATCCGCCGACATCATGAATAAGCGCGGCGAGAATAGTTTTACGCCGCTGGGCCGCAGAAAAATTGACTAAATTTGCCAGATGCGATGCGATAAACGCCGTTCTGACATGGTGCAGATTTAGCCGTGGGTTAATCATATCAATGATATTAGCGATGCTGGCTAACGTAGGTAGTAAATGTATCGTCATGATATCTTTATAATTAAAATTAATGAGATAAATCTCAATCAATGATTGTTTTTTTGACGCTGGCAACCATATTGTGGGAACGTTTGGTTACCGAATAAAATAGTATCATCATTAACGCGATTGATATAGATGATTCTATCATTAGTTTGGTTGCCAAAGAGGATTTTTTGCGCGATGTTATCAGGCGTATTATCATCGTTGTGGCGAGTGGTTTGCGAATCAGCAATATAAAAAAGATGACCCGCAGCGGTGCTTTTTTTTAATGTAATGGAGAGGGTGCGCGAGACAATGTATTTATCTCCCGCGCTGGTGAGCAATCCCTCAAGGTTGATTATAAGACGATGGTTGGAAAACTCAGCGGACAGCAAGCCCTGGGAGCGGAGAACATTCTCATTTATTTCCTCTGTAAGATCGTATTGTGATTTACAGGAGAAAGCGTCATGGCTGTTGAAACAAATGTACAGGATGGAAGCTAATGCCAGCGTTAGCGTACAGGCCAGCGCGATAAAAGCGTATTTACGCATTTTTTATTTCCTTATAGTAGTAACTGTGGCACTGCTGGTACTTTATATCGCATTTGAGTATGAATATATCCATATAAATACCTAAGTCCTGTTCCTGATTTAATTGTCGGTTGAAAAGATAAATTTTCTTGGGTGTAGAACAATCGAGCCCCGAGGGGAACAGCTTTTTATTTCTGAGTATTTCCCCCACGCGTAGCGCTCCTGCGCCATAAAAAATACATTTATCCTGAGTAAAAATCGCTGTAGAGGACTGTTTTTGATGGGTAAAAAACTGTAAAAGCAGCATCAAAGCTATCACCAACGGGATAAATAAAATGGCGACTTTGCGGTGTTGCCACAGCAGATTACGCCTGGGAGGTTCAGGGGCCAGCGTCGGGAGAGTGAAAGAGGAGGAGTAATCATTGTCGCTGGTGATAATGACTTCCTCAGAAATTTTAAAGCCAATTCGCGGTACCGTAATAATCACATTTTTCTCAACGCCCAGATCCGCAAGGCTGCGACGCAGCGTTGAGATGTATTGATTCAGGTTGCTATTAGAAGGTCTGGCGCCATATTTTTCAAACACCGACTGAAAAATGTCAACGCGAGAAATAATGTCCCCACGGTATTGTAACAGATTGGTCAGGAGGCGAGTGGAAGTAGCAGAGAGTTCAATACAATCACCGGTCAACAGATTGACCAGCGATGCTTCCTCAGTATCAAATGTAATAAATCCCTCTATATCGAACCGCATTTTTATCTCCGCACGGAATTAAAAATTCACTCTTTATATCAGGGTTTTTATCATAAAAAAAAGTGAATTTCAGATAAATGTACTGTTTAAGTTGAAATTTAAAGCTAATGTTGCCGTTTTCGTAGGGGCAATTCATACTGCCGAGTACTTAATGACAGAAGGAGCTGACTCATGAAGATTTCATTTTCACCCTGTACCCCGCATTCACATCAAAATTCTGTAGCTGCAGTTGAAAGTTTACGAGTATTGATGAGTTCAATGGGCATCAACAAATTCTCCGGGGTAATTGTACCAGAGCAGGAGTATATTCTTTATGTATTGAAAGAACATGAACCTGAAGGGTTACTTACTCGTGAATTAGCGGACAGGTGCGAAATGTCAATTTATAAAGTCAGACATTTACTGCTGCCGTTGGAGAAGTATGGTCAGGTGATTAGAATAAAAGTTAATAAGCATCATAAATGGTATTTTTATAATAAATAATATATGTCAAGGGCCATATTAACAAGAGGTAATGTTGTTTGCAATAAAGATAGAGATCTTGATTGTTTTTTTTATGTTTTTAGATTATTAACAATTAATATCTCGCAAATGATAGAGAATATTCTTAATAATGAGAGCTCGCGACCCTTAAGAAAAAGATGTTTTGCTATCGACAGGCTGATAAGCAATTATGAATAATGACAGATAATTCTTATTATAGATGTTTAATCGATAGCCAACGGCCTGGGATGGCCGCTTTGTTGAGGAAATGATGCTTTTGTTTCTAAAGTGTTAAGTTGACGATATGACCATCTGATGTACTTGATGTTGGCGGGCGGTGAGATAAGGAGATAGATAAGAAAGAGATATAGAGAATAATCGAAGGCAGTTTTTAACGCACGCCGGCTTAAGCGCCATGAGTCCCTCCTGTTTCTGTTGTGCTTCTGCAGAGATATCTTTTTGGCTATACGAATGCGTATCGGCAGTAAAAGATAAAATAATGTGATCCAGTTCAATAATATCCATCATGAGATAATATCTTTCTCAGGTCTATACCCTAAATAATTCGAGTTGCTTAAAGGCGGCAAGGGAGTGAGTCCCCAGGAGCATAGATAACTATGTGACTGGGGGGAATGAGCGTAGCCAACACATAAGCAACTTGAAGTATGACGGGTATATATTACTGTTGGTGCCCCTGGCACCATTAAAGTTGATGCTCGCTGATGTCCAGTATGCTGGACAGATCTCATGACTAATGTGCGATGGGTTAATTAACTGCAACAGCGTGCCGGGCAATTAGGGTGTTATTTGATATGAATTAATAAAATGGCTGCGCCAGTCACGTTACTGTAGGGCTAAATATTATGGTTATCAAACACTCGAATTGAGGGAGCACAAATGGCTTACAGAATGATTTTAAACGAAACCTCTTATTTTGGCCCAGGTTCGATTCGCTGTATCGTTGATGAAGTTAAAAAACGCGGCTTCAAAAAAGCGCTGGTGGTCACGGATAAGGATCTGATTCGTTTTAACGTCGCAACAAAAGTTTTTGCTATTCTCGACGAAGCCGGGCTGCCTTACAGCATTTTTGATGAAGTGGTTCCGAATCCCACGATTGAGGTTGTGCAGCAGGGCGTAGAGACGTTTAAACAGTCGGGCGCCGACTACCTGATCGCTATCGGCGGCGGCTCACCGCAGGATACCTGTAAGGCGATAGGCATCATCATTAATAACCCGGAGTTCGCCGACGTCCGCAGTCTCGAAGGCGGAGCGGAGACGAAAAACGCCGCCGTGCCGATGATTGCGATCCCAACCACCGCCGGTACGGCAGCCGAAGTCACCATCAACTACGTGATTACCGACGTACAGAATCGGCGCAAATTTGTTTGTTACGACCCGCACGATATCCCGGTAGTGGCGATCATCGATGCCGACATGATGAGCAGCATGCCGGCCAGCCTGAAGGCGGCGACCGGCGTCGACGCGCTAACCCATGCGATTGAAGGCTACATCACTAAAGGCGCATGGGAACTCACCGACATGCTGCATCTGAAGGCTATCGAGGTGATTGGCCGCTCGCTGCGTGCTTCCGTTCAGGGCGAGGCACAGGGCGCGGAAGGGATGGCACTGGGGCAGTATATTGCCGGAATGGGCTTCTCAAACGTTGGTCTGGGGCTGGTCCACGGTATGGCCCACCCGCTGGGCGCGTTCTACGGTACGCCGCACGGCGTGGCTAACGCGGTGCTGCTGCCGCATATCATGGCCTACAACGCCGAATATACTGGCGAAAAATATCGCGACATCGCGGTGGCCCTGGGCAACAAGCAGGCGTCAACTCTGCCGATTGCCGAAGCGCGTCAGGCAGCCATTGAGGCGGTGGCGCAGCTGAATCGCGACGTCAATATCCCGGCGCGCCTGCGCGATGTCGGTATGAAAGAAGAGGATATTGATGCCCTTGCGGCGGCGGCTCTGGCGGACGTGTGCACCGGCGGCAACCCGCGTGACACCAGTCTGGAAGAGATTAAAGCGCTGTATCGGCAGATCTTCTAATTTGGCAATCGCAGTGAAGCCGGTAGACATATCGGCTTCGCTGTTCAGAAAGGAACGTTTTCACAGGGCGGGGCGTTAGCCGCCGCCCGGCATAATCATTTCATCAGTTCACGGTGCCAGATAGACCTGCGGAACGGCCGCATCGGGATGTTCCCCCATGCTGACCTCCGCGCCGTACCAGCGGCTGATAATCGGCTGCTGGATCACCTCCTGCGGCGTGCCCTCGGCTACCAGCTTCCCCTGATGCAGCAGCAGAATCCGGTCGGCCCACAGCGCCGCGAGGTTCAGGTCGTGCAGCACTATGCAGACGTGCAGCCGGCTGCTGCGGGCCAGGCGTTTGAGCAGGCGCAGCAGGTGCTGCTGGTAATAGAGATCCAGCGCCGAAGTGGGCTCATCGAGAAACAGCCAGCCCTCGGGGGCGCCATCGCGCCACAGCTGCGTCAGACAGCGGGCCAGCTGCACCCGCTGCTGTTCGCCGCCGGAGAGGGAAGGGTAGCGTCTCCCGGCCAGATGATCGCAGCCGGTTTCTTCCATCACCCGGCGGATCATCGCCTCATTTGCTACGCCGCCCCACGGCGAACGGCCCATGGCGATAACCGTCTCAACCGGCCAGTCGGCGTGAAGCTGGGTACGCTGCAGCATCACCGCCCGGCGGCGGGAAAGCGTTTCTGCCGACCAGCTCTCCAGCGGACGGCCCTCCACCACCCGTACGCCACCGTCGGGCGTTAAATAACCGGTCAACAGGCGCAGCAGGGTTGATTTACCGGCGCCGTTGGGGCCAATCAATGCCGTCATTCCACCGCCGCAGAGCTGGAGCGAAACATCATGAATAATCTGCCGGTTACCCAGACGCAGCGACAGCGAACGCGCGCTATAGCGGTTATCCATGGGTCCCTTTCTCCCGACGAAAAATCAGCCACAGAAACCACGGCGCGCCGAGTACGCTGGTCAACAGCCCGACCGGCATCTCGGCGGGGGCGGCAACGGTACGCGCCAGCGTGTCGGCCAGCAGCAGTAACATCGCGCCGCACAGCAGCGAACCGGGGACCAGGCCGCGATGGTCCGGCCCCAGCCACATCCGCATCAAATGCGGCACGACCAGACCGATAAAGCCGATAATGCCGCTGATAGCCACCGCCGACGCCACCAGCAATGCGCTGCACAGCAGCAGTAGCCGCTGCAGGGCGCGAACGTTGACGCCGAGGTAGTGCGCTTCTTCATCGCCCAGCTGCAGCAGGTTAAGCCGTGAAGCCATCGCCCACACCACGAGGGAAGCCGGGATCATCAGCGTGGCCGCCACCAGCAGCGTCGACCATTCTGCCTGCCCGAGGCTGCCCATCCCCCAAAGCGAAAGCTGGCGCAGCTGGGTATCGTTGCTGATCCACGCCAGTACCCCGACCAGCGCGCCGCACAGGGCGTTAATGGCGATGCCGACCAGCAGCAGGCGCGAAAGCGAGGCGTCTCCCGCCCGGCTGAGGATAAAAATCACCACCATCACCGCCATGCTGCCGACAAACGCCGCCAGCATCGGGGCGTACAGCGCCACGAGCAGCGGCACCGACAGAGGCAGCACCAGCCAGCAGGCGACCGCCAGCGCCGCGCCGCCGCTGATCCCTAACAGCCCCGGATCGGCGAGGGGGTTGCGAAACAGCCCCTGCATCACGCAGCCGGAGAGCGCCAGCGCGGCGCCGACCAGCAGCGCCAGCAGCACTCGCGGCAAACGAATGGTCAGCCAGATGTTTCTCAGGATCTCATCGCCGGAGGGCAGCAGGCTGGCCAACGGCAGACGCATGGCGCCCAGGGTGGTGGCTAACAGCGTCAGGACAATCAGCAGCAGCGTCATTAACCACAGATGACGGGCAGGGTGGGAGCGCATCAGGGCAGCTGCTCCGCTTTTTGCCGCAGCGCGAGCACCGCCTGCGGGGTGCGCGGACCAAAGCCGAGCAGGGCCATATCATCTATCACCAGTACCTGTTTATGGCGTCCCGCAGGCGTCTGCGCCAGCCCCGGCAGCTTCCAGAGCCCGGCTTCGCCGCCCATGCCTTTCAGCCCATCGGCGGAGATCACCACCAGGTCCGGCGTACTGGCGATAACGCCCTCCTGCGACATGCTGCGATAATGGTCGAAGCTCTGCATGGCATTTTGCAGCCCGGCCGCCC
Organism: Klebsiella sp. Q11; assembly: GCF_964241505.1. Classification (NCBI taxonomy): domain Bacteria; kingdom Pseudomonadati; phylum Pseudomonadota; class Gammaproteobacteria; order Enterobacterales; family Enterobacteriaceae; genus Klebsiella; species Klebsiella sp. Q11. The sequence continues at coordinate 218,349 of NZ_CAXSXW010000007.1, forward strand.
TGATTGCGCCATCCGCCGCGGTTTGTTTCCCGGCCACCATGGTATTCATGCCGCCGTGGCTGAGAATAAACAGCACCCGCTTGTTCACGGGCTGCGACGGAATTTGCGCGATCTGCTGATGAACCTTCTGGCGCAGGGCGTTACCTTCGCTCTGCTTACCAAGGGCGTCGGCAATCACGCCAATTTTTGCCTCGATTGCCGGCAGGTCGTAGCCGCCCGGGACGTTGATCACCTTAACCTTATTCTCTTCAACCTTTTTCAGCACCAGCGAGGGCTGCGCCTGGGCGCTGGCCAGCACCAGCGTCGGCCGCAGGGAGAGGATCCCCTCGGCGTTCAGCTGGCGGATATAGCCCACATCCGCCAGGCTTTGCGCGGCAGCAGGCCAGGTGCTGGTGCTGTCTTTCGCCACCAGCTGCCGCTGGGCGTTGAGGGCGTAAACCACCTCCGTGACGTCGCCGCCGAGTGACACAATCCGCTCGGCGGCGGCGCTGGCCAACAGCGGAAACGCCGCAAGTAATATCAGCCAGCGCTTCATGCGAGTAGCCCTTCGGTGGTCAAACGATCGACCTGCGCACGCCACTGCGCCTGCTCCGGGTGGCCTTCGCTGCGTTGACCGAACAGCTGTGCGATCTGCGTGCCGTCTTTGGCGAACAGCTCGACGCTGGTGACGTGGCCGTCAGAGGTCGGTTTGCGGGTCACCCAGATCTCATCCACGCTCTCCTCGCGCAGATGCAGGGTAAACGCGGCGTTGAAGATATTCAGCCAGCCGCGCATCGGGGCGACCTTCTCCAGCGCGCCGGTGAAGATCTGCACGCAGCCGCGGTTGCCGACAAAAATCATGATCTCGTTGCCATCCTGGCGGATGGTATCCAGCAGGCCCGGCAGCGTCTGGGTGTCAATGCGGCAGGCGAGGTCGTCGCTGACCAGACGGAAAGCCTGCTGGCGCGACAGGCTATATTTTCTCAGCAGGCCGAAGAACTGGTGAACGTCGGTCATGGCCCGCCATTCATTTTCCAGCGCCGCCGCGTCGGCGGAGTCGGCATATTTCAGCGGTTCGGCCGGGCGAATCGCCAGCGGGGCAGGCGATTGCTGCGTATGCCCGGCAATCAGCGCATCCCAGGCCGCCATGTCGGTATTGCCGGTGGTGTAAACCTTGAGCAACGCGTCGCCGTGCGGATCGAAGAACTGGATGCTCTGGCGGCCGTTGTCGTTCAGGCGAAAAGCGCTGGCCCACTGGCTGAGAAACAGGCGCAGATCGAGGGCGCGCGGATTAAGCACCAGCCCGGCGTGGCCGCTCAGATGCTGATGGGTAAATTCGCCGACCTGCTCATGCACCGCGTATTCGTTGCGGCAGATGCATTTGGTTTCCCCCACGGTTTCCAGCGCCGTCAGAATGGTGCGGGCGTCGTCCTGCAGACGTACGGCATCGTAGCCCAGGCGGGCTTCGGTCAGCTCGGCTTCGCTAATCCCCATTTCGGCGGCGATATCGCGGGCGTATTTCGCGGAGGATTGCGCTTTCGTGGTCAGATAGCGCTGCCACAGCGGGGTATGTTGCGGTTGGGTGTTTTGCATAATTCACATCCTTCTCTACGATGAGTTTCCCCGGCGCGCGGCCGGGGAGCAGGTTTCTTATTATTGGCCGGTCAGAAATCGACGTTCACGCCCAGCTGCCAGGTGCGGCCAGGCATCACCGCCAGCGCTCTGTCGTTGGCGTCCTGGTTCGTCGCCGTTTCGATATTGCGGCTGCTCAGATAATCCCAGTATTTACGATCGGTAATGTTGTATACGCCGCCGTTCACGCGCACATTCTTCGCGACCTGCCAGTACGCGGTCCAGTCCAGCATGCCGTAGCCCGGAACGCGCATATATTCGCTGGTCGAATCGGTAATCGCGGAGCCGGAGTTGGTATAGCTTTCGCGGTTGGTGGCGGTGGCGCGCTTGCCCTTAACAAAGGTGGCAGTCAGCGCGGTGCCGTACACTTTTGCCGGATCGTCCCACGCCACGCCGACGATGGCCTTCATTGGCGCGACGCTATCGAGGTCGACGTACTTATCGCCGCTGTAGCTGGATTTCGATTGCCCTTCACTATAGCCGTAAGCGAGGGTGGCGCTCAGGCCGTTAACCTCTTCAAACCAGGTGCCAAAGTTGAATTTAGCGCTGATTTCGCCGCCGTAGATGTACGCTTTATCGCGGTTTTCCGCCTGGTAAATGGTGTAGATGTTCGACGGTACGTTAGTGAACTGCGTCGGATTATTGGCGCGGGTGTAGCGGGTATAGGCGATAAAGTTCTTATAGGTGTTGTAGAACAGCGCGGTGCGCATGGTGATGCCTTCCGCCACTTCGCCCTTCATCCCCCACTCAACGTTATCGCTGGTTTCGGTTTTCAGATCGGTGTTGCCGATCAGCGCATACTGGGCGCGTCCGGCGTAGCTGGAGCCGAGGTTCCACGAACCGTATAGCTGGCTGGCGTTCGGGAACTGCGCGCCGCGCTGATACTGCAGATAAGTCATCAGGCGCGGGGTGATATCGTACTGCAAGACCAGCGACGGCAGCGCCTGGGTATCAGCGTTCTTACCGTACAGATTTGACACGTCGGAACCGGTCAGCACGCTGCTGTTGTTGGCCAGATCGGAGACGTTTTCCGGTTTGGTCGACTGATGCATCACGCGAATGCCCGGGATAACCGCAAAGTTATGGCCGTCGAGGTCGAAGTTAATTTTGTCCTGCAGGAAGCCGGCGACGATATAGCCGCGGCTGTCGGCGTCCGGCTGCATAATCTGGCTATAGGCGCTCGGGGTTGGCGACTGGGTTAACGGCCGCTGGGTTTTCGTCGTGCTGGCGTTAAAACCGGCGCTCAGATCGTGGCGGCCTATCGATTTTGCCAGCGCGCTCTGAATCCCCCAGGTGTCGGTATCGTAGTCGGAGCTCACCGTTTGCATCGCGCGGGTGACGCTGTCCGGCATATAGGTCCAGTCATGGGCCTCGGTATGCTGGTAGTAGACTTTGGTCGATACGCTGTCGATATAGTCGTTCATCGGCGTCCAGTCGTCTTTCAGGCTCAGGCCCCAGCGGCGGGTCTGGCTGGTCTGGTTTGACGTACCGATAACGCTGTTGCCGCTGGAGTCCCAGGCGTCGTAATGCGTGTGGTTCGTTTTATGGTAATAATCGAAGGTGCTGGTGAACTTATGTTCGTCATTCGGCTGCCAGATCCCGGAGGCCATAAAGGCGTCCGAGTGCCAGTTTGCCGGATAGGAATCAACGGTCCCGCTGTTATTTTCCGTCTCCTGACCGTCGCGACGGCTGTAGACGAAGATCCCGCGCAGGGTCTCGTCGCCGCCGGCAACGGTGACGCCGTTGTGCCAGCTGCGATCGGACGAGTCGTAGCCGCTGCGGTAGCCGAAGGCGCTGGTTTTGCCCGGATGCAGATAGTCATCCGCGGATTTCGGGCGGAAAGAGACGTTGCCGCCGATGGCGCTGTTGGCGGTTTCCGTTGATGTCGCCCCGGACTGAATATCGATGCTGCCGTACATATAGGGGTCAATATAGTCGCGTCCCATACCGAAGGTATTAAGGCCCGCGCGGCTGGCGTAGCTGCGCCCGGTGGCGTTCGGCTGGGCGATGCCGTCGACGTCGATCCCGACGCGGTTGCTCTCCATGCCGCGTATGTTGTAGCCGGTATAGCCGCCGCGGTCGAAGCCGCTTTTGCCGTTGCCGGAACCGCCGCTGGCGCCGGTGGCGCTAATGAGCGGCTCGTAGCGCATGATCGAGCCAAAGTCGTTGGCCCCTTTATCCTGCAGCTCCTGAGCGCCGATCGAATGTTCGCTGCCCGCTTTCAGCAACGGCGCCGGCGCGGTAACGGTCATCCGTTCCGAGCTGTCATCAGTCGATGCGCTGCTGGTGGTTTTCGCGGTGGTATCAGCCGCCCCGGCGGAAGTCTGATAAATTGCTGTAAGCAAAGAAGTCACCAGCAGGCTTTTCTTGAACCATGCTGTTGATTGAGTGGAGTTATACATAGTAGCCACGCCTTAATAATTATTAGAACCTATCTCATTAGGGCTATTTTGCTTGCCATTTTGAACCTGGGCAGTGCTCAGAATCCTCACGTACTACGTGTACGCTCCGGTTCTTCCGCGCTGGCCGTGTTCAAACTGTCTGCGCCAATGACGCCTACTGGGATAGGTTTTGAGTATTGGCTCACGCGTTACTTCCAGAGTGCAGGTGTGTCCCGTTATTCCGTTACTGGACGTTTTTTCTCCATGCTTGTTGATTGCGAATGGTAATGATAGGTATTATCGTTTGCAACAAAATAATCATGTATTCTTCAATTAATCTGCAAGTTGTTTACAATTTGCCCTTTTACCGACAGCGAGAAGCCGATGAGCCATAAAGCCGCGATTACCATCACCTACTGTTCGCAGTGCAACTGGATGCTGCGCGCCAGCTGGATGGCACAGGAACTGTTGCACAGCTTTAGCACCGATATCGCTTCGGTCACGCTGGTTCCGGGAACCGGCGGGATCTTCGTGGTGGCCGTTGATGATGTGCAAATCTGGGAGCGCAAGCAGGATGGCGGTTTCCCCGACGCGGCGGAGCTCAAGCGCCGGGTGCGCGATGTGTGCTTCCCGGAAAAACCGCTGGGGCACGTGGATAAACCGGCATAATCCTCAGGGAGTATGGGGCTGCATCGTCCTCTCTGAATGTGTATTATGAATGCATCTTTATCGGAGGGAACAGGCGATGGCGGGCAAACGTATTGCGCGGGAAAAAAAGACCATTAGCAGCATGATTGCGCTCTACCAGCGCCGCTGCCCGGATGCTCGCGACGACGCCGAACACTATCAGGCGCTCAACGGCTATGCCGACAAGCGGCTGGATAAGTGCGTATTTGGTGAAGAAAAGCCCGCCTGCAAGCAGTGCCCGGTGCACTGCTATCAGCCCGCGAAACGCGAAGAGATGAAGCAGATTATGCGCTGGGCGGGGCCGCGGATGCTCTGGCGGCACCCGATCCTGACGATTCGCCACCTGATCGATGACAAACGCCCGGTGCCGGAGTTACCGGAAAAGTATCGGCCCAAAAAGCCGCAATAAACTCCCCGGCTCGCGCGGCGCTTAGCCGGGCTACAATTCGTGCGGTCTGTAGCCCGGGTAAGGCGTCAGCCGCGACCCGGGGCTTCGCCGGAACGGGCTGTGGTTTGACTATCGCGAACCGACGTCCAGCAATAAACTCCCCGGCTCGCGCTGCGCTTAGCCGGGCTACAATTCGTGCGGTCTGTAGCCCGGGTAAGGCGTCAGCCGCGACCCGGGGC
>NZ_CAXSXW010000007.1:223752-281622 GCF_964241505.1 Klebsiella sp. Q11
CGGCTCGCGCTGCGCTTAGCCGGGCTACAATTCGTGCGGTCTGTAGCCCGGGTAAGGCGTCAGCCGCGACCCGGGGCCTCGCCGGAACGAGCCGTGGTTTGACTATCGCGAACCGACGTCCAGACAAACGCGATAACGAACAGGACGGTAAACAGCACCACAATGGTCGGCGCCGGGGCGCTGTCGAGATAAAACGACAGCCACACGCCGCCCAGCGAACAGCTTAACGCTATCGCCACTGCCAGCAGCAGGGCGCTGACAAAACGCCGCGTCAGCAGCAGAGCGATCGCCCCCGGCGCTATCAGCAGCGAAATCGACAAAATGATCCCCACCGCTTTCAGCGTCGCCACGATGGTCAGCGCAATCATGCACAGCAGCCCATAATGCAGCAGCCCGCAGCGCAATCCGCTGGCCTTCGCCTGCTGCGGATCAAAGGCGTGCAGCAGAAAATCACGCCACTTAAGCCCGATTATCAGCGCAATCGCCAGCGCGATCAGCGACGTTTGCGCAATATCGCTGGCGGAAATACCCAGCATGTCGCCAAACAGAATATGATCGAGATGGACCTCCGACTGAATCGACACGTACAGCACCAGGCCCGCGCCAAACATCCCGGAAAATACGATGCCCATGATCGTATCGCGTTTAATGCGGCTGTTATCGTCGAGATAACCGGTGGCGATGGCGCAGAACAACCCGGCGATAAACGCGCCGATGGCGAAGGGGATACCGAGGATATACGCCACCACCACGCCCGGAAAAACCGCGTGGCTCATGGCATCGCCCATCAGCGCCCAGCCCTTGAGCACCAAAAACACCGACAGCAGCGCGCAGGGGACGGCAACGATCGCCGCCACCAGTATGGCGTTGACCATAAAGGAGAACTGGAAAGGTTCAATCAGCGCGCTCAGCATGAGGCCTCCCTGGCGCGGCGACGGCTGGCGAGCAGGCCGTGCTTCGGCGCGAAAACAAAAGCGGCTAAAAACAGCAGCGTCTGGGCGACGACGATAATCCCGCCGGTCGCCCCGTCCAGATAGTAGCTCAGCCACGCGCCGAAAAAGCTGGTCAGGCTGCCAATCGCGACGGCAATCGCCAGCAGGCGCGGGAAGCGGTCGGTCAACAGCCAGGCGGTGGCCCCGGGCGTCACCACCAGGCAAATCACCAGAAACGCGCCGACGGTCTGCAGCGCCGCCACGGTACAGGCCGCCAGCAGGGTAAAGAACAGCAGCTTCAGCGCGGTGGTATTCAGGCCAATGGAACGAGCGTGGTTCTCATCGAAAAAGGTCACCATCAGGTCTTTCCACTTCAGCAGCAGAATCGCCATCGAAATAGAGCCAATCGCCGCCAGCTGGATAATATCCTCCGGGGCGATGGCCAGAATATTGCCGAGAATAATGGTCTGGATATTCACCGAAGTGGGGTTCAGCGACACCATAAACAGGCCAATACCGAAAAAAGAGGAGAAGATCAGGCCGATAATCGCGTCTTCCTTCAGCTTCGAACGCTGGTTAAGAAACAGCATGCTGCCCGCCGCCAGCCCGCCGGAAAGAAACGCCCCCAGCGCGAAGGGCAGGCCGAGCATATAAGCGCCCGCCACGCCGGGCACGATGGAGTGGGAGAGGGCGTCGCCAATCAGCGACCAGCCTTTAAGCATCAGGTAGCAGGAGAGAAACGCGCACACCCCGCCCACCAGCGCCGAGACCCACATCGCGTTCAGCATATAGTGATAACCAAACGGCTCCAGTAGCCAGTTCATCTTTCGCCTCCCGCCGCCCGACGGCTGATAAACGGCCGCTCATCGTCGGTGATAATCCGCTCTTCCGCGCCGCTCAGCACCACGTGGCGCAGCACGCCGCTAAACGCCAGTTCGAGGTTTTCGGCGGTAAAGGTGCTTTCCGTCGGGCCGCTGGCCAGCACGGTGCCTTTGACCATCACCGTGTAGTCGCAGAACTCGCTTACCGAGCCGAGGTTGTGAGTGGAAACCAGCATGGTGCAGCCTTCGTCGCGCAGTTCCCGCAGCAGCTCGATGATGCGCGCTTCGGTCTGCACGTCGACGCCGGTAAAGGGTTCATCCAGCAGAATGACTTTTCCCTGCTGAGCGATAGCGCGGGCCAGAAACACGCGCTTTTTCTGCCCGCCGGAGAGTTCGCCGATCTGGCGGTGGCGGTACTCGCTCATACCGACCCGCGCCAGGGCGGCGTCGACAATCTCATGGTCGCGCGGTTTGGCCCGCCGTAGCCAGCCCATATGGCCGTAGCGCCCCATCATCACCACATCTTCCACCAGCACCGGGAAGGACCAGTCCACCTCTTCCGCCTGCGGAACGTAGGCGACGAGGTTCTGCCGCAGGGCGCGATTAACCGGCTGACCGAGAATCGCAATATCGCCTTTTCCGACGCGCACAAAGCCCATCAGCGCTTTAAACAGCGTCGATTTTCCCGAGCCGTTCACCCCGACCAGCGCCGCGATGGCGCTGCGTGGGACGCTAAATGAAGCATCGCGCAGCGCGGTATGACCGTTGCGGTAGGTGACGCTGACGTTGTTGACCGCGAGGCCCGGCAGCTCGTGACTCATGCCTGTTTCCTTAGTCCGTCGTTGATGCCCTGGACGATGGTTTGGGTCGTAACGCGCAGCAGGTCGAGGTAGGTCGGCACCGGGCCATCGGCGGTACTCAGGGAGTCGACGTACAGGACGCCGCCATAGTGGGCGTCGGCTTCCCGGGCCACCTGACGCGCCGGTTTATCGGAAATGGTGCTTTCGCTAAAAATGGTCGGGATGCGCTCTTTCTTCATGGTGTCGATGGTTTTGCGCACCTGCTGCGGGGTACCCTGCTGGTCGGCGTTGATCGGCCACAGATAGCGCTCCTGCAGGCCGTTATCGCGGGCCAGGTAAGAAAACGCGCCCTCGCTGGTCACCAGCCAGCGCTTATCCTGCGGCAGCTTCGCCAGTTCCGCCTTCAGCGGCGCCATGGTCTGACGGATCTTCTCTTTGTAGGCTTCGGCGTTGTGGCGATAGGCGTTGGCGTTTGCAGGATCGTATTTCACCAGCGCGTCGCGAATATTATCGACATAGATCAGCGCGTTGTCCGCCGACATCCACGCGTGCGGGTTGGGTTTGCCGTTATACGGCCCTTCGCTGATGCCCATCGGCTGAATGCCGTTGCTGACCACCACTTCCGGTACGCCGTTTAAGTGCTGATAAAAGCGGGCGAACCACAGTTCAAGGTTCAGGCCGTTGGCGAGGATCAGCTGCGCGCCCTGCGCGCGTTTGATATCCCCGGGGGTCGGCTGATATTCATGGATCTCGGCCCCCGGTTTGGTGATGGAGCAGACGTCGGCGGCGTCGCCCGCGACGTTTTGCGCCATATCGGCGATCACCGTGAAGGTGGTAATCACTTTAAATTTCTCTTTTGCCTGGACGGGGGCGACGGCCAGCAGCGCCAGCGTGGCGGCAAACATCAGATGCTTCAGGGGTGGCAGGTGCAGCATAAGGTCCCTCACAACGTTGCGGTTAATTAATCATCATTTATAGCCATTGCTATGTTATATAGCACAAGCTATTTATAAATGAAAATAATTCTTATTTAGATGTGAGGCGAATGATTAGCGTGCGAACCCGCGGCGGGAGAGGAAAAGGCCCGGCCACGCGGAAGGCCGGACGCTGAAGTCAGGAGAGATCGGCCACCGACTGGCGGGGGATCAGGCGGCCCGCCAGCGTGCGCCCTTCGGGAGAGAAGGTGGGGCGCTCGTCAATCAGGTTGCGGATACGCTGCAGGCAGTTCTCCATCAGCTGCTCCAGCGGCCAGGAGATACAGGTCAGCGGCGGATTGAGCAGGGAGGCGAGGGGAGAATCTTCCAGGCTCAGCAGCGAGACCTCCTGCGGTACGGCAACGTTGAACTCGCGCAGCAGGCGCATCGCTTCGGCGGCGTAGCGGTCCCGTTTCACGATAATCACCGAGTATTTGCTGAAGCTGTTAATCAGCGTCAGCAGCGCCTGTTCAACGTTATCGTTGGCCGCCAGCATCAGCTGCCGGTTAAAAGGGATGGAGTAGTTTTGCAGGACGTTGCGATAGCCTTCGAGCATCTGGCGGCTGGCGTCATCGCTGTCGTTATCAACGATCAGCGCGATATTGCGATGGCCCTTGCCGATCACGTAGCGGCAGGCGCTTTCGGTGGCAAAAGCGTAGTCGTAGCCCTGATTATTGACCCCGGCAATGCTGAAGCGGTCAAAGGAGATCACGTTGCGCGGCGCATCCGCCGGCACGGCGCCGAGCACCACCACCGCCACGCACTGGCGCTGTAAATCGTCGACGACCGCCGCCTGTTCCGCCGCATCCGTGACGTACTGAACAATCAGGTTTTTATTCAGCCCCTTCAGCGCTAGCGAGAGCATCGGCAGCAGGCGCGCGCCGCTGCTGTCATCGTTCGCCGGGATCACCAGCCCCACGTGATTAGATGTCTGACTGGCGAGGTTTTGCGCGGCAAAGCTCGGGCGGTAGTTAAGTTCCTCTACCGCGCGCAGCACCGCTTCCCGGCTCTCTTCGCGCACGCCCCGCGTGCCGGTCAGCACGCGCGATACCGTCGCTCGGGAGACATTCGCTAATCTTGAAACATCATCAATGGTTGGCATGGCATTTTCTGTCTGAATATTTTCGCCTAGCTTAGCATACCTGCTGAAAAAAGTGTCTACCGCCGACCGGCTTCAGCGTTGGCCAGAACCGGCAGCCAGGCCGCGCCGCGCACGCCGCTGGCGTCGCCGAAGCGGGCCTGTTTGATCTGCGTTCGGCAGCTGTCGGAAAAGAGATACGGGACAATCGCCGACGGCAGCTGCTCATAGATTTGCCCGACGTTGGAGAGCCCGCCGCCCAGTACAATCACCTGCGGATCGAGGATATTGATTACCGACGCCAGGCTACGGCCGAAAGCGTCAATAAAATGCCGCCAGTGGGCCAGCGCCTGCGGTTCGCCGTTTTGCGCGGCGGCGATAATCGCTTCCGCAGGCGCCTGCTCGCCGTAGCGGCGGGCAAAGCCGGTACCGGAGATAAAGCTTTCGATGCAGTTCTCTTTGCCGCAGTAGCAGGGCTGCGCCGGGCCGTCGCGCTCGGGGCAATAGCCCGGCAGAGGATTGTGTCCCCATTCGCCAGCGATGGCGTTAGGCCCGCTGAGCAGCCGTTGGTTCACCGCAACGCCGCCGCCGCAGCCGGTACCGATGATAACGCCGAATACGGTCGGTGCCCCCGCGCCCGCGCCGTCTACCGCCTCAGAGAGGGTGAAGCAGTCGGCATCGTTTGCCATCCATACCGGTTGACCAAGTTCCCGCATCAGGTCATGACGCAGGTCGTGGCCGTTGAGCACCAGACAGTTACAGTTTTTAATCAGGCCGCTTTGCGGGTCGATAGCCCCCGGCAGGCCGATGCCGAGAGTAAACGGCCGTTCGCTCCAGTCGCGGACGGTCGCAATCAGTCCGAGCAGCTGCTGCATAAACGCCTGATAGCTCTCTTTATGCGTCGGACGGCGCTGGCGATAGACGCATTCGCCCGCCGCGTTGAGCAGGACGGCTTCCATTTTGGTGCCGCCAATGTCTAAACCCAGATGTAGCATGGTTGTCCTTAATTGTGGTCGACGGTTTCCCGGGCCGCTACGCGTGTAGTCCAGGTAGCCCGGCTAAGCGTAGCGCGAGCCGGGAGGTCAGCCAGGTGACATGAGCATTTACCGTTTTCCCGGGTTGCGGCGTCAACGCCTTACCCGGGCTAGGTCATCTCCTCTCCCCCGGAGAGGGGGAACCCTACGCGTGCAGCGGTCGCGAGCGGTAAATGGCGATCAGTTCGCCGATCAGCTCTTTCGCCAGAATCGAGGTCATCAGATGATCCTGAGCGTGAACCATCACCAGGGTCATTTTGGTTTTACCCTCGCCTTCGTCGGCCTCAATCAGCTGGGTCTGTACCCGATGCGCCTCGCGGGCAAAATGCGCCGCTTCTTTCATTTTTTCGTCGGCGGCGGCGAAATCACCCGCTTTAGCGCAGCTCAGCGCTTCGTAACAGAGACTACGCGACTGCCCGGCGTTGATGATGATACCCATTACCTGTTCTTCTAATTCCATGACAAACCTCTGAATAGTATGAATTATGCGGACTGCGGCGCGCTTTCGGCCAGGGCCGCCGCGTTAGCGTGCTCCTGCTCCAGCAGCTGTTTTTCGTAGGCTTTGAGGAATGGCAGATACATCACCATCGCCGTCGCCATGCAAATCAGGCACATGATCACCGGGCTAAAGCTCCAGTTCGCCGCCCACGAGGCACCGATAGGGGCCGGCGTCGTCCACGGCGTCATCGACACCACGCGGCTCACCAGGTCCAGCTTCAGCGCAAAGTAGGCCAGGGTTGCGTTGATCATCGGCACCAGCACGAACGGCAGGAAGAACAGCGGATTCATAATGATCGGCGCGCCGAACAGAATCGGTTCGTTGATGTTGAATACGCCCGGCACCACGCCCATCCGGCCAATCGTCCGCAGATGCACCGCCTTACTGCGCAGCAGCATCAAAGCCAGCGGCAGGGTGGAGCCGACGCCGCCGATCAGCAGATAGTGATCCCAGAAGCCCTGGACATAGATATGCGGGATCGCGGTGCCTGCGGCCATCGCCGCCTGGTTGATCGACAGGTTCGCCATCCAGAACGGATTCATAATCCCGGTGACGATCAGCGCCCCGTGAATGCCGGCAAACCACAGCACCTGGCACACCAGCACCGACAGCAGAATCGCCGGTAGAGTATCGGACGCCGCCACCAGCGGTTTCACCAGCGACATGATCGCTTCCGGGATGATCATGCCCAGCTGCGCTTCGATAAACAGATTCAGCGGATGCAGCGTCAGCACGATCGCCAGCACCGGGATCAGGATCTCAAACGAGCGCGCCACGCCCGCCGGCACTTCAGGCGGCAGACGGATCGTAATATTGTGGCGCTTGAGGAAGGCGTACAGCTCGGTAGAGTAAATCGCCACCAGAATTGCGGTGAAGATCCCCTGGCCGGAGAAGTAGGCGGTGGAGATCTGGCCATCTTTCAGCGGCGCGGCCACCAGCAGGAACGACATCAGCGACAGCATCCCGGCGGTCAGCGAGTCCAGATTGTGGTGTTTTGCCAGGCTGGCGGCGATCCCGACGGCGATAAACAGCGTCATCACCCCCATGCTGAAGTTAAACGGCAGCATCAGCGCATCGCGATGATCGAGAGAAAATTGCAGCCAGGCGCGGGCAAAGCCCCACGTTGTATCCGGGGAAAACGGCGGGAAGATAAAGACCAGCAAAAACGAGCCGACGATCATAAAGGGCAGGGCGGTAATAAAACCGTCGCGGATGGAGGTGACGTATTTTTGTTGGCCGATCGCCCCCGCCATAGGCGTGATCTTCTGTTCAATCACGGCGATCAGCTTCGCGTACAGAGAGCTCATGATCTTTCCTTAGTTTTTGTTATCGATAAGGGAAAGCGCGAAATCCAGTACGGCGCCGCCTTTCTGCATGCCGTAATCCATCATGTTGATGGGTTCCACGCGGATACCGTATTTATCAGCCTGCTTTTGCAGATCTTTCTGCATGTATTTCACCTGCGGCCCCAGCAGGACCACCTGGTAATGGCCGACCTGTTGATCGAATTCCGCGACGCCAAAGGCGTTGATCTCCACCGGCAGACCGCGCTGCTCGGCTTCGGCGATCATTTTTTTCACCAGCAGGCTGGTGGACATGCCCGCGGAACAGCACAACATTATCTTTTTCATATATCGCTCCTGATGAGATGGATGCGCCGACTATAGTCATAACGGATATAAAACGGAAAGCGCTTTCCGTTAGTGGATTTATTTATTGTGACCACGATCACCTATGGCGGGCTTTTACTTTACCCGGGAGTGCGCGATCATCCTGGCGACACCTCTATTCTTAAAGGCAGGATTATGAACATTCAGTTGATGAATGTTGCCGTCGATATCATCGAACAGCGGCTGGCGCCGCTGGCCAACGTTCTGACGCGCAATAACCACATTACGGCGATGCGCGACAGCTTTGCGCTGGCGATGCCGTTTGTGATTGTGGGAAGTTTGCTGGTGCCGATTTTGTTTCCGCCCGTTTCCATCAACGGCGCATCGGCTTTCGGCCAGTTCTATTTCCAGCTGCGGCCCATTCTGCTGCCAACCTTTGAATTGACTATCGGGCTGGTGGCGCTGATTGTGGCCTTCGGCGCCAGCGCCAGCCTTGCCAAGCAGTACCGGCTGCCGGAGCGGCTCTGCGGGCTGACCGGCTGCCTGGCGTTTTTGCTGTTTATCGGCTTTCGCGACAACGGCGCGACCAATATTTTCCTCGGCGGAATGGGGATTTTTACCGCGCTGATTTCAAGCACTTACTCTATTGAAATCGTGCGCTTTTTCTATAAGAAAGGCTGGTGCATCCGCCTGCCGGAAGAGGTGCCGGTGATGACCCGCAACGGCTTTCAGCTGCTGATCCCGCTGCTGGTGGTGATGCTCTCTATTAGCGTCATCAACGCGCTGCTGCTGCAGAGCACCGGGCGCATTTTACCGGAGCTGATTAGCGAAGCGGTGCGGCCGCTGGTGGTGGCGTCCGATACCCTAACTGCGGTATTAATTTCTTTATTTATCTGCAACCTGCTTTGGTTTGTCGGCATTCACGGCGCGCTGATTATCACCGGGATTATGAACCCGTTCTGGATGACCTATCTGTTTGAAAACCAGCAGGCGCTGGCCGCCGGTTCCGCTACGCTGCCGCATATCTACCTGCAGGGATTCTGGGATTTCTACCTGCTGATCGGCGGCATCGGCTCGACGCTGCCGCTGGTTTTTATGGCGATGCGCAGCCGTTCGCGGCAGCTGAAAAGCGTGGGGAAAATTGGCCTCCTGCCCTCGCTGTTTAACATCAATGAGCCGATATTGTTCGGCTTTCCGATTATCATGAACCCGGTTTTCCTGCTGCCGTTTCTTTTTGTACCGCTGATAAACGCCTGTATCGCCTGGTATTTAACTCATCTTGGGGTTCTCGATCGGGCGGTGGCGATGCTGCCGTGGTCGATGCCGGCGCCGCTCGGCGCGGCGTGGTCAGCCAACGGCAGCTGGAAAAACCTCTGCATGTGCCTGTTCGCCATTTTTAATGCCTGGATGCTCTATCGTCCGTTCTTCAAGGTCTATGAACGGCAGCTCGCCGACGCCGAACGCTAAGCTTTTCGCCTGCCTGCCACAGCCCGCCGCGCGCGGGCTTTTTTATTTCCGCTCAAAGATGTGATCTAAATCACGAATATTTGCCCGCTATCGTTAAATTTGTGAACTCATCCGGCAATTACGGAAAGCGCTTTCCTTTAACGGATGTACATTTCCAATTTTGATCCGTAAATTTCCTCCCGTTCTCAGGCAGTGTTAATAAAAAAATAACCAAGGATAAAAAATGATCAGGCTAAATCATTCAATACCTCTGTCTTTACTCGCCCTCGCGGTGATGAGCGACTGCGCCATCGCCGATCAGAAGTACGATTTTATGCTCCACGGCTATATCCGTTCGGGGATCCTCGCCAACGCCGACGGTAACCGCGCCGACTCCGTTGGCCTGATGCCGGACGGCAAGTGGCGTCTGGGCAACGAAGAGGACACCAAGATCGAACTGATCCCGACGGTGACGTTAACCTCGGACAGCGGCGTGGTGGCTAAAGTCCAGGCCAACATTACCCATCAGTCGAAATGCACCTCAGACTGGAACTGTCAGGATGACGACGGGCATGATGTGCAGTTCCGTGAAGGTTTTGCCGAACTGTCAAATCTCGACTTCGCCCCGGAAATGACCTTCTGGGCCGGTAAGCGCTACAGCAGCTCCAACACCTCCAGCCACCAGTTCGACTGGGAGTACATTCAGTACAACGGTACCGGCGGCGGCTTCGACAACATGGATCTCGGCTTCGCGCGCTTCGATGCCGGGGTTTACGCCTTCTCGCCGACGGATGAAACCAAAGCCTACCCGGTCGACAAAGGCGATCAGGGCTATCCGGATGACTACTCGCTCAACCTGTGGCTGAAAAAGATCGGCGGCACCGGCTTCGATCTTGAGCTGATTGGCCACCACATGAACCGCAACGAGAAGCACCCGACCTCGGCGGAGAAGGGCTACGGCGTGACCGGCGTTTACAACTTTGACGGCTTTTACGGCCTGACCGGCGGCTACTCTCGCGTGGTCTTCCAGTACGGGCGCGGCCTGGCGGCGGGAGACTCGCTGGGTAAAAACGGCTGGGGCTGGGCAAACCTCGACGATACCCAGTCCTGGCGCGTGGTGCTGGATAACATGGCCTCGCTAGGCGACTGGGAAATCTCCACGTTCGCCTACTATCAGAAAGACAAAAACTACCGCTGGTGGACGGAAGACGCCGAAGGCTGGGGGCGCACCAGCTGGGTGGCGGGGATTCGCCCGTACCAGCAGATCACCAAAAACTTCGCCATGCAGTACGAGCTGGGCTACGAATATCTCGACGATAAAAACTACAAAGGCGTGGACGGCAAAGGCAAAGGCGGCCTGACTAAAGTGACCATCGCGCCGACCCTGACCTTTGATTCCGGCTTCTGGACTCGCCCGCAGCTGCGCTTCTTCGTGACTTACGCGAAGTGGGATAAAGGGGTGTCCGACGCGCTGGACGGCAACTACGACTGGAGCACCAATACCCTTTCCGCCGGTAGCTACTCGCGCAGCGGCGACACCGATACGCTGAACTTCGGCGTGCAGGCCGAAGTCTGGTTCTAAGGAGAGATAACGATGATTAAGCCGGTGAAAAAACTGATGCTCGTCGCGCTGCTTTCGGCGCTGGGAAGCGCAGGCGCGATGGCCGCGGAGCAGTCGCACTTTGAACACTTTATTACCCGCGACGGCGCAACGTTAAAAGATGGCGACAAGGTGTTCCGCTTTGCGGGCATTCATGCGCCGGAACTGCACCGTATCGAGGACGATGCGCGCGGTACCTGCAAGGCCGACTCGCGCGGCTGGGGGCAATACTTCCGCTGGCCGACGGCGGAGGAACAGGAAAACTGGATTAAAGCACTCGTGCAAACCGGCGCCAGGGCGCAGCGGGTATACGTACTCTCGGTGCAGCAGACGTTTGACGAGGCCTGCGGTCGCGAAACCCATATTCTGGCCCCGGAAACCGCCGACGGCATGCCGCGCCTGAACGAAAAGGCGATGCGGGTGTACGACAACATGATCGCCGAGGCGGACAAACAGGGGCTGCGCCTGATTCTGCCGTTTATCGATCACTGGTGGTGGTGGGGCGGTCGCGAGCAGCTGGCGGCGTTCTACCACGAAAAGCCGGAGGATTTTTACCGTACCGACAGTAAAACCTTCAAGGCCTATCTGGACGTGATTCGTCAGGTTATCACCCGTACCAACAGCGTGACCGGGCGCCCTTACTATGACGAAAAAGCGATTATGGCCTGGGAGACCGGCAACGAGCTGGAGGACACCAACGCGGCGTTCCTTCAGCAGACCGCCGCGTGGATCAAAAAGTGGGCGCCGCACCAGCTGGTGGTGGATGGTACCTATAAGAAAATTAATGCGTTTGCGCTTAACGATCCCCATGTCGATATCGTCAGCAACCATTACTACACCAATGCCGATAACAACCATCCCGAACAGGTGAAAAAAGACCTGACGGCGGCAGCGGGTAAGAAAGTCTACATGGTGGGCGAATTTGGCCTGCTGGACGCGCAGCAACTTAACGCCATTATGCAGTCGATCGTCCATAGCGAAGTCAACGGCGCGCAGGCGGCGGGCGGTTTAATCTGGGGCTTCCGCGGTCATCGTCACGACGGCGGCTTCTACTGGCACAAAGAGTCCACCGGCCACTACAGCTACCATCTGCCGGGCTTCCCGGTCGAAGGTAAGGCCAACCAGGAGATGGAGGTGGTCGACCTGGTGCGCACCGCCGCCGCGCAGATGAACGGGCAGGAGAAAGCGCCGCCGCTGCCGAAACCTGACGCGCCGACGCTGCGGCCGACGGATTCACCGTTTGCGATCAACTGGCTGGGGGCGGCGGTAGGGCGCGCCTATGATGTTGAGCGCGCTGATTCGCCATCCGGGCCGTGGAAGGTTGTGGGGCGCGACATTTCCGACGGCGTTAACGAGTGGAACCCGCAGACGATGGATCTGTTCCGCGATGACTATCGCAGTCTGCGGCTGGGGAATACGTACTATTACCGCGTCATCGCTAAAAACGAGAGCAGCAGTTCATCGCCTTCGAACGTGATTAGCGTGAAGCATACTCAGGCGAATCAGGCGCCGGAAGTCACGCTGGTGGAAACGCTCACCACCAGCCAGGACCAGGGCGTGCAGCTCAGCGCGAGCTGGCGCGATGACGCCCTCCCGGACCGCAACGTGACGGTGAGCTGGAGCAACGGCGGCAGCGCGCAGGCCCACTTCTGCGCGACGGATAAAGCCGAAACCCGCGCCTGGTTCAGCGCTCCCGGTGAATACGCGCTGACTTTTAGCGCCGATGACGGCCTGCTCAAAAGCAGCAAAACCGTTAAGGTCACGGTGACGGAAGCCGTCGGTAAAGCCCCCGCCGACTACTGCCGTTTTGGCGGCGGGGTATTGAACGTGACCGATGGCAAGATTGCGGCGGCGAAAAGCGAAAAAGACGCGCTGGCGATTGGCGGCGACGGCTTCCTCGGGCCGTTCGCCAACGACGGGGATAAGGTCAGCTGGCAGGTTTCCGCGCCGTGGGCCGGCAAGTATCAGCTGCGGGTGACGTTCAGCGGCAAATGGGGCGGTAAGAAAAATTCGTTTATCGTCAACGACGGCGCGCCAATCGCGGTTGAATTCCCGCAGACCGATGAGCAGGGCCAGCAGCTGCTGGTGCCGGTTGAGCTGAAGGCCGGCGATAACCGCATCGACTTCGGTAAATTCGCCGGCGACTGGGGCTACATGTTTATCAAATCGATTGAAGTGGTTGCAGAGTAGTGCTTATTGGCTGCGCCCGTTGGGTGCGGCCTTTTTTAACTTACAGGAGGCGTTATGACCCGGTATCAGTTTCCGGAAGGCTTTTTATGGGGCGCGGCGGCATCCGGTCCGCAAACGGAAGGGATAAGCAACAAGCCGCACCGTTCTATTTGGGATAGCTGGTTTGCCGAACAGCCGGAACGTTTTTATCAGCAGATTGGGCCGCAAACCGTTTGCGACACCTATCATCAGTATCCCCAGGACGTGGCGTTGATGAAGCGGACCGGGTTCAACTCCTTCCGCACGTCGATTCAGTGGTCGCGGCTGATTGACGACTTCGAAACCGGCGCGCCCAATGCGGACGCGGTGCGTTTCTATCATGCCTACCTTGATGAGATGATTGAAAAGGGCATCGAGCCGATGATCAACCTCTATCATTTTGACATGCCGGAAGCGCTGCAAAAGCAGTACGGCGGCTTTGAGTCGGCGCACGTGACCGATCTTTTCGCGCGTTTTGCCCGTACCGCTTTTGAGCTATTCGGTCACAAGGTGAAATACTGGATTACCTTCAACGAGCCGATTGTGCCGGTTGAGGGCGGCTACCTGTACGACTTCCACTATCCCTGCAAGAAAGACGGCAGGCTGGCGGCGCAGGTGGCGTTTAACATTATGCTGGCCCACGCCAAAGCGGTGCGCGAGTTTCGCGCGCTGGCGCTGGAAAGCGAGATTGGCGTGGTGCTGAATCTGACGCCGTCCTATACCCGCAACGACAGCGCGGAAGACCAAAAAGCGGCGTGGTATGCGGATCTGTTCTTCAACCGCAGCTTCCTCGATCCGCTGGTGAAGCATCAGTTCCCGAAAGCGCTGTGCGAAATTCTGGCCGCGCACGACTGCCTGCCGGAGGTGACAAAAGCCGACGTGGAGCTGATTACCGGATCGCGCGTCGATTTTCTCGGCGTTAACTATTACGTTCCGCGCCGGGTGAAGGCGCGCGAAAGCGACTATACGCTGGACTATTTCACCCCGGAGGTCTATTTCGAAAACTACGTGAATCCGCAAGGGCGCTTTAATCCTTATCGCGATAATAATGAGATTCTGCCGCAGGCGATTTATGACATTGCCGCCAATATTCGCGATAACTACGGCAATATAAAGTGGTTCCTCGCGGAAATCGGTATTGCGATGGATATTGAGTCGGAAGGCGAACCGGGCGCAGACGGGGTGATTGACGATTCGTTCCGCATCGGCCTGATGGAAGAGCATCTGGTGCAGCTGCATCGCGCCATTGCCGACGGTGCGAACTGCTTTGGCGTGCATCAGTGGACCTTTATCGATAACTGGTCGTGGATTAACTCGTTCAAGCGCCGCTACGGTTTCTGGCGGCTCGACCTGCAAACCGGAGAGCGGCAGATAAAGCGCAACGCGCTGTGGTTTGCCGAACTGGCGACCAGCAACGGCTTCAGTTCTGATAAATAGCTCGGCAAAATCCCCCGGAGGCGGCGCTTGACGCGCCTGTCCGGGCTACCAAACCGCACGAACTTGTAGCCGGACAGATGCGCAGCATCGCCTCCGGAAAACCGTACCTACCGGGGCTTCGAGGTCCCCGCCGTCTGCGGACAGGTAGCCCGGCTAAGGCGTCAGCCGCGAGCCGGGGATTACCGGCGCTATTTTTTCATTTCCGCCAGCGAGGCTATCCAGTTCATCGCCAGCTGCGGCCACTCGGCGGCGGGCAGGTCTCGGGTCCCGCGAATGCCAAATCCGTGTTTCCCCTCGGCGAACAGATGCAGCTCGGTCGGCACCTGCTGCGCGCGCAGGGCGTTAAACATCACCAGCGCGTTATCCACCGGCACGGAAGGATCGTCCACCGCGTGGAAAATAAAGGTCGGCGGCGTTTGCGGCGTGACGTTCTGCTCCGGTGAATAGCGGTGCTGCCGCTCTGCCGTCGGCGTTTCGCCAATCAATGCCTTGCGCGATCCGGGATGGGCAATCGCCGGATCCATGGAAATAACCGGATAGCCGAGCACCGCGAAGTCCGGCCGCGCGCTCTGCTGGTCAACCGCGTCCACGGCGGCGTAAGCCGGTTCGCTATAGCGTGTCTCCAGGCTTGCCGCCACGTGTCCCCCGGCGGAAAAGCCCATAATGCCGATTTTTTGCGGGTCGATATGCCAATCGGCGGCCCGCGCCCGCAGGGTACGCAGCGCGCGCTGCGCATCGGCCAACGGCGCCTCGCTGCCTTCCGCGTGACCGTCCGCCGGCATCCGATAGGTCATCACAAACAGGGTATAGCCCCGGGCGTTAAATACCGGGGCGAGATCGCTGCCCTCTTTATCCAATACCACTCGCTGGTAAGAGCCGCCCGGCGTCACCAGCAGCGCGATACCGTTGGGCTTCTCCGGCGCGTAAACGGTAATTGTCGGAGCGCGAACGCCGGTGACCGCGCGATCGGGCAGCGAGGGATCTTTGCTGCGCTCCACCAGCGATTCGCTCGCCGGGCTGTTTTTCGCGCCGGGCGCTTCACCGCCGGGCCAGACGGAAAAGGTGGGAAGAGAGGAAAATGCAGCCTGAGAAGCCAAAAGCAAAGCGATGGCGGCGGCCAGAGGTAAACGCGTCATAAGCATCTCCATTAAGGAAAAGGCTTATTTATCATTCATCAGGAACGGGTAAAGCGAGTTGTCTCACAGAACGCTGTTTCATTAAAATCAAAATGAAACAGCGTTCTGAAGATGTGCCTACTGCAGCTGGTCTTTATTAATACCCAACCGTTTCATGCGCGAAAGCAGCGTCGTGCGTTTTAATCCCAGACGCTGGGCCGCGCCCTTCGGTCCGGCGACCACGCCGTTGCTCTCTTTCAGCACCCGGACAATCAGCTGGTATTCGTCTTCCCCTTCCTCCGGCAGCACTTCCGCCGCCAGCGGCTCCGTCTCGATACTCATTTCCGGTAAGGAGAGCTGCAGCACGCTGCCGCGGGTCAGCAGCACCGCGCGCTCAATGACGTTTTCCAGTTCGCGCACGTTACCCGGCCACTCCATGCGGCTGAGCAGGCGCAGCGTTTCCGCCGGAATGCTGTCAATGTTGCGCCCGAGACGGCGGGCAATTTTAAAGGTGAAGGCCTTCACCAGCAGGGGAATATCCTCCGGCCGCTCGCGCAGGGGAGGCAGGTGGATCGGGAAGACGTTCAGCCGATAGTAGAGATCGCTGCGAAACTCGCGATCGGCGACCATTTGCTTAAGATCGCGGTTGGTGGCGGCGATCAGGCGCACGTCGGTATGAATCAGCTTATTGCTGCCGAGACGCTCGAACTCCTGCTCCTGCAATACGCGCAGCAGTTTCGGCTGTAGTTCAATCGGCATGTCGCCCACTTCATCGAGAAACAGCGAGCTTTTGTCCGCCAGTTCGAAACGGCCGATACGCTGGGCGCTGGCGCCGGTGAAGGCGCCGCGCTCGTGGCCAAAAAGGTCGCTTTCCAGCAGCCCGGCGGGCATCGCCGCGCAGTTCATTTTGACCATCCGGCGGCTATTGCGGCCGCTCAGATTATGAATAGCGCGGGCAATCAGCTCCTTACCGGTGCCGGTTTCGCCGAGGATCAGCACCGTGCTGTCGCTCTGCGCCACCATCTCCACCTGCTTGAGCACGCTGTTCATGGCCTCGCTGCGGCCGATGATTTCGCCAAACTCGCTCTCGACGTTGTTAAGCTGTTCGGTCAGGGCGAGGTTCTCATCGACCAGCCGCTCTTTCAGCCGCTGAATCTCGCGGTAGGCGAGGGCGTTGTCGATGGCGATCGAGACGCGCTCGGCGATTTGCCGCAGCAGCTTGAGGTTGGTGGTGGTGAAGACTTTCTCATCGCACTGCGCCAGCTTCAGCACCCCAAGCAGGGTATTGCCGGACATCAACGGCAGCAGGCACAGGGTCTGAATTTTGTTATCCCACATCTCGAAAAGCATTTTTTCGTACGGCGCCAGCGGGTCGTGCTGATGCAGGTTGAGCAGCAGCATCTCTTTGCTTTTGAATACCCGTTCGGTCAGGGTACCGGCTTCGTCCACTTCGCTCTGGTCGTGCACCGGGTGGCTGGCGTCGAGGTAGTGGGTGGAGTAGATATTGAGCTTGCCTTTGCGGTTGCTGCGCAGTACCACGCTGATGGCGTCGATGCGAAAGTAGCGGTGGATCTCTTTGGCCACTTCGCTGACCAGTTCGTCGATATCCAGCCGCGAGAGTACCGCGTTGGTGATCGCCACCAGGATGCGGAAGTTATCGCGTTCCCGGCACAGCAGGTCGTAATCAACGTTGTTGCTGACCCGGCTTTGGATCTGTTCGGTCACCACGGCAACGATTTGCGTAAAGGTGTGCAGCCGCTGGTACTCTTTTTCGGTCCACGGCCGGTTGTCGTCGCGAATAAATTCGCAGCCGCCGAAAATACGCCCTTCCGCCGCCAGCGGCAGCAGACAGTAATAGCCAAAGGTGGGATAGAGTCCGCTGCCGGCGAGCTGCGGCCAGGTTTCGGCAAAGGTGGCGCTATCGCAATGCAGCGCATCCGGGCGCGAGAGCAGGCGTCGAACCGGGCCGTTGGCGAGGACGGTTTCATCCTCGTAGCTCACCGGCTGCCCCGCGTCGTCGCAGGCGTGCCGGACCGCGCGATGGTTGCCGGAATGCCACAGAATAATCGCCGCCCGGTCGGCGAGCGCGGACTGCTGCACCAGGCCGGTCAGCGTCTCGCTCAGCGCGGCCAGATCCGGCTGCTGTAATAAAATGCGGGTGATATCAAACAGACCCTGCTGCCCAAGATCGCCCATCGGTGTATACGACATTGCTTAAGTCCAAAAGCGCCGCAAAGCGGCGCAGAAGAAAGTGATGACACAAATAATAGTCTGTTAATAAAGCGGTTGTGACCGCCATTAACCCATCCGTGGGTGCCCGCTGGTTTGGGCTGGATAATCATGCTGGCTTTTCCCGGCTCGCGCTGCGCTTAGCCGGGCTACAGGTGCGCGCAGTGTTGTAGCCCGGATAAGGCGTTAGCCGCAATCCGGGGGCCCGCACCGTTAACAAATTCTCGGCAGCGGCTCGGCGTGAGGAAGATCCAGCGTGCGCTTCACGCCGTACAGACCAACAGAGCGCACGCCCGCGCGCGGCACAACCTCGCCGATTATCGCCGCATCGCGGCCTAATGGATGAGACCGTAAATGCGCAAGCACGCTTTCCGCCGCCTCGCGGGCAACGGCGATCAGCAGCTTGCCCTCGTTGGCGAAATTAAGCGCGTCCAGCCCCAGCAGCTCGCACACGCCGCGCACGGTATCGTTCACCGGCAGCTTATTCTCGTACAGTTCAATCCCGCAGCCGCTGGCGGCGGCGAATTCATGGGCCACCGCGTTAACGCCGCCGCGGGTGGCATCGCGCAGGGCTTTCACGCCAGCAACGTCGCGCAGCGTCTGAATCAAGGGCGTTAGCACCGCGCAGTCGCTGGACAGCGCGCCGTCAAGCCCCATCTGTTCGCGCAGGTTGAGGATCGTTGCCCCGTGATCGCCAAGCGTGCCGCTGACCAGCAGCACGTCTCCCGCGCTAATCTGCTGCGCCCCCCAGCGAATACCGGTAGGGATGACGCCGATCCCGGCGGTATTGATAAACAGCTTATCCGCCGCCCCGTGCGGCACCACTTTGGTATCGCCGGTGACAATGGCGATGCCGGCCTCCCGCGCGGTCTGCGCCATGCTGTTCACCACCGCTTCGAGGGTGGCCATCTCCAGCCCCTCTTCGAGAATAAACCCGCAGGAGAGATAGCGCGGCAGCGCGCCGCTCACCGCCACATCGTTGGCGGTGCCGCAGACCGCCAGCTTGCCGATATTGCCGCCTGGGAAAAACAGCGGATCGATGACGTAGCTGTCGGTGGAGAAGGCGAGCCTGTCGCCCTGCGCGCTAAGCTGGGCGAGATCGAGACGCGCCTGATCTTCCTGCTCCGCCAGCCAGGGGTTGGCGAAAGCCTGCATAAACAGGTCGCCGATCAGCTGCTGCATCGCCTGACCGCCGCTACCGTGGGCTAACTGAACGCTTTTCATGCTTCGATTTCCTGACTGCGATATTGATACCAGGCGGCGCAGGCGCCTTCCGATGAGACCATCAGCGCGCCGAACGCGCTCTGCGGGTTGCAGGTATTGCCGAATAGCGGGCACTGGTGCGGTTTGCAGCGGCCGGTCAGCACCTCGCCGCAGCGGGCGCGCGGGTCGTCGCTGACCCGCTGCGGCGCCGGGCGGAAATGTGCTTCGGCGTCGAAACGCTGATACGCGGCCGTCAGATGCACGCCGGAGTCGTTAATCACCCCCAGACCGCGCCACTCGCTATCGCCGCTAAGGCAAAACACCTCGGCGATGGCCGACTGCGCCAGCGGGTTGCCCGCATCGGGCACCACCCGGCGATACTGGTTCTCCACGTCGCTGTGCCGCGCTATTGTCTGCTCAACCAGCATCACCGCGCCTTGCAGTAGATCAAGCGGTTCGAATCCTGCCACCACTAAAGGACGATGATAGTCGCTGGCGATAAATCCGTAGGCGTCGGTGCCAATCACCATGCTGACGTGACCGGGGGCGAGAAACGCGTCGATACCGTTATCCGGCTGGTCGAGCAGGCTGCGCAGGGTTGGCAGCAGGGTGATGTGCTGGCAGAAAAAATAGAAGTTGGCGACGCCGCGCTCGCGGGCCTGGCGCAGGGTCAGGGCGGTGGCGGGCATCGTCGTTTCAAAACCAAGGCCGAAGAACACCACTTCACGCTCGGGGTGCTGCTGCGCCAGCTTCAGGGCGTCCATCGGCGAATAGACGATGCGGACGTCTGCGCCGCGCGATTTAGCCTGCAGCAGTGAACCGTTTTTTCCCGGCACGCGCATGGCGTCGCCAAAGGTGCAGAAAATCACCCCCGGACGGCTGGCGATATCGATACAGGCGTCGATGCGCCCCATCGGCAGCACGCACACCGGGCAGCCGGGGCCGTGAATAAACTCGATATTTTCCGGCAGCAGCTGGTCGAGACCAAATTTAAAAATGGCGTGGGTATGACCGCCGCACACTTCCATAATGCGCAGCGGACGTTCGGCGGTATGCGGCAGCAGGCGCGCGCGCTGCCGGAGGTGTTCCACCAGCTGCATCACCTGTTCCGGAGCGCGGTATTCATCGACATAGCGCATTTACCGCTCCTCGCCGTACAGCAGCGCGCCGACGTCCGGCTCGACTTCAAACATATTTTGCAGCGCCTCGAGGGTGTCGCGGGCTTCGGCTTCGTTAATCACGCTCATGGCGAAACCCACGTGGACCAGCACCCACTGACCGAGACGCGGCTGGCCGCGATCGTCAACCGCGCCCACCAGGGTCAGGTCGACTTCGCGCTGAATGCCGCACACTTCGACCTTCGCCAGATTGCCGTCAATGGCGCAGATTTGTCCGGGAATGCCTATGCACATTGTTGCGTCTCCAGCCAGCTAAGCCACTGGTCCATGCCTTCGCCGCTGGTGGCGGAAAGCAGGATGATGTCAATATCCGGGTTCACCTCGCGGGCGCAGGCCAGACACTTTTCTACGTCAAAGTTGAGATACGGCAGCAGGTCGACCTTGTTAAGCAGCATCAGGCTGGCGGCGGCGAACATATGCGGATACTTCAGCGGCTTGTCTTCGCCTTCGGTTACCGACAGCACCGCCACTTTATGACGTTCGCCGAGGTCAAAGCTCGCCGGACACACCAGGTTACCGACGTTTTCGATAAACAGAAT
This sequence comes from Klebsiella sp. Q11, assembly GCF_964241505.1. Classification (NCBI taxonomy): domain Bacteria; kingdom Pseudomonadati; phylum Pseudomonadota; class Gammaproteobacteria; order Enterobacterales; family Enterobacteriaceae; genus Klebsiella; species Klebsiella sp. Q11. The sequence continues at coordinate 244,456 of NZ_CAXSXW010000007.1, forward strand.
GCCGTGGTCCGCCAGCGGCAGGCGCGGCGCGGCGTCGGCGATCATCTGCGCGTCGAGATGGCAGCCTTTGCCGGTGTTGACCTGAATCGCCGGGGTGCCAGTGGCGCGGATGCGCGCGGCGTCGTTCACCGTTTGCTGATCGCCTTCAATCACCGCGCAGGCGGTTTTCTCTTTCAGCCGCAGCAGGGTTTCCGTCAGCAGGGTGGTTTTGCCGGAGCCGGGGCTGGAGACCAGATTCAGCACCAGCTGGTTTTTAGCGGCGAAGCGCGTGCGGTTGCGGGCGGCCAGACGGTTGTTTTTATCCAGCACGTCGATTTCCACTTCCAGCATCCGCCGCTGGCTCTGGCCCGGCGCATGGGTACCCGCCTCGCCGTGACCGTAGTGCAGGTCGCCAGCCTCCGAGCGGGTGGGGGAAAAGTTATCGGTTTTCACGCCGGTAATGTTCATCATCTGGCGCGGGGCGGGCGCGAAGGGGGCGCTGCGAAACGCCGAATGCGGGTTATGCTCGTCGCCTTCTATATAAAGGTTGCCTTCACCGCAGCCGCAGGTTGTACACATAATCTTATTACTCCACTTCTAGTCGCTGAATCTGTAAGCCGTCATCCGCCACGATTTGCAGCCGGTCGCTCTGACACTGCGGGCAGCGGCGCACGTGCTGTGAGATGAGATGCACGTACTGCTGGCAGGATTCACACCAGCATTCAGCCTGTTGTTCGGCGATATGCAGCTCGCAGCCCTCCGCCAGCGTGCCGCGGCACACCAGCTCAAAGCAGAAGGTCAGCGCGCTGGCCTCCACGCAGGAAAACGCCCCGACCTTCAGCCACACGCCGGTCACCCGACGCGCGCCGGCCTGCAGCGCCTGCTGTTCGATAATTTCCAGCGCCCGCTGGCTAAGAGTGATTTCGTGCATGGTGCCTCCGTATCGCGATGGCCCATTAATGCAATAACGATGCCAGGTCATAAGTAATGTCATAAAAATGTCGATGACACCGCTCAGACATCGTCATCGACATGTCTTTCTTATAGGGTAAATTTATTAAAATCGTTAAAAATCAATTAATTAAATTTTGGCATGAAAAGTGCTTAACCGGTGCATCTCATACAACGGGGGATCCGGGATGACTATTTGGGAATTAAGTGAAAAGGCGGACTACATCGCCGATCGTCACCGCCAGCATCAGGAGCAGTGGCACACCTATTGCAACTCGCTGGTACAGGGAATAACCCTGTCGAAAGCGCGTCTGCATCACGCCATGAGCTGCGCGCCGGATAAAGAGCTGTGCTTCGTACTGTTTGGCCATTTTCAGGTCTACGTGGCGCTGGCGGAGGGCTTTAACAGCCACACCATCGAGTACTACGTCGAAACCAAAAACGGCGACGACAGACGTCTGATTGCCCAGGCCACGCTGGGCTCAGACGGCACCATTGATGGCCGGATCAGCAACCGCGATCGCGAGCAGGTTCTGGAGCACTATCTGGCGACTATCGCCAGCGTTTACGACCGTCTCTACGAGGCAATCGAACAAGACCAGCCGGTGGATTTAAGCCACCTGACGCTGGCCCGTTAATCGTCAGGTGTCGACAAGTGTCGAAGCTGACACCTGCGCAACCTGTTTTCGTCAAAAATGACTTTCACCTGAGGATGACCCGGTGAACCGTTTTGTAATTGCTGACTCCACCGTCTGTATCGGCTGTCGCACCTGCGAAGCCGCCTGCGCTGAGACTCACCGCCAGCAGGGCCTGCAGGCCATGCCCCGGCTGCATTTAATGCGCAATGAAAAAGAATCCGCGCCGCAGATGTGCCACCACTGTGAAGATGCGCCCTGCGCCGCCGTCTGCCCGGTTAACGCCATTAATCGCGTCGATGGCGCGGTGCAGCTCAATGAGAGCCTGTGCGTAAGCTGCAAGCTGTGCGGCATCGCCTGTCCGTTCGGCGCCATTGAGTTTTCCGGCAGCCGTCCGCTGGATATGCCGGCTAACGCCAATACGCCCCTGGCCCCCGCCGCGCCGCCGGCGCCGGCCCGCGTCAGCTCGCTGCTCGACTGGGTGCCGGGCGTGCGCGCCATCGCCGTCAAATGCGACCTGTGCCACTTCGATGAGCAGGGCCCGGCGTGCGTACGCACCTGCCCGACCAAAGCGCTGCTGCTGGTGGATATCCGCGATATCGCCCAGGCCAGCAAGCGTAAGCGGCAGCTGACTTTTAATACCGATCTCGGCGATCTGTCGCTGTTCCAGGCGCAACAAGGGGACGTGAAATGAGTGTGATTTCCTTAGTGAATCAGGCGGTGGCCTGGTACGCCGCCAGCGCGGTGCTGGCGTTTCTGTTCGCCCTGCGCAAACCGCTGAGCGGGGCGATCGCCGGGATTGGCGGAGCGGTCGCCAGCGCGATGCTGGTGCTGGCGGGCGGAACGGCGCTGCTGATGCCGGAGCGCGTTAGCGGCGGCATGCTGCAGATGCTGCATTTGACCCTGCGCGTGGGCGGCGTCAACGCGCTGTGGCTGCTGGCAATCGGCCTGTCGGCGCTGCCGATTTCGCTGTTCAATATTGCCTGGCATCGTCATCCGCAGGTGAAAGCCAACGGCCTGCTGGTGAATCTGCTGCTGGCCGCCGCCGTCTGCGCCGTGGTGGTGACAAACTTCGGCGCGCTGGTGGTGATGGCGGAGATTATGGCCCTTTGCGCCGCGTTTCTTACCGGCTGCGCGCAGTCCGGCAAGCTGTGGTTTGCGCTGGGTCGCCTCGGTACGCTGCTGATGGCGTGGAGCTGCTGGCTGGTCTGGTCGTCCTACGGCACCCTTGAGCTGGCGCAGATTACCCAGCTGGCGCTGGCGGCGCCGCAGAACGCGCTGCTGTGGCTGCCGGGCCTGGTCGGCTTTGCGCTGCTGGCCGGAGTTATTCCGCTGCACGGCTGGGCGCCGCAGGCCCACGCCGGCGCCAGCGCACCGGCCGCCGCGCTGTTTTCCACGGTGGTGATGAAGGTCGGTCTCTACGGCATCCTGACGGTCTCGCTGGCCGGCAGCGTACCGCCGCTGTGGTGGGGCGTGATGCTGCTGGTGCTGGGCATGATCACCGCCTTCGTCGGCGGGCTGTACGCCCTGATGGAGCACAATATTCAGCGCCTGCTGGCGTACCACACCCTGGAAAACATCGGCATTATCCTGCTCGGCCTCGGGGCGTTCGTCACCGGCGTGGCGACCCATAACCCGACCCTGATGGTGCTGGGCTTTATTGGCGGCATGTATCACCTGATCAACCATAGCCTGTTTAAAACCACCCTGTTCCTCGGCGCGGGGGCGGTGTGGTTCCGCACCGGCCATCGCGATATCGAAAAGCTCGGCGGGATCGGCAAGAAAATGCCGCTGATTTCGCTCGCGATGCTGGTGGGCCTGATGGCGATGGCCGCGCTGCCGCCGCTGAACGGCTTTGCCGGGGAGTGGGTTATCTATCAGTCCTTCTTTAAGCTGAGCACCGGCGACGCGTTTGTTGGCCGCCTGCTCGGGCCGCTGCTGGCGGTGGGCCTGGCGATTACCGGCGCGCTGGCGGTGATGTGTATGGCGAAAGTCTACGGCGTCACCTTCCTCGGCGCGCCGCGAAGCAAAGAGGCGGAAAACGCCACCTGCGCGCCGGGGCTGATGACCTTTAGCGTGGTACTGGCCGCCGTCTGCTGCGTGATTGGCGGGGTTGCCGCGCCGTGGCTGCTGCCGCTGGTGAGCGGGGCGTTTCCGGTGCAGGCGGAGGTCTCCAGCGCGGTGTCCCAGCCGATGATCGCCATTCTGCTGATTGCCTGCCCGCTCCTGCCGCTGCTGCTGATGATCTTCTTCAAGGGCGATCGCCTGCCGGCGCGCTCCCGCGGCGCGGCCTGGGTCTGCGGCTACGACCATGAAAAATCCATGGTGGTGACCGCCCACGGTTTCGCCATGCCGGTGAAAGAAGCCTTTGCGCCGATTCTGAAACTGCGCCACTGGCTGAACCCGGTGCGCCTGGTGCCCGGCTGGCAGAACGCTTCCGCGCCTGCGCTATTTCGCGGCGTGGCGCTGGTGGAGCTGGCGGTACTGGTGGTGATTGTGATTTCCCGAGGAGCCTGAGAATGAGCGTATTAATTGCATTGTTGCAGGCGCTGGTGCTGTTCGCCGTCGCGCCGCTGTTGTCCGGGGTGACCCGCGTCGCCCGCGCGCGTCTGCATAATCGCCGCGGTCCGGGCGTGCTGCAGGAGTACCGGGACATTCTGAAACTGCTGGGCCGCCAGAGCGTTGGCCCGGATGCCTCCGGCTGGGTCTTCCGCCTGACGCCGTACGTGATGGTCGGCGTGATGCTGACCATCGCCACCGCGCTGCCGGTGGTGACCGTTGATTCGCCGATGGCGGGGCTGGGCGACCTGATTACCCTGATCTACCTGTTCGCTATCGCCCGCTTCTTCTTTGCTATTTCCGGCCTTGATACCGGCAGCCCGTTTACCGCTATCGGGGCGAGCCGCGAAGCGATGCTCGGCGTGCTGGTGGAGCCCATCCTGCTGCTCGGCCTGTGGGGCGCGGCGCAGGTCGCGGGGTCCACCCATATCAGCAGTATCACCGACACCATTTATCACTGGCCTGTCGCCCGCACTCTTCCGCTGATTCTGGCGCTGTGCGCCTGCGCCTTCGCCACCTTTATCGAAATGGGCAAGCTGCCGTTCGACCTGGCGGAAGCGGAGCAGGAGCTGCAGGAAGGCCCGCTCTCGGAATACAGCGGCAGCGGCTTCGGCGTGCTGAAGTGGGGCATCAGCCTCAAGCAGCTGGTGGTCCTGCAGATGTTCGTCGGCGTATTTATCCCGTGGGGACAGATGACCAGCTTTAGCGTCGGCGGTCTGCTGCTGGCGCTGGTGGTTGCCGTCGTCAAGCTGGTGCTCGGCGTGCTGGTGATTGCGCTGTTCGAAAACAGCATGGCGCGTCTGCGCTTTTGCGCCACCTCCCGCGTCACCTGGGCCGGGTTTGGTTTTGCCTTTTTAGCCTTCGTCTCCTTGCTGGTGGCGTGATTTAAGAGAGTTTGAGCATGTCTGAAGAAAAAATCGGTCAACACTATCTCGCCGCGCTGCATCAGGCCTTTCCGGGCGTGGTGCTGGATGAAGCCTGGCAGACCAAAGACCAGTTGACGGTCACGGTGAAGGTCAACTATCTGCCGGAAGTGGTCGAGTTCCTGTACTACAAGCAGGGCGGCTGGCTGTCGGTGCTGTTCGGCAACGATGAACGCAAGCTGAACGGCCACTACGCCGTCTATTACGTGCTGTCGATGGAGCAGGGCACGAAGTGCTGGATCACCGTGCGCGTGGAAGTGGACGCCAATAAACCCGAGTATCCGTCGGTGACGCCGCGCGTGCCGGCGGCGGTATGGGGCGAGCGCGAAGTGCGCGACATGTACGGCCTGGTGCCGGTGGGGCTGCCGGACGAGCGCCGGCTGGTGCTGCCGGACGACTGGCCGGATGAACTCTATCCGCTGCGTAAAGACAGCATGGACTACCGCCAGCGTCCGGCGCCGACCACCGACGCCGAAACCTACGAGTTTATCAACGAGCTGGGCAGCAAGAAAAACAACGTGGTGCCGATTGGCCCGCTGCACGTCACCTCCGACGAACCGGGCCACTTCCGCCTGTTCGTTGACGGCGAGAATATTATCGACGCCGACTACCGCCTGTTCTACGTTCATCGCGGGATGGAAAAGCTGGCGGAAACCCGGATGGGCTACAACGAAGTCACCTTCCTGTCGGACCGCGTGTGCGGTATCTGCGGTTTCGCCCACAGCACCGCCTACACCACTTCGGTGGAGAACGCGATGGGCATCGTGGTGCCGGAGCGCGCGCAGATGATCCGCGCCATTCTGCTGGAGGTGGAGCGCCTGCACTCGCACCTGCTGAACCTCGGCCTCGCCTGCCACTTTACCGGCTTCGACTCCGGGTTTATGCAGTTCTTCCGCGTGCGCGAAACCTCGATGAAGATGGCGGAAATTCTTACCGGGGCGCGTAAAACCTACGGTCTGAACCTGATTGGCGGCATTCGTCGCGATCTGCTGAAAGAGGACATGATCCAGACCCGCCAGCTGGCGCAGCAGATGCGCCGCGACGTGCAGGAGCTGGTGGATATGCTGCTCAGCACGCCGAATATAGAGCAGCGTACCGTGGGCATCGGTCGTCTCGACCCGCAAATCGCCCGCGACTTCAGCAACGTTGGCCCGATGGTGCGCGCCAGCGGCCACGCCCGCGATACCCGCGCCGATCACCCGTTTGTCGGCTACGGCCTGCTGCCGATGGAAGTGCACAGCGAACAGGGCTGCGACGTCATCTCGCGCCTGAAGGTGCGCATCAACGAGGTCTACACCGCGCTGAACATGATCGACTTCGGCCTCGATAACCTGCCGGGCGGCCCGCTGATGGTCGAAGGGTTCACCTATATTCCGCACCGCTTCGCGCTGGGCTTCTCGGAAGCGCCGCGCGGAGATGATATCCACTGGAGCATGACCGGCGACAACCAGAAGCTGTACCGCTGGCGCTGCCGGGCGGCGACCTACGCCAACTGGCCGACCCTGCGCTATATGCTGCGCGGCAATACCGTCTCCGACGCGCCGCTGATTATCGGCAGCCTCGACCCATGCTACTCCTGCACCGACCGCATGACCGTAGTCGACGTGCGCAAGAAGAAAAGCAAAGTGGTGCCGTACAAAGAGCTGGAGCGCTACAGCATCGAGCGTAAGAACTCGCCGCTGAAATAAGGAATCGCCATGTTTACCTTTATTAAAAAAGTCATCAAAACCGGCACCGCGACGCACTCATACCCGCTGGAGCCGATGCCGGTGGATAAAAACTTCCGCGGCAAACCAGAGCATAACCCGCAGCAGTGCATCGGCTGCGCCGCCTGCGTTAACGCCTGTCCGTCGAACGCCCTGACGGTGGAGACCGATCTGGCCACCAACCAGCTGGCGTGGCAGTTCAACCTCGGACGCTGCATTTTCTGCGGACGCTGCGAAGAGGTTTGCCCGACAGCGGCGATTAGGCTCTCTCAGGAGTACGAGCTGGCGGTGTGGAAAAAAGAGGATTTCCTCCAGCAGTCGCGTTTTGCCATCTGCCACTGTCGGGTATGCGAACGGCCGTTCGCCGTACAGAAAGAGATCGACTACGCCATCGCGCTGCTCAAACACAACGGCGACAGCCGCGCCGAGCTGCATCGCGAAAGCTTTGAGACCTGCCCGGAGTGTAAACGCCAGAAGTGCCTGGTGCCGTCCGACCGTATTGAACTGACTCGCCATATGAGAGAGGCCAGCTGATGAGCAACTTATTAGGGCCGCGCGATGAAAACGGCATTCCGGTGCCGATGACGGTGGATGAGTCCATCGCCAGCATGAAGGCATCGCTGCTGAAGAAAATTAAGCGTTCCGCCTACGTCTACAGGGTGGACTGCGGCGGCTGCAACGGCTGCGAGATCGAGATTTTCGCTACCCTGTCGCCGCTGTTCGACGCCGAGCGTTTTGGGATCAAAGTGGTGCCGTCGCCGCGTCACGCCGATATTCTGCTGTTTACCGGGGCGGTAACCCGGGCGATGCGTTCTCCCGCGCTGCGCGCGTGGCAGTCCGCGCCGGACCCGAAAATCTGTATCTCCTACGGCGCCTGCGGCAACAGCGGCGGCATCTTCCACGACCTCTACTGCGTATGGGGCGGCACCGATAAAATCGTGCCGGTGGATGTCTATATTCCCGGCTGCCCGCCGACCCCCGCCGCGACGCTGTACGGCTTCGCGATGGCGCTGGGCCTGCTGGAGCAGAAAATCCACGCTCGTCTGCCGGGCGAACAGGACGAACGGCCGACCGAGCTTCTGCACCCGGATATGGTACAGCCGCTGCGGGTGCGCATCGACCGCGAAGCGCGCCGGCTGGCGGGCTATCGCTACGGTCGCCAGATAGCCGACGACTATATGCGCCTGCTGGGGCAGGGCGATAGCCAGGTGGTGCGCTGGCTGGAGGCGGAAAAAGATCCGCGCCTGACCGAGATCGTCACCCATCTGAACCAGGTGGTCGAGGGAGCGCGTATCCGATGAGCGAGACGGTGGTGTTCAGTCAGCTGAGCCGTAAATTTATTGATGAGAACGATGCGACGCCCGACCAGGCGCAGCAGGTGGTCTATTACAGCCTGGCGATTGGCCACCACCTCGGCGTCATCGACTGCCTTGAGGCGGCTCTGAGCTGTCCGTGGCAGGCGTATCTGGCGTGGATTGCGACCCTCGAAGAGGGCAGCACCGCGCGGCGCAAAATGGAAGGCGTGCCGAAGTACGGCGAGATTGTTATCGACAGCAATCATGTGACGATGCTGGCCAACGCTTTTGATAAAGCGCAGGCCCGGCAGACCCCCGAGCAGCAGGTATGGAGCAAAACGCTGCTCAGCATGCTGCATGATATTCACCAGGAAAGCGCCATCTACCTGATGGTGAGGAGACTCCGTGACTGACGTTTTACTCTGTGTCGGCAATAGTATGATGGGCGACGACGGCGCAGGTCCGCTGCTGGCGGAGATGTGCGCGGCTAACCCCGTCGGCGAATGGGTGGTGATTGACGGCGGCAGCGCGCCGGAAAACGATATCGTCGCCATTCGCGAGCTGCGCCCCGAGCGCCTGCTGATCGTCGATGCCACCGATATGGGCCTGAATCCCGGCGAGATCCGCATCGTCGATCCGGACGATATCGCCGAGATGTTTATGATGACCACCCACAATATGCCGCTCAACTATCTGATCGATCAGCTAAAAGAGGATATCGGCGAGGTGATTTTCTTGGGTATTCAGCCGGATATCGTCGGCTTTTATTACCCGATGACCCAGCCGATTAAGGACGCGGTCGAGGTGGTGTACGCGCGGCTTGATGGCTGGCAGGGGAATGGCGGTTTTGCGGCACTTGAAGCCGCAGAGGAGCCGGCGTTCCCCGGCTAAGCGCAGCGCGAGCCGGAAGTTCGGTCAGGGTGAACAAGCGTACTTTTTTCCCGGGTCGCGGCGTAAACGCCTTACCCGGGCTACCGGTCCGCGAGCGTTGATGAACCTGTAGCCGGAAGTTAGGTCAGGGGGAGCAAGTGGACTTTTTTCCCGGGTCGCGGCGTAAACGCCTTAGCCGGGCTACCGGTCCGCGGGCGTTGATGAACCTGTAGCCGGAAGTTCGGCCAGGGGGAGCAAGTGTACTTTTTCCCGGGTCGCGGCGTAAACGCCTTAGCCGGGCTACCGGTCCGCGGGCGTTGATGAACCTGTAGCCCGGCTAAGCGTAGCGCAAGCCGGGAAAATTTCCGTGTTACAGGTGTTTGTTAGGCTGAGGCTCCCTCAGTCCGCGGGGCACACTACGCCAAATCTTCCCCATTGCTGGCAATCACCTTCTTATACCACCAGAACGACTTTTTGCGTTTTCGCGCCAGCGTGCCGCGTCCGGCATCGTCGCGGTCGACGTAGACAAAGCCGTAGCGCTTGCTCATCTCGCCGGTAGAGGCTGACACCAGATCGATACAGCCCCAGCTGGTGTAGCCCATCACCGGAATGCCATCCTCGATGGCGTCACCCATCGCCTTAATATGCTCGCGCAGATAGCTGATGCGGTAGTCGTCGTTAATCTCGCCGTTAGCGTCAATCTCATCCCGCGCGCCGAGACCGTTTTCCACGAGGAACAGCGGTTTCTGGTAGCGGTCATACATCATATTCATGGTGATGCGCAGGCCTAGCGGGTCGATGCCCCAGCCCCATTCGCTGGCCTGAATATGCGGGTTCTTCAGCGATTTAACGATATTGGCGGCGCTGGTGTTGCCGGCGTTCATCTCCGCCGACGCGCAGCGCGAAGCGTAGTAGCTGAAGGAGACGAAATCGACGGTATGGCGCAGGATTTCATCATCGCCCGCTTCTTTGGCGATAGTCACGCCTTTCTCGCGGAATACCCGCGCCGCCCAGACCGGATACGCGCCGCGCGCCTGGACATCGATAAAGAACAGGTTCTCGCGATCTTTCTCCAGCGCCATCCATACGTCTTCCGGCTTACAGGAGTAAGGGTAGAAGTTGCCGCCCGCCAGCATACAGCCGACCTGATTTTGCGGATTCACCTCGTGGGCGATTTTGGTCGCTAAGGCGCTGGCGACCAGTTCATGATGGGCGGCCTGGTATTTCACCTGCTCCTGATTTTCCCCCTCTTCAAACACCAGACCGGCGCCGGAGAACGGGCTGTGCAGCATGATGTTGATTTCATTGAAGGTAAGCCAGTATTTCACCAAACCATCAAAGGCTTCAAAGCAGGTGCGGGCGTAGCGGGTGAAGAACTCCACCATTTTTCGATTGCGCCAGGAGCCGTACTCGGTGACCAGGTGCATCGGCACGTCGAAATGGCACAGCGTCACCAGCGGCTCGATGCGGTGCTTTTTGCACTCCTCGAACAGCGAGCGATAAAAGGCGATCCCTTCCGGGTTCGGTTCCAGCTCATCGCCCTCAGGAAACAGACGGCTCCAGGCGATAGAGGTGCGGAAGACGCTAAAGCCCATCTCCGCCATCAGGGCGATATCTTCTTTATAACGATGATAAAAATCGATCGCCTCGTGGCTCGGGTAGAACTCATCGTCGCGCAGCGCGAAGCGTTTCTCCTGCCCCAGCTTGACCGCCAGGCGGTGCGCACCGTGGGGAATCATATCGACGGTGGTCAGCCCTTTGCCACCCTCCAGATATGCCCCTTCGGACTGGTTGGCGGCCAGTGCGCCGCCCCATAAAAATCCCTGTGGAAAAGTCGCCATGCGTTACCTCGTTAACAAAATGGTGTTCAGGCGTGAGAAGCCTGGGTGCCGGCCTGGCGCTGTCTGGCGTCGGCGGCGGCTTCTTCTTGCGGAATATCTTCAAAGCCAAGCATCAGCGTCAGGACAAACGACAGCACTACCGCCAGCGCCATGACGCCGAAGACCCAGACGATGGTCATCGGATTGGCCGGGTCGAAAAACTGGACGCTGGTAAACAGCCCCGGCGCCGCCATTGAGTGGCTGGCGAGCCCGGCAATACCGGCCACCGCGCCGCAGATAAAGCCGCTGATCAGGCTGGCGATCAGCGGTCGCTTCAGCCGCACCGCCACGCCGTACAGCGCCGGTTCGGAAATCCCCGCCAGAATCGCGGAAGCCGCGGCCGCCAGCGCCGTCTGGCGCAGCTCCGGGTTTTTGGTTTTCCACGCCACCGCCAGCGACGAACCGCCCAGCGACAGATTAGCGCCGATTTCCGACGGCATTACCATGCCCTCTTTGCCGGTTTCGGCGATGGTCTGAATGATAGTCGGGGTAAAGACCCGGTGCATCCCGGTCATTACCAGCAGCGGCCACAGCGCGCCCATAATCGCCACCGACAGCCAGCCGAGATAGCTGTGGATCGTATAGACCAGCGCGGAAATGGCGCTACCGATCCAGATGCCGAGCGGGCCAATCAGCAGAATCGACAGCGGAGCGGCGATCAGCACGATCAGCATCGGTTTAAGGAAGTTTTTTGTCACCGCCGGGGTGATACGGTCGACCCAGCGTTCGATATAGGAGAGGCACCAGGTCATCACCAGCGCCGGGATCACGGTATAGGTGTATTTCACCGCCGTCACCGGAATAAAGGCGAACTCCACGTGCTCGCCCTGGGCGGCTTTGGCCATCAGCTCGATAAAGCTCGGGTGTACCAGCACCCCGGCAATCGCAATCGCCAGCGACATATTGGTTTTGAACTTCACCGCCGCGGAGGCCGCGACCATCAGCGGCAGGAAGAAGAACGCGCCGTCGCCGATAACCGTCAGAATAGTCAGCGTTGGCGCGCCTTTGGGCAGCGCGCCGGTCATCTCGAGGATCATCGCCAGCAGCTTAACCATCGATCCGCCGATAATCGCCGGGATCAGCGGCGACATAGTGCCGATCAGCGCGTCGAGGATCCCGGCGCCGATGCGTTTCAGGGTAATGGGCGGTTTCCCCTGCGGTTCGGCGGGTCGCAGATCCCCCGGCAGCAGCGCAACCACTTCGCGATACGCCTGGGAGACGGTATTGCCCACGATCACCTGGCACTGGTTATCGCTACGCACGACGCCGAGCACGCCTTTCAGCCCTTTGAGGGTGGCGCTGTCGACCCGCTCGTTGTCTTTGACCACGAAACGCAGGCGGGTCATGCAGTGGGTGACGGCGGCAACGTTATCTGCGCCGCCAATTGCCGCGATAATCTGCTGCGCCAGAGCTGCATAATTTTTAGACATCGGATTTTATCCTGTTTATCAATGGGGTACTGGCTTGTCGCCGCGCCGGAAAGCGGAGCGGCATCATGCATACATAAGAAACCGGTTCCACAAAATCATGATTAGTTTCATGAATGCATACAAGAAATAAAAAAATAAGATCTCGATTTTGTGATTTTGATCGCTGTGTGCGCATCAGCGCGGGCGACGCGCAAATGCTGAAAAAGCGCAGCGCGTGCAGTACACTGCGGGCAACATTGGCAACAGGAATAACCACATGGCAACGATGCTGGAGGTAGCGAAGCGCGCGGGGGTGTCAAAGGCCACCGTTTCGCGGGTGCTGTCGGGGAACGGCTATGTCAGCCAGGAGACCAAAGATCGCGTCTTCCAGGCGGTGGCCGAAAGCGGCTACCGGCCGAATCTGCTGGCGCGCAACCTGGCGACGAAAAAGACCCAGACCCTCGGGCTGGTAGTGACCAACACCCTTTATCACGGCGTCTATTTCAGCGAACTGCTTTACCACGTGGCGCGGATGACCGAAGACAAAGGGCGGCAGCTGATCCTCGCCGACGGCAAGCACAGCGCGGAGGAGGAGCGCGAGGCGATTCAGTATCTGCTCGATCTGCGCTGCGATGCGATTATTATCTATCCGCGCTTTCTCAGCGTTGATGAGATGGATGAGATTATCGAAAATCATGAGCGGCCGATCATGGTGCTCAACCGCCGCCTGCGCCGCAACGCCAGCCACTGCGTCTGGTCCGATCAAAAGGCCTCGGCGATGATGGCGGTGGAAAAGCTTATCGCGCTGGGCCATCGGGAAATCGCGTTTATTACCGGTTCGCTGGATTCGCCAACCGGCGTAGAGCGTCTCTCGGGCTATAAAGACGCGCTGGCCCGCGGCGGCATTGCCCTGAATGACTCTCTGATCGTCGAAGGCCGCTGGACGCCGGAAACCGGCGCGGCGGGAGTCGAGACGCTGCGCCAGCGCCGCGTCGGCTACAGCGCGCTGGTGGCGAGCAACGACGATATGGCGGTTGGCGCGATGAAGCAGCTGCACCAGCTCGGCGTCAAGGTCCCGGAGCAGGTTTCGGTGGTGGGCTTTGACGATATCGCGCTGGCGCCGTTTATGGTGCCGGCGCTCTCCAGCGTCAAAGTCCCGGTGACGGAGATGATCAAAGAGAGCATCAACCGGCTGATCTTTATGCTCGACGGCGGCGATTTTAAATTTCAGCAAACCTTTTCCGGCGAGCTGATTGAACGCGACTCGATGGTTCCCGGCCCGCACGCCTGACGTCGTCAGCTGTCATCGTCACAACTGACGATGACAGTATCTCCCGTATTTATCTTCTTTAATATCAGTCAGATAAAAGTTGGAACGCATTATGCATACTCCGGCGCGTAACCTTCTTACAGCTGGAGAAATGGATGAACCGTTTCATTATCGCCGACGCAAGCAAATGCATCGGCTGCCGCACCTGTGAAGTGGCCTGCGTGGTCTCTCATCAGGAAAATCAGGACTGCGCCGCGCTGACGCCAAAAAGCTTTTTACCGCGTATTCACGTGATCAAAGGCGTTAACGTGTCGACGGCCACCGCCTGTCGTCAGTGCGAAGACGCGCCGTGCGCCAACGTCTGTCCGAACGGCGCGATCGGCCGCGACCAGGGCTTCGTCCACGTGATGCAGGAGCGCTGTATTGGCTGTAAAACCTGCGTGGTGGCCTGTCCGTACGGCGCCATGGAAGTGGTGGTGCGCCCGGTTATCCGCCACAGCGGCGCGGGGCTGAACGTGATGGCGGAAAAAGCCGAAGCCAACAAATGCGACCTTTGCCACCACCGTGAGGAAGGCCCGGCCTGTATGGATGCCTGCCCGACCCACGCGCTGATTTGCGTCGACCGCAACAAGCTCGAACAGATGAATATCGAAAAACGCCGCCGCACCGCGCTGGCCTGGTAAGCCGGTCGCGCAATGAACGGGGTGCAAATCCGCATTCGCGGTAAAGTGCAGGGGGTGGGATTCCGCCCCTTCGTCTGGCAGCTGGCGCAGCAGCTGGGGCTGCGCGGCGACGTGTGCAACGACGGCGACGGCGTGCTGGTGCGCCTTGTCGGCGATGATGCGCCATTTCTCGCCGCGTTAACCCGGCGCAGCCCGCCGCTGGCGCGTATCGACAGCGCGGCAGCGGCGCCTTTTGTCTGGGCCGCGCCGCCGCCGGGCTTTACCATCCGCCAAAGCGGGGCCGGAAGCATGCGCACGCAGATTGTGCCCGATGCCGCTACCTGCCCGGCATGCCTGGCGGAGATGAACAACCCGCGGGAGCGCCGCTACCGCTATCCGTTTATCAACTGCACCCACTGCGGGCCGCGCTTTACCATTATTCGCGCTATGCCCTACGACCGCCCGCTGACCTCTATGTCGCCGTTTCCTCTTTGCCCCGCCTGCGCGACGGAATATGGCGATCCCGCCGATCGCCGCTTTCACGCGCAGCCGGTAGCCTGCGCCGAGTGCGGGCCGCAGCTGGAGTGGCGCGGCCCGCAGGAGCATTTATTTGGCGAGGCCGCCTTAGATGCGACGATTGCTCGCCTGCTGGCGGGCGATATTGTGGCGGTGAAGGGGCTGGGCGGTTTCCATCTGCTGTGCGACGCCGGAAACCGCGAGGCCGTGGCGAAGCTGCGGGCGCGTAAGCATCGCCCGGCGAAACCGCTGGCGGTGATGCTGGCGACAACGGCGGGGCTCGATGAACCGGCGCTGACGCTGCTGACCTCTCCCGCCGCGCCGATCGTGCTGCTGGAGAAAACGCAGGTGGCCGGCCTGTGCGACCAGATTGCGCCAGGGCTTGCGGAAGTAGGGGGGATGCTGCCGTCTAATCCACAGCAGCATTTACTTTCGCAGGCGCTGGCGCGCCCATTAGTGATGACCTCCGGCAACCTCAGCGGCCGCCCGCCGGCGTTAACCAACGCCGAGGCGCTGGCGGATTTAGCCGGAATTGCCGACGGTTTTCTGCTGCATAATCGCGAGATTGTGCAGCGGATGGATGATTCCGTGGTGCGGCAAAGCGGCGAGATGCTGCGCCGTGCCCGCGGCTACGTGCCTGACGCGCTGGCGCTGCCGCCGGGTTTCCACGACATACCGCCGCTGCTGGCTCTCGGCGCGGATATGAAAAATACGTTCTGCCTGCTGCGCGGCGATGAAGCGGTGCTCAGCCAGCATTTTGGCGATCTCGATGAGGAGGGCGTCGAGGCGCAGTGGCGGCAGGCGCTGCGTCTGATGCAGGAGATTTACGCTTTTACCCCGCAGCGGGTGGTTGCCGACGCCCATCCCGGCTACCGCGCTTCGCGGTGGGCGGCGTCGCTTATGCTGCCGGTGGACCGCGTGTTGCATCATCATGCCCACGCGGCCGCCTGCCTGGCCGAGCACCGCTGGCCGCGGGAGGGAGGCGACGTGATTGCCCTTATCCTCGACGGTATCGGGATGGGGGAAAACGGCGAGCTGTGGGGCGGCGAGTGCCTGCGGGTCAACTATCGCGAGTGCGAGCATCTCGGCGGTCTGCCGGCGGTGGCGCTGCCCGGCGGCGACCTCGCGGCGCGTCAGCCGTGGCGCAATCTGCTCGCCCACTGCCTGGCCTTCGTCCCCGAGTGGCAGAATTATGCCGACACCGCCGCGCTGCGCCAGCAAAGCTGGCCGCTGCTGGCGCGGGCAATCGAGCGCGGTATTAATGCGCCGCAGGCATCGTCGTGCGGCCGTCTGTTTGACGCCGTCGCCTGCGCGCTGGAGTGCGCGCCGCTAACTCTGAGCTATGAGGGGGAAGCGGCGTGCCGTCTGGAGGCGCTGGCGGCGACCTGCGAAGGAGTTGATCATCCGGCGACGCTACCGTGGCGCGATGGAAAACTGGATCTGGCGACGTTCTGGCAGCAGTGGCTGAGCTGGCAGGCGAGCCCGGCGCAAAAAGCGTGGGCCTTTCATGATGCGCTGGCCCGCGGGCTGGCGGCCATGATGCGCGATTGCGCGAACGCGCGGAATATTCACACGCTGGCCTTCGGCGGCGGGGTACTGCACAACCGCCTGCTGACGGCGCGATTGACCTTTTATCTGGCCGATTTTACTCTGCTCTTTCCGCAGCAGCTGCCCGCAGGCGATGGCGCGATTGCCCTCGGCCAGGCGGTTATCGCTGCGGCCCGCCTGCAGGCTTAAAGGACACCGATATGATAGTGACGATTTTGCGTCAGCAGCCGCGCGCAGCGGCGCTGGTGCTGGCATTGATTGCCGCCAATTTGCTGGCCTGGGGCTGGGCGTTTACGGCGTTCGGCGGCAGCGGCGCGCTGATGGCCGCCAGCCTGCTGGCCTGGGGTTATGGTCTGCGCCACGCGGTGGACGCCGACCATATCGCGGCGATCGACAACGTGACCCGCAAAATGATGCAGCAGGGGAAGCGGCCTTTTGCCGTTGGCGCGTGGTTCTCGCTGGGGCATTCGTCGATTGTGGTGCTGGCTTCGGCGGCGATTGCCGCGACCGCCACCGCGTTTGGCCAGCAGATGAGCTGGTTTCACGAGACCGGCAGCGTTATCGGCACCGCCGTGTCGGCGCTGTTCCTGCTGGTGATGGCCTTTATCAACCTGGTTATTTTGCGCAGCGTCTGGCGCAGCTTTCGGGCGTGGAAGCAGGGCGAAAAGGTGAGCGATGAGGTCATGACCGGCGGCGGCATGATGAGCTGGTTGTTCGGTAAAACCTTCCGCCTGATTAGCCGCAGCTGGCAGATGTATCTGGTGGGCTTTCTGTTTGGCCTCGGCTTTGATACGGCGACGGAAATCGGCGTGCTGGGGATCTCCGCCGCCAGCGCGTCGAGCGGGGTGTCGATTTGGTCGATTATGGTTTTTCCGGCGCTGTTCGCCAGCGGGATGGCGCTGGTGGATACGCTCGATAACGTGCTGATGGTCGGCGCCTACGGCTGGGCGTTCAGCAAGCCGCAGCGCAAGCTCTATTACAATATGACCATTACCGGCACCTCGGTGGTGGTGGCGCTGTTTATCGGCGGTCTGGAAGCGCTGGGGCTGTTGATGGATAAGTTCTCTCTGAGCGGCGGCCTCTGGCGCTGGGTTGGCGCATTGAACGACCATCTCGGCGACGCCGGTTTTGTGGTGGTCGGGCTGTTCGTGGCCTGCTGGGTGCTGTCGGTGCTCAACTACCGCTGGCGCGGGTACGATAATCTGGCGCGGTAGGTTGGGCATTTCCCCGGCTCGCGCTGCGCTTAGCCGGGCTACCAAACCCGAGCGCCTCGCAAGTTGGGTAGCCCGGGTAAGGCGTTTACGCCGCGACCCGGGAATAACATTATTTCATCGAGGTTAACTCACCAGCTGCTTGAGCAGGGCAAAAGCATCTTTCATGCGATCCTCGCTGACCACAAAAGCGCGCAGCTGGTTCTCGGCGTCAACGCCTTTCGCGACCAGGCCGTCTTTGGCGGCAACGATATTCCACGTCAGATCCTCGCGCCGGGTATCGCCCGCCAGGTGCAGCGGTAAATCCGGCGTTTTGACCTTCACCAGCATCGGCGGCAGCTTCAGTTCTCCCTGCTGGTCCAGCAGATTTTTACTCAGGCACATAGCGCTTAGCAGAATCGGCTGCAGAAAAGGCAGGACCATGCCGTTGATTTCCGCGCAGTCGCCGAGGGCGTAAATCGCCGGATGGCTGGTTTGCAGCTGGCTGTTCACCACCACGCCGCGGTGAGTTTTCAACCCCGCATGCCGCGCCAGCGCCGTTTCCGGGCGTAAACCGGCGGCGGCCACCACCGCATCCACCGTCACCGTACGCTGGCGGTCAAGGGTGACGCGAATCCCGTCGGCGCTCTGCGCCAGGCTTTCCAGCTGGGACTTCAGCATCAGATGCACGCCCATGTCGGTCAGACGATGCTGCAGTCGGCTGCTGGCCTCGGGCGGCATCAGGGCCGACAGTACGCTGGCGGAGTTATCCACCACCGTCACCGCTTTGCCGGCGCGGCAGAAATCCATCGCCAGCTCGCAGCCAATCAGCCCGCCGCCAACGATCAGCACCCTTTTTGCATCGCGCAGATGGCTTTGCGCCGCACCGTATTCCCGCTGGCTGTTCAGGGTCAGCATCAGCTCGCGGCCCGGCACCGGTGGGATAAACGGCGTCGCGCCGGTGGCCAGCACCAGTTTGTCATAGCGCCACTCGCGGTCCTGGCTCTTCACCAGGTGCTGCTCGGCGTCGATATCGCTGACCCAGGTATGCGGAAACAGGCGCAGATTGTACTGCTCGGCAAACTCGCCCGCCGTTTGCAGGGTCAGGTCGTCGGCGTTCTGCCCGCGGCTGACCACATGGCTGAGATCCGGTTTGTTGTACTCATCCATGCTGTCGGCGGCGATCAGGGTCAGCGGGATATTCGGGTCCTGCTTGCGAATATTTTTCACCAGCTGACGGGCCGCGAAGCCCGAGCCGATGATGACGATGCCATCACTCATTTTGCCTCCGATGCCAGAACGTCAAACACATCTTTACCCAGCGAACACTCAGGGCAGAGGAAGTTATCCGGGACTTCGCTCCACGGCGTACCCGGCTGGACGTCCTGGTTCGGTTCGCCCTGTTCGGGGTCGTAAATCCACTGGCAAACGCTGCACTGCATTTTCGGGCCGAGATCGGCTGCCGCTGGCGCTGCGCAGGGCGTTGCCTCAGGCGCGGCGTGTTTGGCCTGGCTCGCCGGCAGCGGGGAGAGGGCCCACTGGCGGGCGATTTCGCGGCCGTGCTCGCGGCACAGCTCCAGCGCGTCGAGATCCGGGCGCCATTTGGCCTTCAGGCTCAGGGACATTTCAAAGCCCGCATCCTGTAAACGCGTGGACAGGCGGTCAACCGCGCCGCCGCTCCAGCCGTGGGAGCCGAAGGCGCTGGCGCGCTTATTACGGAAACGCAGGCCGGTCATCTCCTCCACCAGCCCGGCGATTTTCGGCATCATCACGTTATTCATGGTTGAGGTGCCGACCAGCACGCCCTTCGAACGGAACACGTTGGTCAGAATGTCGTTTTTATCGCTGCGGGCGACGTTGAAAATTTTCACCGCCACGCGCGGATCCACGTCGGTAATGCCCTGGGCTATCGCGTCGGCCATCATGCGGGTGTTGTTGGACATGGTGTCGTAGAAAATCGTGATGCGGTCTTCCTGATAATCCGCCGCCCACTCGAGATATTTTTCGACGATCTGCGTCGGGTTATCGCGCCAGACCACGCCGTGGGAGGTCGCAATCATATCCACCGGCAGGTTAAAGCTGAGGATTTCGGTAATTTTCGGCGTCACCAGGCGGCTGAACGGGGTCAGAATATTGGCATAGTAGCGCTGGCACTGCTCATAAAGCTCAACCTGGTCAACTTCATCATTAAACAGATGTTCATCGCAGTAGTGCTGGCCGAAGGCGTCGTTGCTGAACAGCACCGCGTCGCCGGTCATATAGGTCATCATGCTATCCGGCCAGTGCAGCATCGGGGTTTCGACGAAAATCAGCTGCTTGCCGTTGCCGATATCCAGGCTGTCGCCGGTTTTCACCACCTTAAAATTCCACTCCGGGTGATGATGGTGTCCGGTGATGGAGTCGATGGCGTTGGCGGTACAGTAAATCGGGGTGTCCGGGATCTGGGTCATCAGCTCGGTCAGCGCGCCGGCATGGTCCTCCTCAGCATGGTTGATAATGATGTAATCAATATCGGCGAGGTCGATTTCACCGCGCAGGTTCTGCACGAATTCACGGCTGAATTTATGATCGACGGTATCGATCAGCACATTTTTTTCTTCCCGGATGAGATAGCTGTTGTAGCTGCTGCCGCGCAGCGTTTTGTATTCAGTCCCGTGGAAATCACGCACTTCCCAGTCGCGTTGGCCAACCCAATGAATGTTATTTTTAACCAGAATAGACATAGCAACCTCAATTAATTCAGCAGTGTTCAAATAAGATGTTTTGCTTATATCAAGTTGCGTGCCAACTTTTTAAATAATTGAATTTAAAGTGTTTTAAGTTTTTTATTAAATCTGTTGATGTCAAATTGACAATGGTTAAAATAGTCGATATGACTACGTTTGGTGTCAAAATGACTATGAGGCGACAATGAGTTTCTCCGTCGAGGCCCTGGCGAAAATCGCCATTGATTTACAAAGCGATCTCGGCCATGCCGACCGTTTTTCGCGTTTGATTACCACCCTGCGGCAGATACTCGGCTGCGATGCTTCGGCGCTGCTGCGCTACGAGGCGCACCAGTTTGTGCCGCTGGCGATTGATGGCCTGGCCCAGGACGTACTTGGCCGACGCTTTGCCCTTGAAGGCCACCCGCGGCTGGAGGCGATTGCCCGGGCGGGGGACGTGGTGCGCTTCCCGGCGGATAGCGATCTGCCGGACCCTTACGATGGCCTGATCCCCGGACAGGAGAGCCTGAAGGTGCACGCCTGCGTCGGCCTGCCGCTGTTTGCCGGGCAAACCCTGATCGGCGCGCTCACCCTCGACGGCATGGATGCGGACCGTTTTGACGGCTTCAGCGACGAGGAGCTGCGCCTGATTGCCGCCCTGGTGGCCGGGGCGCTCAATAACGCGCTGCTGATCGCCCGGCTGGAGAATCAAAACGTGCTGCCGGAGCAGGCTATCGTGTATCCGGCAGCCGAACGTCAGGAGATGATTGGCCTGTCGGCGCCGATGCTGCAGCTGAAAAAAGAGATCGATATCGTCGCGGCTTCTGACTTAAACGTGCTGATTAGCGGCGAGACCGGCACCGGCAAAGAGCTGGTGGCGAAAGCGGTGCATCAGGGGTCGCCGCGGGCGGCCAATCCGCTGGTCTATCTCAACTGCGCGGCCCTGCCGGAGAGCGTGGCGGAGAGCGAGCTGTTTGGCCACGTCAAAGGGGCGTTTACCGGGGCGATCAGCAACCGCAGCGGTAAATTTGAAATGGCGGACAACGGGACGCTGTTCCTCGATGAAATTGGCGAGCTTTCGCTGGCGCTCCAGGCCAAGCTGCTGCGGGTGCTGCAGTATGGCGATATTCAGCGCGTCGGCGACGATCGCAGCCTGCGGGTTGATGTGCGTGTGCTGGCGGCCACTAACCGCGATCTGCGTCAGGAGGTGGTGGAGGGGCGCTTTCGCGCCGACCTGTATCATCGCCTGAGCGTGTTTCCGCTGTCGGTTCCGGCGCTGCGCGAGCGGGAAAGTGATGTAGTGCTGCTGGCCGGCTATTTTTGCGAACAGTGCCGTTTGCGTATGGGGCTGGCGCAGGTGATTTTAAGCGAAGCGACGCGGGCCAGGCTGCTCGCCTGGGCATGGCCGGGCAACGTACGCGAACTGGAGCACGCGATTCATCGGGCGGTGGTGCTGGCGCGGGCGACGCAGGCGGGTAATGATATCGTGCTGGAGCCGCAGCATTTTCAGCTGGCCGGGGAAGCGCCAGCCTTGCCGACCGTCAGCCCGCAGCCGGCGGCGGAAGCGGTGAGCCTGCGCGAGGCGACGGAGGCGTTCCAGCGCGAAGCGATCGCCAGCGCGCTGGCGGCTAATGGCCGCAGCTGGGCCGCCGCCGCCCGCGCGCTGGGGCTCGACGTCGCCAACCTGCACCGGCTGGCGAAACGTCTGGGGCTTAAAGGATCCCGGCCTGATAAAAGTTCTGCAGGTTAATCGCGCCGACCAGCTGGCCGCTTTCATCCACCACCGGAGCGGCGCTGATTTTATGCTTCATCAGGCGCTCTTTGGCTTCTATCGCGCGGCTTTCCGCTTGCAGAGTGACGCCGTTGCGGGTCATCGCCTGGCTGACGATATCCTGTAAGCTGCCGCCGCCCACCAGCCAGCGGCGCAGGTCGCCGTCGGTAAAGACGCCCTGCACGTGATTGCGCTCATCGCAGACCGCCACCAGCCCCAGGCCGGTGCGGCTGAGTTCGAGCATCGCGTCCATGACGCTGGTGTCGTTGGCGACGCGCGGCACGTCGCCGTCGCGGCGCATCAGATGGTGAACTTTGTTCAGCAGCCGCGCGCCCAGCGCGCCGGCCGGGTGCGAACGGGCGAAATCTTCTTCGTTAAAGCCGCGGGCCTGCATGACCGCCATGGCCAGCGCGTCGCCGAGCATCAGGGTATTGACGGTGCTGGAGGTGGGCGCGAGGTGCATCGGACAGGCTTCACGCTCTACGGCAATATCAAGCACCGCTTTGGCCGCCAGCGCCAGCGGTGAAGTGGATTTACCGGTCATCGCCAGCAGCGGAATAGATTTTTCCTCCAGGCGCGGAACGATAAGATCCAGCTCTTTAGCGCTGCCGGAGTAAGAGATAAACAGCATCACGTCGCGGCTGTCGAGCATGCCGAGGTCGCCGTGCAGCGCTTCCGCCGGGTGAACAAAAAATGCCGGGGTGCCGGTGCTGGCGAAGGTGGCGGCCAGCTTTTTACCAATATGACCCGATTTACCGATACCGGAGACGACCAGTTTGCCCTCGCAGTGGATAATGGTTTCCGCCGCGCGGATGAAGTCGTCGCCCAGGCGTTCAGGCAGGCGGCTCGCCTCCTGAAGCTCCAGCATCAGGGTCTGGCGTCCGGCTTCTAACAGAAAGTTACTCATGATGTTCTCCAGTAATAATGACTTCGATGCCTTTGTCTTCCAGCGCCCGCTTAAATTCCGGGCTGATATCGGCATCGGTAATCAGTTTGTCTACGCTCTCCAGGCCGCAGACGATATTGGGACTTTTGCGGCCAAACTTCGACGAGTCGGCCATCAGGATAACTTCGCGGGCGGCATTGCACATCGCTTTGCTGACCGTATAAACCTCATTAAAGGTGGTGACGCCGGCGATTAAATCAATGCCGTCGGTGCCCATAAACAGTCGATCGAAGCTGAAGTGTTCGAAGGCGTTTTCCGCCAGCTGGCCGTGAAAGGAGGCCGATTTTTTGCGGAACGTGCCGCCCGGCATCAGGATGGTTTGTTCGTTATCCAGTTCGGAGAGGGCGTTGACGATATGCAGGCTGTTGGTCATCACGGTAATGTTATTGAAGCGGCTGAGCATCGGCACCATTTGCAGCACCGTACTGCCGGCGTCAAGAATGATCGAGTCGCCATCGTGAATGAAGCTGACCGCGGCTTCGGCAATCCGCTCTTTTTTATGGGTGTTGATCAGCGTTTTGTGGTCGATGGGCGGATCGGCCTCGTCTTTATTTAACACCACGCCGCCGTAAGTGCGGATAACGGTACCGGCATTCTCAAGGATCACCAGATCCTTACGGATGGTGGTGCCGGTGGTGTCGAAGTGTTGCGCCAGCTCTTCGACCGAGCATTTGCCCTGCGATTGCAGGTGCTCGAGAATGGCTGCCTGGCGCTGACGTGGTTTCATAGGCGTTGTATCCTGCGTTTAAAGTTTCGAAATGATAATTTCGCAAGATATTAACGTTCACAACGAAATTATCCATGTTTCGGATTAAGCGCTAATGATAGTGCATTCTGACAGAGCGGATCATTGGGAAAGATCACATCAGGCTGCAATTCCTTAAGATGCTTACCGGTGAGGGCGGGAATTTTTTGCGGCCTGGCGAAGACGGTGAGGCCTTTCATTAACAGCGTATCGCGAATGTGGTCGTTTTCGTCGACGGCGATGGCGACGACGGCGCGCGGCTTGAACCGCCCCGAGGAGCGGCCGACGCCGACGCGTCCCTGCTGGCACAGCCGATCGAATGCGCGATTGAACTGCCTGATCTGCCAGCCGCCAAAGGCGAGCTGGGTTATCCAGGCGATGGCGGCGATAGTGATAAGTGCGGTAACCATAAAAGTCTCCTTAAGGCGTGTGCGATATTTCCCCGGAGGCGGCGCGTTGCGCCTTACCCGGGCTACGGATCGGCGCGGGGTGCCGGTTTTGTAGCCCGGATAAGCGCAGCGCAATCCGGGACCTCTGGTTTAAAACATCACCTGCCCGCCGGTGACGTTGATGGACTGCCCGGTGCAGTATGAAGCCTGCGGACTGGCGTAAAACATCAGCACGTTAAGTACGTCCTGGTAATCGCAGCCGCGCTTCAGCGGGACTTTGTCGATGTAATACTGCTCGACCTGCTCCTCCGGGATCCCCAGCTTGGTGGCGTACTGCGGCAGCAGAGACTGGAACATCGGCGACTTCAGCAGGTTGCCGAGCATCAGGGAGTGCACGGTAATCCCGTACTCCGCGAGGTCCAGCGCCAGCGACTGCGTCAGCCCCACGCCGCCAAACTTCGCCGCGCTATAGCCGGAGTTATGCTTGCTGCCCACTTTGCCGGATTTAGAGTTGATCTGGATGATGCGTCCTTTAATGCCGTCGCGGATCATCAGGCGAGAGAACTCGCGGGCGCAGAGGAAGTAGCCCACCAGATTCACCTGCAGCGAACGGTCGAAATCCCCCAGCGCGAAGTCGCTGATAAACGCCGCTTTAGCGATCCCGGCGCTATAGACCAGCAGGTCGACGCGGGAAAATATTTCGTCTACCCCGCGGGCGAGGGCGACCACGCTGGCTTCGCTGGTGGCATCCGCGCCGAAGCCCCACGCCGTGCCTTCGCCATGTTCTGCATTGATGGCCTGCGCGACGCGGGTCGCTTTATCGCTCTGAATATCGACCACCGCCACGCGATAGCCTTCTGCGGCAAGCCCGCGACACAGAAACTCCCCTAAGGTTTGTCCCCCACCGATGACAACAGCAACCTGATTCATAATTTTCTCCTTACAGCTTAAGCAACAAATTTCAGTACGCAGCCGGCGGCGATACCTTCCGGCACCGGCCCCGCCACGTGTACGGTTCCGGGGAATTCCGCTTCGCGGTGGCCGTCAAAGCGCAGCGTGATATGGCCCAGCTCGCGCAGGTTCTGCTCGGCGACTTCGCCGACGGCGGTGACCGGGTAGCGCAGCTCGCCGAGCTGCAGCTCAGCGCCCGGCACCAGCGCGCCGGAGAGCTCGCCGTGGTTGTGAATAAAGCAGTACTCTTCGATATCGGCCGGGGCGCCTTCGCGGAAGGTGATCAGCATCTGCTCGTCCAGCGCCATCGCCGCGCTGGCGCCGATATGCGTAATGGTGGTCTGGTAAATCACGGTCATCTTCAGGCACCTCTTATTGGTAAATAAATCCGGAAACGAACCAGGCGATCAGCACCGTTGGCGCGCCGGTCAGGAAGCGGCTCACCAGTACCGACGGTACGCCGACGCGCACGGTGTCCTGGCGCGCTTCCGCCAGCGACAGGCCAACCGGGATAAAGTCGCAGGCGGCCTGGGCGTTAATGGCGAACAGCGCGGGCAGGGCGAGATGCGGCGGAATATTGCCAAGGCCAATCTGCACGCCAATCAGCACGCCGATAACCTGGGCGATGACCGCGCCGGGGCCGAGAAACGGCGACAGCAGCGGGAAAGAGCAGATCAGCGCCAGGGTGACGAGGCCCAGCGGATGGCTGGCGAGCGGCGCCAGGCCGTGGGCAATCCAGTCGCCGATGCCGGAGGCCATGATGATGCCGATCAGCGCCGCGACGAAGGCCATAAACGGCAGAATGGTTTTCAGCACCGTATCGATGGTGTCGCGCCCGGCCTGGAACAGCACCGCCACGACCGAGCCCATCCCCATACCAACTTTGGCCAGCAGGCCGTCGCTCTGCTCGGTTATTTTCTTGCTGGTGTCATAGTCGCGGGCCGCCGGCTGGGCAGGCGCGGCCTGCGGGGCCGGGGAGGGCCCCTCTTCCAGCGCGAAAATGTTCTCTTCTTTGACGCCGGAAACGTAAATGTCTTCGACGATGTACTGCGCCAGCGGACCCGATTTGCCGGTCGCGTGGATATTAATGGTCGGGATGCGGCGCTTCGGGTAGATACCGCAGCGCAGGGTGCCGCCGCAGTCGATAATCGCCACGCCGATTTCCGCTTCCGGCGGCTCGCCCTCTTTGAAACCATCGACCGCCTGCCAGCCGGTGAGGTGGGCAATTTTATCGACGATCGCCGGACGGGTGCCCGCGGTGATATAGACAATTTTTTTACCGGCAACGGCGTCCAGTTCGAGCGGTCCGCCCCAGCCGCCGGTGCCTTTTTCAATGCGAATACGGGTCATGATGTCGCTCCTGACAGGTGGACTTTCTGCTCAAGCTGGATGGCCATTTTTTTCTCAAAAATCGACGTGGTCAGATCGGTTACCCAGCCGCGGAAGAAGTTCGTCACCAGACCCACCAG
The DNA here is from genome assembly GCF_964241505.1 of Klebsiella sp. Q11. Classification (NCBI taxonomy): domain Bacteria; kingdom Pseudomonadati; phylum Pseudomonadota; class Gammaproteobacteria; order Enterobacterales; family Enterobacteriaceae; genus Klebsiella; species Klebsiella sp. Q11. The sequence goes on from NZ_CAXSXW010000007.1 coordinate 270,825, forward strand.
CAAATAGCTCACCGCCAGCGGCCCTAACGGCAGGCCGAGGGTGGTCAGCCCGTTGGCGATCCCCAGATAGACGAACAGTTCGCCGGGGTTGATATGCGGAAACAGGCCGTTCATTGAGTGGCAGCTGTAGGAGGCCGCCGCGTAGTAGCTCGGTTTGTATTTCTCGGGCATAAAGCGCCCAAGGCTCAGGGTCATCGGGTTACAGAAAACGAAGGTGCCGATGCAGGGCAGCAGCAGGTAGCGCGAGATCGGATTACCGGCGCAGCGCTGCGCCAGCTTTTCGATCCGCTGCTGACCGATAAAGTTGATCAGCGCATTCATGATCACCAGCAGGCTGATCAGCAAAGGCAGGATCCCGGTGACCATTCCGGTGAATACCTCGCCTCCCTTCTGAAACAGGCCGATAAACCACTCGGCGCCGTGGGTAACGACTTCAATCATTGTTCTCTCCTTCAGCGTGTTATTTTTCTTGCTAACTGGCGGCTAATTTTAATCATTTTAAAAGGTTTGAAATTGTTATATTGATCGCAAAATGAAAGATAAATATTTTATTTTGAAAGTTTATAGCTGAAGTGAAAGAAAGATCCGGCGAGGCATAAGCAAAAACGGCAAGAAAAAAGAATTTACATCGTCGCCGCTTCCTTGTGAGCGGGCGCATGCTTTACCATAATTATCCCTTGCCGATTTGTTAAATGGATGTCCCATGTTGAAGCATCGTTATCTGGCTTTACTCCCTCTTTGCGTTCTACTCGCTGCCTGCAGCAGCAAACCTCAAACCCCCGCGGAAAAGGAAATGGCGGGCGGCACGGGCGGTTTTTTACTTGAGCCGCAGCATAACGTGATGCAGATGAGCGGTGATTTCGCGAATAACCCGGCGGCGGAGCAGTTCATCGACAAGATGGTGAGCAAGCACGGCTTTGACCGACAGCAGCTGCATGAGATCCTCTCGCAGGCTAAACGTCTGGACTATGTTCTGCGTCTGATGGACCGCCAGGCGCCGACCGGGCTGCCGCCGTCAGGGCCAAACGGCGCCTGGCTGCGCTATAAAAAACAGTTTATTACTCCGGATAACGTGCAGAACGGCGTGGCGTTCTGGAACCAGTATCAGGATGCGCTCAACCGCGCGTACCAGGTTTACGGCGTGCCGCCGGAAATTATCGTCGGGATTATTGGCGTTGAGACCCGCTGGGGCAGGGTGATGGGTAAAACCCGTATCCTCGATGCGCTGGCGACGCTGTCGTTTAACTATCCGCGCCGCGCCGAATACTTCTCCGGCGAGCTGGAAACGTTCCTGCTGATGGCGCGCAGCGAACAGGATGACCCGCTCGATCTGAAAGGCTCCTTCGCCGGGGCAATGGGCTATGGTCAGTTTATGCCCTCTTCTTATAAGCAGTATGCCGTGGACTTTAACGGCGACGGGCATATCAATCTGTGGGATCCGGTCGATGCCATCGGCAGCGTGGCGAATTACTTCAAGCAGCACGGTTGGGTGAGCGGCGATCTGGTCGCGGTACAGGCGCTGGGCCAGGCGCCTGGCCTGAACAATGGGTTTAAAACTAAATACAGCGTCTCGCAGCTGGCGGCGGCAGGATTAACCCCGACCCAGCCGCTGGGTAACCATCAGCAGGCGAGCCTGCTGCGTCTGGATGTCGGTACCGGCTATCAGTACTGGTACGGCCTGCCGAACTTCTACACTATCACCCGCTATAACCACAGCACCCATTACGCGATGGCCGTCTGGCAGCTGGGCCTGGCGGTTTCTCAGGCCCGGATGCAGTAATCCCGCCTTCTGCGCTCCTCTCCGTCCGGAGAGGAGTCTGTAACATTTTGCAGCATTTCCTTTTGTTGACGCCAATTTACAATCTACGCTTCTTTTAATATTGTTATGTTATAACGTTCTATTGAGGCGTAAACATTGACTTCCTTATTGATGACTTCAGGCATCGCCCGGCTGACGATGGCCTGCGTAGTGCTGGCCGCGCTGTGGCTGGCAACCTGGTGGGCGGTATCCCTGCCATGATTAAGCTCGATCACCTGGTGGCTGGCTATGAAGGGCTGGCGATCACGCCGTCCCTTAGCGGCACGATTGCAACGGGGAGTATGACGGCTATCGTCGGCCTGAACGGCTGCGGGAAATCGACGCTGTTAAAGACGCTGGCCGGATTTATCCCGCCGGTCAGCGGCCGCCTGAACTGGCGCGACGGACGGCCGGTTATCGGCTGGCTGGCGCAGCGGCATGCGCTGGAGTCGCAGTTTCCGCTCACGGTGCAGGATGTCGTCAGCCAGGGGGCCTGGCCGCAGGTATCGTTGCTGCGCGGGCTCGGGGGGGAGGTGCGCCAGCGTATCGTCGCGGCCATAGCGCGGGTGGGGCTGCTAGCGATGGCGAAAACGCCGATTGAGGCGCTCTCCGGCGGCCAGTTTCAGCGCATGCTCTTCGCGAGGGTGATGGTGCAGCGCGCGCCGCTGGTGATGCTCGACGAACCGTTTACCGGCATCGACGAAGCCACCTGCCGTGAGCTGATGGCGCTGATCCTGGAAATGCATCAGCAGGGGCAGACGATTCTGGCGGTGCTGCACGATAACCAGCGGGTCGCCGACTATTTCCCGGAAACGATGCTGCTGACGCCGCAGCGCGCCCGCTGGGGCAGTACGCCTGATGTGCTGCCCGCCTTTCACTCCGCGAGGCTGGCATGATCTGGCACACCTTCATTCAGCCCTTTATCGAGTTTGGCTTTATGCGCCGCGCGCTGGTGGTGTGCCTGGCGCTCTCCCTGAGCACGACCATGCTCGGCGTCTTCTTACTTTTACGCCGCATGAGCCTGATGGGCGATGCGCTCTCGCATGCGATTTTGCCCGGCGTGGCGGTGGGCTACCTGCTTAACGGGATGTCGCTGCTGGCGATGACCGTCGGGGGTTTTATTGCCGGCATTGCGGTGGCGCTGGTGGCGGGGTGGGTCAGCCGACGCACGCTTTTAAAAGAGGATGCCAGCTTTGCCGGATTTTATCTCGGCTCCCTGGCGCTGGGCGTCACGCTGGTCTCGCTGCGCGGCTCTAACGTCGACCTGCTGCATCTGCTGTTCGGCTCGATTCTGGCGGTAGACCGCGATTCGGCGCTGTTTGTGACCGGCGTTGCCAGCCTGACGCTGATTTGCATCGCCCTGTTTTATCGCGGCCTGGTCAGCGAAGCCTTCGACAGCGTCTGGCTTCAGGTGAACGCGCGAAGAGTGCCTGCGCTGCTGCACGGCCTGTTCCTCGCCCTGCTGGTGCTCAATCTGGTGGCCGGGTTTCAGGTGCTCGGCACGCTGATGGCGGTGGGGGTCATGATGCTGCCCGCGGTCGCGGCGCGCTGCTGGGCGCGGACGCTGCCGGGCATTCTGCTGCTGGCGGCTCTGATGGGCGGTTTTTGCGCGTGGATGGGGCTGAGCCTGTCGTGGGCGGCGAATTTGCCTGCCGGACCCGCCATTGTGCTGACCGCCAGCGGCCTCTTTTTTGTATCGGTGTTTTTTGGCTCGCGCAGCCGGCTGGTTGTCGGCTGGCGTAAATTAATGGGGTAAGGACAATGATGAAACGTACCGGGATATGGCTGGCGCTGGCGCTGGGTCTGGCATCGCACGGGGTGATGGCGAAAACGCTAAACGTGGTGAGCAGTTTTTCCGTGTTGGGCGATATGGTGCAGCAGATTGGCGGCGAACATGTGCATGTGGATACGCTAGTGGGGCCAGACGGCGATCCGCATACCTTCGAGCCCTCGCCGAAAGAGAGCGCGCTGCTGAACAACGCCGATGTAGTGGTGGTCAACGGCCTGGGGCTGGAGGGCTGGCTGGACCGGCTGATTAAAGCATCCGGGTTCAAAGGCGAGCTGGTGGTGGCTTCCCGCGGAGTCAAAACCCACACGCTTGAAGAAGATGGCGCAACGGTAACCGATCCGCATGCTTGGAACAGCGCCGCGAACGGTGCGCTGTACGCGCAGAATATCCTCAACGGCCTGGTGAAAGCCGACCCGGAAGATAAGTTGGCGCTGGAGGCCTCCGGCAAGCGCTATATCAGCCAGCTTAACGAGATCGATCGCTGGGCTAAAAGCCAGTTCACCGCCATTCCACAGGCAAAGCGTAAGGTTCTGACCAGCCATGATGCTTTCGGCTATTTTGGCCGCGCCTATGGCGTGACTTTCCTCGCGCCGCAGGGGCTATCTTCGGAAAGTGAGGCCAGCGCGGCGCAGGTGGCGGCATTAATTCGACAAATTAAAGCCGACGAGGTGCATACCTGGTTTATGGAAAATCAGCTGGATCCAAGACTGGTTAAACAGATTGCCAGCGCGACGGGCGCGCAGCCGGGAGGAGAGCTCTACCCTGAAGCGCTCTCTCAACCGGGCGGCGTGGCGGACAGCTACGTGAAAATGCTGCGTCACAACGTGGAGCTGATCGCGGCGAGTATGAAATAAATAAAAACCGGCCCGCGATGGGCCGGTTATCCGCCGCTATGGTTCTGAGAGTATCTGCTTGATTTTTTAGTTCAATGTGAATCCACTGGCAATACAGCCCACGCCCAGCAGGATCTGTACGCCTTCGAACAGCGGGTTGAATGAGCGGGTGAAAATATGCAGTAGCGCGGTTAGCAGTGAAACTGTGCCGCATACAAACAGGCACAGGCGCACCTGGCGAATTTTTTTCACGTTCTGCTCTGAGGTAAGCGTTGCTTTGGCCATTCCTGGTAACCTCTCATTTAACTCTTCCTTATATGTGCGGTGAATTGTGACACCGGCGCCCCCGGGCGGCTATCCGAAAATGCAGCGTTGGCTATAGCCGATGTTTTTCGCCAGCCGACTCGTAAATTCGTTACCTCGTCCCCATATCTCCGTTGAAAGTGCTATCTTTGATGGCCTCTTTGTACAGCTTACGTGGGGCGACGAATGACAGATTCGGAATTAATGCAGCTGAGCGAGCAGGTGGGGATGGCGCTGAAAGCGCGCGGTGCGACGGTGACCACGGCGGAGTCCTGTACCGGCGGCTGGGTCGCCAAAACCCTTACCGATATCGCCGGCAGTTCGGCATGGTTTGAGCGCGGTTTCGTCACTTACAGCAATGAAGCGAAATCGCAGATGATTGGCGTCAGCGAAGCGACGCTGCTTAGCCATGGCGCGGTGAGTGAACCGGTGGTGGTGGAGATGGCCATCGGCGCGCTGCGTGCGGCTCGCGCGGACTATGCCATTTCGGTCAGCGGCATCGCCGGGCCGGACGGCGGCAGCGCGGAAAAGCCGGTGGGAACCGTCTGGTTTGGCGTGGCCAGCGCCAGCGGACAGGGCGTAACCCGGCGCGAATGCTTTGCCGGAGACCGCGAGTCGGTACGCCGCCAGGCCACGGCCTACGCGCTAAATCTCCTCTGGCAACAATTTCTACAAAATACTTGATACTGTATGACTATACAGTATAATTGCTTCAACAGAACAGAATTCACTACCCGGTTACACCCGGCATGAGAGGAGTAATAATGGCTATCGACGAAAACAAACAGAAAGCGTTGGCGGCAGCACTGGGCCAGATCGAAAAACAATTCGGTAAAGGCTCCATCATGCGCCTGGGTGAAGACCGTTCCATGGATGTGGAAACTATCTCCACCGGCTCGCTTTCCCTTGATATCGCCCTGGGCGCAGGCGGCCTGCCGATGGGCCGTATCGTCGAGATCTACGGGCCTGAATCTTCCGGTAAAACCACGCTGACGCTGCAGGTTATCGCCGCCGCGCAGCGCGAAGGCAAAACCTGTGCGTTTATCGATGCGGAACACGCGCTGGACCCGGTTTACGCACGCAAGCTGGGCGTCGATATCGACAACCTGCTGTGCTCCCAGCCGGATACCGGCGAACAGGCTCTGGAAATCTGTGACGCGCTGGCGCGTTCCGGTGCGGTAGACGTTATCGTCGTTGACTCCGTTGCGGCGCTGACGCCGAAAGCGGAAATCGAAGGCGAAATCGGCGACTCTCACATGGGCCTCGCGGCGCGTATGATGAGCCAGGCGATGCGTAAACTGGCGGGCAACCTGAAGCAGTCCAACACCCTGCTCATCTTCATCAACCAGATTCGTATGAAAATTGGCGTGATGTTCGGTAACCCGGAAACCACCACCGGCGGTAACGCGCTGAAGTTCTACGCCTCCGTGCGTCTGGATATCCGTCGTATCGGTGCGGTGAAAGAGGGCGACAACGTTGTCGGCAGCGAAACCCGCGTTAAAGTGGTGAAAAACAAAATCGCCGCGCCGTTTAAACAGGCTGAATTCCAGATCCTCTACGGCGAAGGGATTAACTTCTTCGGTGAGCTGGTCGATCTCGGCGTGAAAGAGAAGCTGATTGAGAAAGCCGGCGCATGGTACAGCTATAACGGTGATAAAATCGGTCAGGGTAAAGCGAACGCCATCTCCTGGCTGAAAGAGAACCCGGCTGCGGCAAAAGAGATCGAGAAGAAAGTTCGTGAACTGCTGCTGAGCAATCAGGACTCCACGCCAGACTTCGCGGTTGATGGCAACAGCGAAGCGGAAACCGAGCAAGATTTCTGATATCGTCTGAACAGACTAACAAGGGGCCGCTTATGCGGCCCTTTTGCTTTTTTTGATTAGCGAGGCTGACCGTGACTGAAACTTCATCCCGCCGCTCTGACTACGCCAGGCTGCTGGATCGCGCGATTCGCATTCTGGCAATGCGCGACCACAGCGAACAGGAGCTAAGGCGAAAGCTGGCTGCACCGGTCATGAGCAAAAACGGCCCTGAAGCGTTAGATGTGACGCCGGAAGAGGTCGATAAAGTCGTTGAATGGTGCATTGAGAACCGCTATCTGGACGACGAACGCTTTGTCCGTCAGTTCATTGCCAGCCGCAGCCGCAAGGGGTACGGCCCGGCGCGCGTCCGCCAGGAGCTAAAGCAGAAGGGGATCTCCCGCGAGACGACAGAGGCAGCCATGCGCGAGTGCGAAATCGACTGGGCGAGGCTTGCCAAAGAGCAGGCGCAGCGAAAATATGGCGAACCCCTGCCCAGCGTATTTGCAGAAAAAGTCAAAATTCAGCGCTTTTTGCTCTACCGCGGCTATCTGATGGAGGATATTCAGGAAATCTGGCGAAATTTTGCAGATTGACCCATCCGGGATTTTACTTCCCCGTGAAGAAAACTTATCTTATTCCCACTTTATTTTCGTGAGTAGCCTGCCGGTCGATACTGGGTAGTGGCTGCCAGCGACATTTCGTTAGCTTGATTTCAGGATAATTATGAGCAAGAGCACCGCTGAGATCCGTCAGGCGTTTCTCGACTTTTTCCATAGTAAAGGACATCAGGTAGTTGCGAGCAGCTCCCTGGTGCCGCATAACGACCCGACCCTGCTGTTTACCAACGCCGGGATGAACCAGTTCAAGGATGTTTTCCTTGGTCTCGACAAACGTAATTATTCGCGCGCGACCACCGCGCAGCGTTGCGTTCGTGCGGGTGGTAAGCACAACGATCTGGAAAACGTCGGCTACACCGCGCGTCACCACACCTTCTTTGAAATGCTGGGTAACTTCAGCTTCGGCGATTACTTCAAGCAGGATGCCATCAAATACGCATGGGAACTGCTGACCGGTGAAAACTGGTTCGCCCTGCCGAAAGAAAAACTGTGGGTGACCGTCTACGAAACCGACGATGAAGCGTTCGATATCTGGGCAAATGAAGTTGGCGTACCGCGCGAGCGTATTATCCGCATCGGCGACAACAAAGGCGCGCCGTTTGCTTCCGATAACTTCTGGCAGATGGGTGACACCGGGCCGTGCGGTCCATGCACCGAAATCTTCTTCGACCATGGCGACCATATCTGGGGCGGCCCTCCGGGAACGCCGGAAGAAGACGGCGATCGGTATATTGAGATCTGGAATATCGTCTTCATGCAGTTCAACCGTCAGGCTGACGGAACCATGGAGCCGCTGCCGAAGCCGTCCGTAGATACCGGTATGGGCCTCGAGCGTATTGCCGCCGTGCTGCAGCACGTCAACTCCAACTACGATATTGACCTGTTCCGCGATCTGATTAAGAGCGTGGCGAAGGTTACCGGTGCGACCGATCTCTCGAACAAGTCGCTGCGCGTTATCGCTGACCACATTCGTTCCTGCGCCTTCCTGATTGCCGATGGCGTTATCCCGTCGAATGAAAACCGCGGCTACGTGCTGCGCCGCATCATTCGTCGCGCAATTCGCCATGGCAACATGCTGGGCGCGAAGGAGACCTTCTTCTGGAAACTGGTTGCCCCGCTGATTGATGTGATGGGTTCCGCCGGCGAAGAGCTGAAACAGCAGCAGGCTCAGGTTGAGCAGGTGCTGAAGACCGAAGAAGAGCAGTTTGCCCGTACGCTGGAGCGCGGACTGGCGCTGCTGGATGAAGAGCTGGCTAAACTGCAGGGCGACACGCTGGACGGCGAAACCGCTTTCCGCCTGTACGACACCTACGGTTTCCCGGTTGACCTGACCGCGGACGTTTGCCGCGAACGCAATATCAAGGTTGACGAAGCCGGCTTTGAAGCCGCGATGGAAGAGCAGCGCCGTCGCGCGCGCGAATCCAGCGGCTTTGGCGCGGACTACAATGCGATGATCCGCGTCGACGGCGCCTCTGAGTTTAAAGGCTATGACAGCCTGGAACTGAATGGCAAAGTCACCGCGCTGTTTATCGATGGTAAAGCGGTTGACGCGGTGAACGCCGGTCAGGAAGCGGTTGTTATCCTCGACCAGACGCCGTTCTACGCCGAATCCGGCGGCCAGGTGGGTGACAAAGGCGAACTGAAGGGCGCCGGTTTCTCCTTCCAGGTCAGCGACGCGCAGAAGTACGGTCAGGCAATTGGCCATATTGGTAAACTGACCAGCGGTTCGCTTAAAGTCGGCGACGCCGTGCAGGCCGATGTCGATCAGGCTCGCCGCCAGCGTATCCGCCTGAACCACTCCGCGACGCACCTGATGCACGCGGCGCTGCGCCAGGTTCTCGGTACGCACGTTGCGCAGAAAGGCTCTCTGGTCAACGACAAAGCATTGCGCTTCGACTTCTCGCATTTTGAAGCGATGAAGCCGGAGGAGATCCGTGCGGTAGAAGATCTGGTGAACGCGCAAATTCGTCGCAACCTGCCGATCGAAACCAATATTATGGATATTGACGCTGCGCGTGAATCCGGCGCGATGGCGCTGTTTGGCGAGAAGTATGACGATCGCGTTCGCGTGCTGAGCATGGGCGATTTTTCCACCGAGCTGTGCGGCGGTACGCACGCCTCGCGCACCGGTGATATCGGCCTGTTCCGCATTACCTCTGAATCCGGTACCGCCGCGGGCGTGCGCCGTATCGAAGCGGTGACCGGGGAAGGCGCGATGGCGATGCTGCACGCGCAGAGCGATCTGCTGGGCGATATTGCACAGCTGCTGAAAGGGGATACCCACAGCCTTGGTGACAAAGTCCGCGCCGCGTTAGAACGCAGCCGTCAGCTGGAAAAAGAGCTGCAGCAGCTGAAAGAGCAGGCTGCCGTGCAGGAGAGCGCAAATCTCTCCAGCAAAGCGGAAGAGATTAACGGCGTTAAGCTGCTGGTCAGCGAGCTGGCTGGCGTTGAGCCGAAAATGCTGCGTACTATGGTTGACGATCTGAAAAATCAGCTGGGTTCAACGATTGTCGTGTTGGCCACGGTCGCAGAAGGTAAGGTTTCTCTGATTGCAGGTGTGTCTAAGGATGTGACAGACCGCGTGAAAGCCGGGGAACTGATTGGTATGGTCGCCCAGCAGGTGGGCGGTAAAGGGGGCGGTCGTCCGGATATGGCGCAAGCCGGCGGTACCGATGCGTCTGCTCTCCCTGCTGCGTTAGCCAGTGTGAAAGGCTGGGTAAGCGCAAAACTGTAATAACTATAATTGCATAGATGCTGTGATTCTCGGATTACAGCATCTTGCGCGAGAAGCACTGATAACGATAAAGTCGGGTTGAAGTTGTGTATATCGGCTAAACTTAGGTTTAACAGAATGTGATGCCGTGACTGCTTACACCGTAGGGTGTTTGTCATCGCTTACTTTTTGGCGTTATATGATGGATAATGCCGGGATACGAGAGACCCGACTCTTTTAATCTTTCAAGGAGCAAAGAATGCTGATTCTGACTCGTCGAGTTGGTGAGACCCTCATGATTGGAGATGAGGTCACTGTGACAGTTTTAGGGGTGAAGGGTAACCAGGTACGTATTGGCGTTAATGCCCCTAAAGAAGTCTCCGTGCATCGTGAAGAGATCTACCAGCGTATCCAGGCTGAAAAATCCCAGCAGTCCAGTTACTAAGGTTTTCGCGCCTCGCTATTTTGTGAGGCGCCTCCTTCCACCCGCCGTTTTTGCCAATTTTCCTCTCCGATAGCCTCTCATTTTTGTCTCTTTCTCCGCATCCGCGACAGTTATCTTTTGCGTTAGCCGCGGCGTAATCAGCAATTTCTTGTTGATAAAATACTCTTTTTGCCGTTTTCACAGGCTAATTGCGCGGGAAGTGTGCAAACGAAAAAAAGGTCTCGAAAAAAGGTTTGACTTATAAGTACCAGAAAGTAATATGTGCGCCATCGCAGCGACGAAGAGCAGAAACAAGTTCTTCGAAGCACTCGTAAGAGGCGTGTGGTGAGGTGGCCGAGAGGCTGAAGGCGCTCCCCTGCTAAGGGAGTATGCGGTCAAAAGCTGCATCCGGGGTTCGAATCCCCGCCTCACCGCCATTTTGCATCCGTAGCTCAGCTGGATAGAGTACTCGGCTACGAACCGAGCGGTCGGAGGTTCGAATCCTCCCGGATGCACCAT
>NZ_CAXSXW010000007.1:281718-339244 GCF_964241505.1 Klebsiella sp. Q11
ATTCTCCATACCTTCAGCAACGAAGGTGTGAATGAGGTGGCGGTATTAGCCGCAAGCACCAGGGAGGATAACGTTGCTTCAGCAACGGCCCGAAGGGCGAACCGAGTGAGTCATCCTCCCGGATGCACCATCTTCTCCGAGATAGCAGCCACGCTGTTGTTTCCGCCAGCCACTCTCCTTGCCTCAAAACCCCTTAAGCGCAATCATTCACCTTATTCTTCAGCACTTTTTTCATTGGCAACTCCCTCTTTCCACTATAATTTATTCCTGTATATCGATCTGATTTTGGGTGAGATAAGTGCAAGGAGAGAAATCCATGAAATGGTTCAAAGCAATATCTGCGTTTTGCGCGACGCTTCTGGTCGCCGTATCGCTGGCGGGCTGTGCAGGTTCGTCCACAAAGGAAAGTACTGGTGGGTACATTGACGATACCGTCGTGACCACCAAAGTCAAAACCGCGCTCTTCAATGATAAAGAGATTAAGTCTTCGGAAATTAGCGTTCAGACCTTTAAAGGTCGTGTACAGCTGAGCGGCTTTGTCTCATCCGCCGAAAGCGCTAAACGTGCGGTAGAAGTGACGCGAAAAGTGCAGGGCGTTCGCGTGGTGGAGAACGATTTAAGAATCAAATAAACGCATCAGATTGCATCTGTATCGACAAGGGCGCCTTCGAGCGCCCTTGTCGCATCTGCCGCTGGCAGCGACAAACCTGACCTTTTGCGTTACAGTAAGACCTCCTTAACCGGTTGGTGAGAAGACGATGTACGAACGTTATGCAGGACTGATTTTTGATATGGATGGCACGATCCTCGATACCGAGCCGACGCATCGTAAGGCATGGAACGAGGTTCTCGGACGTTACGGTATGCGTTTTGATATGCAGGCTATGGTCGCGCTTAACGGCTCTCCAACCTGGCGGATTGCTCAGGCCATTATCGAATTAAACCAGGCTGATTTAGATCCTCACCTTCTGGCGCGGGAAAAGACGGACGCGGTGAAAGCGATGCTGCTTGATAGCGTCCGTCCTCTGCCGCTGATTGAAGTGGTTAAAGAGTGGCACGGTCGTCGTCCGATGTCAGTCGGTACCGGCAGCGAGAGCGCCGTTGCTGAAGCGCTGCTGGCCCATCTGGGCCTGCGTCACTACTTCTCGGCGGTGGTTGCCGCCGATCATGTCGCCAACCATAAACCCGCTCCTGATACTTTCTTACTCTGCGCTGAGCGCATGGGCGTTGCGGCGGAAAAATGCGTGGTCTTTGAAGATGCGGACTTCGGTCTGCAGGCGGCGAAGCGCGCCGGAATGGATGCCGTGGACGTGCGATTGTTGTGAGCGACGCGCTGTCGCTGATATCGCTGTTTGCCAGCAGCTTTTTAAGCGCCACGCTGCTTCCCGGTAACTCGGAAGTGGTGTTGATCGCCATGCTCCTGGCGGGGGTGAGTCAGCCGTGGTTACTGGTTTTAATAGCAATAATCGGTAATAGCCTTGGAGGGGTAACTAACGTTATTCTGGGGCGCCTGTTTCCGCTGCGCAAAACATCGCGCTGGCAGGAGAAGGCGACCGGCTGGCTGAGGCGTTACGGCGCGGTCACGCTATTATTAAGCTGGGCGCCTGTTATAGGCGATTTGCTGTGTTTACTGGCGGGATGGATGCGCATTTCCTGGGGACCAGTGCTCTTTTTTTTATGCCTTGGCAAAGCATTACGCTATATCGTCATTGCGGCGATAACGCTTCAGGGCATGACGTGGTGGCACTAATTGGACTGACGGTTCAACCATTACAATTATGCTAATTCAAACGATTTCGACAGGCGGGAGGTCAAATTGATCCCGGACGTATCACAGGCGCTGGCCTGGCTGGAAAAAAATCCGCAGGCGCTGCAGGGTATTCAACGTGGTCTTGAACGCGAAACGCTGCGCGTCAACGCTGACGGCACGCTGGCCACTACCGGTCATCCGCAGGCACTGGGTTCAGCGCTGACTCATAAATGGATTACCACCGATTTTGCCGAAGCTTTGCTGGAATTTATTACGCCGGTTGATGGCGATATCCAGCATATGCTCACCCTCATGCGCGATGTTCATCGCTATACCGCACGCCATATTGGCGACGAGCGGATGTGGCCGCTGAGCATGCCTTGCTATATCGCGCCCGGCCAGGATATTGAACTGGCGCAGTACGGTACCTCTAATATCGGCCGCCTGAAAACGCTGTATCGCGAAGGGCTGAAAAATCGCTACGGCGCGCTGATGCAAACCATCTCCGGCGTGCACTATAACTTCTCGCTGCCGATGGCTTTCTGGCAGGCTAAGTGCGGCGTTGAGGATGCTGAAAGCGGTAAAGAGGCGATTTCCGCGGGCTATTTCCGCTCCATTCGCAACTATTACCGTTTTGGTTGGGTGATTCCATACCTGTTCGGCGCCTCTCCGGCGATCTGCTCATCGTTCCTGCAGGGCAAACCGACGGCGCTGCCGTTTGAGAAAGCCGGCAACGGCATGTACTACCTGCCGTATGCGACCTCGTTGCGTCTGAGCGATCTGGGCTATACCAATAAATCGCAAAGTAATCTCGGAATTACGTTTAACGATCTCTACGAGTATGTGGCAGGATTGAAGCGGGCGATTAAAACGCCTTCCGAAGAGTATGAAAATATCGGGCTGGAGAAAGACGGTAAGCGTCTGCAAATCAACAGCAACGTGCTGCAGATCGAAAACGAGCTGTACGCGCCGATTCGCCCGAAACGCGTGACCCGCAGCGGCGAAACGCCTTCCGACGCGCTGCTGCGCGGCGGTATTGAGTACATTGAAGTTCGCTCCCTGGATATCAATCCGTTCTCACCGATTGGCGTTGATGAGCAGCAGGTGCGTTTCCTCGATCTGTTTATGGTCTGGTGCGTGCTGGCCGATGCGCCGGAGATGAGCAGCGACGAGCTGCTGTGCACGCGCGCCAACTGGAATCGGGTGATTCTGGAAGGCCGTAAGCCGGGCCTGACGCTGGGTATTGGCTGCGAAACCGCTCAGTTCCCGCTGGCTCAGGTCGGCAAAGATCTGTTCCGCGATTTACGCCGCGTGGCGCAAACGCTGGATAGCATCCACGGATGCCAGGCCTATCAGCAGGTCTGCGATGAGCTGGTCGCCTGCTTCGATAACCCGGAATTAACCTTCTCGGCGCGCATTCTGCGTTCTATGCTTGAAGAGGGGATTGGCGGTACCGGCAGAGAGCTGGCCGATCGGTATCGGACGATGCTGCGCGAAGAGCCGCTGGAAATTTTAAGCGAAGCGGATTTTGTCGCCGAGCGTGAAGCATCGGTACAGCGTCAGAAGAAGGTGGAGGCGGCGGATAGCGAGCCGTTTGAAGCGCTGCTGACACGGCACGCGTAGTTTTACGAGCCGTAAAAAAGAAAACGGCCACATCACTGTGGCCAAACTTTCATCTCTGATTCAGGGATGATGATGATAATAAATGCGCGTCTTTCATATACTCAGACTCGCGGCCTCAAAAAGAGTTCATTTTATTTTAAAAAAAATCACTATCGGAGGTGAAGAATGCCGTTGTTAGATAGTTTCACAGTCGACCATACCCGAATGGAAGCGCCTGCGGTGCGTGTCGCGAAGAAAATGAACACGCCTCACGGCGATGAAATCACCGTTTTCGATCTGCGATTCTGCGTGCCAAACCAGGAAGTGATGCCGGAAAGAGGCATTCACACCCTTGAGCACCTGTTTGCCGGCTTCATGCGCGATCACCTGAACGGCAATGGTGTGGAAATTATCGACATCTCTCCGATGGGCTGCCGCACCGGGTTCTATATGAGCCTGATCGGTACGCCGGACGAGCAGCGCGTCGCGGATGCCTGGAAAGCGGCGATGGCCGACGTGCTGAAGGTTAAAGATCAGAATCAGATCCCGGAGCTGAACGTTTATCAGTGCGGAACCTACACCATGCACTCGCTGGAGGAAGCTCAGGAAATCGCTCGCCATATTATTGAGCGCGATGTCCGCGTCAACAGCAACGATGAGCTGGCGCTGCCGAAAGAAAAACTGCAAGAACTGCACATCTAGTGCTTCTGCCACGGCCCGGCGAACCGCGTCGGGCCGCTACTCCCTGACGCCGCGATGTCGACGACTTTAACCTTCAATTTTCAACACCGTTCGCTGGTGCCTTTTGCTCATGATTACGCCCATGGCGATAGCGAACCCTGGCATCAGCACGATTGCGCCCAGCTGCTGCATATCCTCAGCGGCGTGGTGCGGGTGGAAACCGCGCAGGGTTATTGGGTTGTGCCGCCGGGCCGTGGCGTCTGGCTGCCCGCCGGTACGCCGCATACCCTACGGGTGACCGGCGTCGCGGCCGCGCGAACCCTGTTTATCGATCCCCTTGCCCGGGCCGATCTCCCCTCATCCTGCCAGATAGTCCAGGTGACTCCGCTGCTGCGTGAACTGATCGTCGCGTCGCTGACGCTGGCGGAATCCTACGCGCCGGGCAGCCGCGATGAACGCATTTACGAACTGATCCTCGATGAAATTCGCGGCATGGCGGTGCTGCCGTTTGGCCTGCCGGAGCCGCAAAGCGAAGCGCTGCGCCGTTTATGCCAGAAGGTAAGAGAAGCGCCCGGCGAACCCTGGAGCAGCGCCGAGGCGGCGAAGGAGAGCAGCATGAGCGAGCGCACGCTGAATCGTCATTTTCAGCAGCAGACCTCGCTCACCTGGAGCGAGTGGGTGCGCCGGGCGAAGCTGATGGAAGCGCTGGTTCGCCTGGCACAGGGACATTCGGTACTGCGGGTGGCGCTGGATCTCGGCTACGGTAGCCATAGCGCTTTTAGCGCCATGTTTCGCCGGGTGATAGGCGTGGCCCCCAGCGACTACTTCCGCTCGCCGGCGTAATGGCCTGCGCTCATCGCATTGCACAACGCCTGCAGCGAGGCGCGCGCCACGTCGCTATCAATTCCTACCCCCCAGCGGCTGTCGCCATTCGGGAAGACGCAGCGAATATAGGCCACTGAACGGCTGTCGCTACGTTCGCCGAGGGTGTGTTCATGATAATCTTTAATCACGATGTGTTGGTTTAACAGGCCGCTCAGCCCGCTGGCGGCGGCGGACAGCAGGCCGTTGCCGCGGCTCTGCAGTCGTCGCGTTTCACCGGCGATGCGCAGGGTCGCCTGCAGAGAAAGCTGGCCGTCCTGCTGGCTATCGCTTTGGTAATCCAGCAGCGCAAGCGGCGGCTGGGGCAGAAGTCCGTAGCGGGCGCGAAACAGCTGCCACAGCGCGTTCTGGGTCATCTCTTTACCATGCGTATCGGTTTCGTGCTGAACGTGCAGGCTAAAATCCTGCTGCAGCGCGCGCGGCAGCTTCAGGCCATGATTCTGCTCAATCAGCCACGCGCTGCCGCTTTTACCGGACTGGCTGTTGACGCGGATCACCGCCTCGTAGCTACAGCCGATATCCTGCGGGTCGATGGGCAGATAGGGCATTTCCCAGCGATCGCCGGGCCGGCGGGCATCGAACCCTTTTTTGATCGCATCCTGATGCGAGCCGGAAAAGGCGGTATAGGCGAGGCTTCCCGCCCACGGGTGGCGCGGATGAACCGGGATCTGGTTGCAGCTTTCGACAATTTCGACCACCCGGTTCATCTCGGAGAAGCTGAGCCGGGGATCGACGCCCTGGCTGTAGAGATTCATCGCCAGCGTCACCAGACAGACGTTACCGGTGCGTTCGCCGTTGCCGAACAGGCAGCCTTCGACGCGGTCGGCGCCGGCCATCACCGCCAGCTCCGCGCTGGCGACGCCGGTTCCCCGGTCGTTATGCGGATGGACGCTGATGCACACATCGGCGCGGCGCGAGAAGTGACGACAAAAATACTCAATTTGATCGGCATAAACGTTAGGCGTGCTCACTTCTACCGTCGCGGGCAGATTGATAATCATCGGCCGTTCGGCGCAGGGCTGCCAGATTTCCGCCACCGCTTCGCAAATCTCCAGCGCGAATTCCGGCTCGGTGAAGCAGAAGGTTTCCGGGGAATACTCGTATTGCCAGCGGGTCTGCGGCTGCTGTTCGCACTGCTGGCGGATAAGCCGGGTGGCGCGGGTCGCCAGCTCGACCACCTGCGCTTTGTTCATTCCAAAAACCAGCTCGCGGAACAGCGGAGCGGTGGCGTTATAGAGGTGAACGGTGGCGCGGTGGGCATCGCGCAGCGATTCGAAGGTCCTGAGGATTAAATCTTCCCGCGCCTGGGTCAGCACCTGAATCGTCACATCCTGCGGGATACGCCGTTCTTCAATCAGTTGACGCACAAAGTTGAAATCGGTTTGCGAAGCCGAGGGAAATGCCACCTCGATCTCTTTAAATCCGCACTCCAGCAGCAAGTCCCAGAACTGCAGCTTGCGCGCGCTGTCCATCGGCTCGGCCAGCGCCTGGTTGCCGTCGCGCAGGTCGGTGGAGAGCCAGCGGGGGGCGCGGGCTATTTTTTGCTCCGGCCAGCGGCGGTCGGGCAGGGCAATCGGCGGATAGGGACGGTATTTTTCACCGGGTTGAGTCAGCATGATTTTCTCCTTCTTAGCGGATCTTCATCGTGCACGACAGAGCGAAAAGGCATCTCCAGCGAACTGGACATCAACTAGCGTAAACCGGACAACCTGCGTTTTGGGCAATAAAAAAGGGATCCGCAGATCCCTTCAGGTCAAACCTTAGTGCGCGCCGCCGCCGCCGCCCCCGGCGCTAAACGGCGGCCTGGCAAACCATACCAGCCCGAGCAGTAGGATAAATATCGCCGCCGAGAACCAGAAAATTTCGTTGGCGGAGATAATCAGCCCCTGGTTGGTTATCTGCTGCGCTATCCAGCCGGACGCCTGCTGTTGCGTCATCCCTAATCCCTGCAGCTGATCGTACATCTGCTGGGCGTTGGGATTATACGGCGTCACCGATTCGGTAAGCTGAGCATGGTGCAGCGCCTCGCGGTTCGTCCACATGGTGGTGGTAATCGAGGTGCCGATGGAGCCCGCCAGGGTACGCGTGAAGTTCGACAGGCTCGATGCCGCCGCCAGCCGTTCCGGCGGCAGGCCGGACAGCGTAATGGTTGTCAGCGGCATAAAGAAGCAGGCCACCGCGAAGCCCTGGATAAACTGCGGCCACGCCGAGGCGCCGAAGTCCATACCCGGTTCGAAGGTCCACGCGCGCCAGTAGAAACAGACCGCGTACATAATAAAGCTGAAGGTGACCAGCCGACGCATATCCAGCTTATGCGCGAAGCGGCCGATAATCGGCGACAGGATTACCGGGATCACCCCGACCGGGGCCGAGGCCAGACCGGCCCAGGTGGCGGTATAGCCGTATACCTCCTGCAGTAGCTGCGGCAACAGCACGATAGCGCCGAAGTAGAGCATATAGGCGAGGCTGATACACAGGCAGCCGATGGTGAAGTTTCGCGACTTAAAGAGCGACAGGTCGACTATCGGGTTGTCGTCGGTTAGCTCCCAGACGATCAGGAAGCTTATCGCCACCACTGCGACAATGGTCAGGATGATGATCTCGTTTGAGGCGAACCAGTCCAGCTCTTTACCTCGGTCGAGCATCACCTGCAGGCTACCGATACCAATAATCAGCAGCGCCAGGCCAACGCCGTCAATCCGCCGCTGCTCGGTGCGGGTTTCGCGGTTGCGCAGGGTCTGTAGCGTCATGACCACCACGGCGATGCCAATCGGCACGTTGATAAAGAAGATCCAACCCCAGTGGTAGTTGTCGCTGATATAGCCGCCGAGGATGGGGCCGCAAATCGGCGCGACGATCACCGTCATTGACCACAGCGCCAGGGCGATAGAGCGCTTGGCGGGCGGATAGTTGCTGAGCAGCAGACTTTGCGACAGCGGGATCAGCGGACCGGCGACGATCCCCTGAATCACGCGGAAGAAAATCAGCATCGTCAGGCTGTTTGACATGCCGCAGGCCCAGGAGGCGATGGCGAACGCCACCGTCGACCAGAGGAACAGCTTCACTTCACCTACGCGCTTTGCCAGCCAGCCGGTAATCGGAATGGAGATAGCGTTCGCCACCCCAAACGAGGTGATAACCCAGGTCCCCTGGCTCAACGATGAGCCAAGGTTACCGGCGATGGTGGGGATGGCCACGTTGGCGATGGTGGAGTCCAGCACCTGCATAAAGGTCGCGAGCGACAGCGCAATGGTCATAATGACCAGCTGCGCGCCTTCCAGCGGTTTTTGCTGTTGCATTACGCTCACCCCGAATTATCAGGCGTTGGCCTGGATGATGTCGTTTATCAGCTTATTGACCGGCTCAAGGCCGATTTCGCGGGCATTACTTTCGTAAACCGGAGAGCTGCGCACCTGGCTTGCCAGCATCTCGCCGCCGCGGTCGGTGGTGTTCACCTCAACCAGGGTCGAAAGGCCGATGCGCAGCGGGTGCTCTGCCAGCTGTTTTTCATCCAGCTCGATACGTACCGGCAGGCGCTGAACCACTTTGATCCAGTTGCCGGTGGCGTTCTGCGCGGGCAGCAGCGAGAAGGCGCTACCGGTGCCCATATCGAGGCCGACCACTTTACCGGTGTATTTCACATCGTCACCGTAAATATCGCTGATCACGGTGGCCGGTTGACCGATACGCATGTGCGCCAGCTGGGTTTCTTTAAAGTTGGCGTCAATCCACAGGTTGGTCGCCGGCACGACGGCCATCAGCGGGGTGGTGGTGCTGATTTGCGCGCCGGGCTGTACGGAGCGACGAGAAACGTAGCCGCTAATCGGGCTGACGATTTTCGTCCGCTGCAGGGCCAGCCAGGCGTTACGCACTTCGGTGGCCGCTTGCAGTACCGCAGGCTGCTGTTCCAGCTTCGTGCCCAGAACGATCGCCTGATTGGCGTTATATTGCTGAATCGCCACGTCCAGTTCGGCCTGCGCGCTGGCAACCGTGTCGCGCGCGTGCTGCAGCTCTTCGCGGCCAATCAGGTTGGCGGCCCCCAGCGGAATACGACGGTTAAGGTCGGTCTGCGCCTGGGAAAGCGCGGTTTTTTTCACGTCGATGCTGGCCTGCAGCTGCTTGCTGTTGATCATCTGCTGGCGCGTTTGACGTACGCTGGCGGCCAGCTGGGTTTGCGCTTTTTCAAACGCCTGCTGGGCATCGGTCTGGTCGAGGGTGACCAGCGGATCGCCTTTTTGCACGTAGTCGGTGTTGTCGGCCCAGACTTTCGTCACGCTGCCGGACACCTGCGCCATAATTTGTACCTGATTCCCTGCCACGTACGCGTCGTCGGTCTCTTCGAAGTGACGCAGTACCAAAAACCAATAAATCCCGTATGCCACGGCAACAATAATAAAGAGCAAGGTCAGCAGCAGGAGGGCGCCTTTACGTTTCCCTTTTTTGTTGCCCGGTTGCTGCGGGGTTTGGCTCTCCGCATTTGCGCTCATGTTATTCTCCACGATCTTATTATTTCACATCGGCTGAGCCGACCTGTTTATCAGAAAGGCCAGCAGAAGATCTGCTGGCCTGTCCGTTTTCCTTGTCAATCCAGAAAAATTGTTGAGCGGTTGGTTCCGCGCTTAGCGCAGAGACTCCGCAAGCACGCCATCCTCTTCCATTTGGTCAAGGCGACCAAGCAGCTTACGGGTGATGTGCTCGAGCTGATCTTTTTCGCTGGTGCTTAAAGAAGACCAGAGTTGATGCAGGCAGTTGTGCTGCGGGGGTAACACTTCGCGCAGGAACTGATGCCCCTTTTCGGTAAGCTGTAAATGCAGGCAGCGACGATCGTTATCGCTTTCGCGGCGCTCAATCCAGCCGCGTTTTTCCAGCTCGTCGGCAATGCGCGTGGCGTTGGTACGCGAAGAGCCCAGCGCGCAGCTCAGCTCGGAAGGCTGAATGCTGTGGTTTTCCTGAGACTCGAGCGTGATCAGCGCCATAAACAATGTCTCGTTAATCCCTTGCGCTTTCAGCATCTTGTTGCGGTTTTCCAGCAATTTTCCCTGCATATGCATGCAAAGACGGGTGAGCAGAATCTCCTGAAAAGGAAAGTCTTCGTGACGGCTGGCGCGGAACTTGAGCATTTGCTCAATGGGAGTAAACGAACTATCCATTTTGGTTATGACCTCATTAATTACAGTCGATATAATAACTATTGTGACAAATAAATCAAATGAATTATTGACAGAAATTGATACTTTAAGCTTATAGCCATGTGCCGATTTTCCAGACAACACCGTAGGTTAGGGCGCTTAATAGTGTAGGCAAAATAATGCTGCGCGTTTTCCAGAAAGCCAGGCCCAGCACGGCGAAGCCAGCCAGCGTGGGGAGCAGGCGGCGGGCATCGTGGAGAATTTCCGGTACGCTGGAGACCACCAGCAGCGCGCAAATAGAGGCGATGCCGATGGTGTCCAGCAGCACGCTGACCGGCCCGCGACGCGTCGGACGCGCGTTCCCGGCGCGCAGGCGCAGCGGCAGATAGCGGAACAGATAATTTACGCAGCCGACCACGAGGCCGATAATTAAAACATCACTGTTCATCGGGCATCCCCTCAATGCTGGCCTGCACCAGCGCGGTCAGACAGCCGCAGACGATCCCGGCAAGGATGGCGGCGGGAATGGAAAACAGGATGATCCCCCCCAGCGCCCCTGCCAGCGCGGCGGTTACGCTAAGCGACTGCTTGCGCTGGAAAGAAGCCAGCAAAAAGCTCATAAACAGCGCGGGAAGCATAAAGCCCAGCGCCGCTTCCACCGCCGGAAAGTCGGTCAGCAGGCCGCTGCCCGAATAAGCGCCGATCAGCGTACCGAAGACCCATGACGCCCAGGACATCAAAGCGATACCGATCATCCAGTTTTCGCTCCAGCGTCGATTGTCGCGTACCAGTTTAGCAGTGGCGGCGGCAAAGACCTCATCGGTCAGGCCGAATGCCCATACCGCGGTTTTTTTCTTGCTCAGCGCGCGCTGGATGCGGCTGCGCAGGGAAGGGCCGTAGAGAACGTGGCGAACGTCCATCGCCATGACGGTGAGCGCGGCGACCCACAGCGAGCTTCCCGCCGCCAGCATCGCGGTGATCACGAACTGGCTGGCGCCCGCGTAAATAATGCAGGAGAAGAACAGACTTTCCAGCGGAGTGAAGCCGAGCTTAGTGGCGTTGAGGCCGAAGGCGAAGGCCACGGGGATATAGCTGATGACGATCGGCAGGCTGTCTTTCAGGCCTTCAGCCAGCGTGGCCGCGTCAGCGGGAGGAGAGTGCGTCAATGCGTCAGGATTTTCCATAGGAATTGCTTATTAATAACTCACGTGAAAATCACATGATTAAACAGGTGGATTTACCTTAGCAGAGAGCGGTGCGGCTTAACAGTAACGAAAACGTTGATGGCTAAAGTTATGCAGTTTATTTGCATATCAATCCATCATTTAGAACAGGAGATGTCGTGTTGTGCAGGATGCGGTCTTCCCCGGGGGCGGCGCAAAGCGCCTTGCCCGGGCTACGGCTTTTGTAGCCCGGGCAGATGCGTAGCATCGCCTCCGGGAATTGGCTATAAAGTGGGAGACTATTTCTGCGCGGCCAGCGCTTCGTTCACCCAGCCGTCAAACTGCTGCTGGTGGGCTTTGATCCAGCCGTCGACGTGGCCTTGGATATCTGCTTCTGAACCATGTCCCTCGTGCATCATGGCATTCTCGGCGTTGATGTCGGCAATCGGCAGCTTCATGATGCTAAACAGCTTCGCCGCCGCCGGGTTTTTCTCGGCCCAGGCCTTATTGGCGACGATATGCATGGTGCTGACCGGGAAGCCGTAGTTGGCGCCATTAGAGAGCTTCGTGTCGATGTTTTTTTGCACACCCGGCAGGGAGGAGAATGGCACCTGCAGCCAGACGACGTCTTTACCCGGCTTCAGCACATCGCTGACCCAGTAAGGTGTCCAGGTGTAGTAGATGACCGGCTTGCCCTCTTTATAACGGGCAATGGTGTCGGCCATCATGGCGGCATAGTTACCCTGATTGTGGGTGACGGTATTATTCAGGCCATAGGCATCAAGCTGATGGTTGATCACCGCTTCACAGCCCCAGCCCGGGGTGCAGCCGGTCAGGTCGGCTTTACCGTCGCCGTTGGTGTCAAACAGTTTGGCGATTTTCGGGTCTTTTAACTGATCGATAGATTTAATGTGGTACTGCTCGGCCGTTTTCTTATCAATCAGATAGCCCTGCGCCGCACCGTTCACAAACACGCCTTCGCGGTAGAACTTTTTATCCCCGCCGGCGGCAGCGTACATATCGTCGTGCAGGGGCTGCCAGTTGACGGCGGTAAAAGTGGCGTCGCCGGAGGCGAGCGAAGTATAGCCAACGTTGTAATCCACTTCGCTCGGCTTATCGACGGTATAACCGAGTTTCTCCAGCGCGCGGCTGACCAGCAGGGTCTGGAAGGTCTCTTCCGAAATGGTGCTCTGAATCGGCTTAACGGTAATGCCTTTGCCAGGCAGATCCGCCGCGAAGGCGGTGGTGGAAATGAGGGCGGTTAACGCTGTGGCAAGGATCGCTGTATGTCGCATCGTTGTTCCTTTTACTTATCAGAAGGGAAGTCTATCCCCCCGGCTGTCGGGGGGATGGGCTCTTATTTACAGAAAGGGCGAGTTATCAGCCCCAGTGGGCCGGTTGCATACCAGCGGCGGTTGCCGCGGCTGCGTGAGTCCCGTCCTACGGCCTGAGTCAGACGGTCAAGAATAATGGCGAGGATAACAATCCCGACGCCGCCAACGGTGGCCAGGCCCATATCAAGGCGACCGATGCCGCGCAGTACCATCTGGCCGAGACCGCCAACGGCAATCATTGAGGCGATGACCACCATCGACAGGGCCAGCATCAGCGTCTGGTTGACCCCGGCCATAATCGTCGGCATGGCCAGCGGTAGCTGAACCTTAAACAACAGCTGACGCGGGCTGGCGCCGAAGGAGCGCGACGCTTCAATCAGATCCGCCGGCACCTGGTTAATCCCCAGAATGGTCAGACGAACAATCGGCGGCAGGGCGAAGATAATGGTGACCACCACGCCCGGAACGTTGCCGATACCGAACAGCATCACAATGGGCACCAGATAGACAAACGCCGGCGTGGTCTGCATCGCGTCGAGCAGCGGACGGATAATTTTCGCCGCCCGCGGGCTCCGCGCCAGCCATATCCCAAGCGGCAGGCCGATCAGCATACAAAACAGCAGCGCGGTCAGCACCAGCGCCAGGGTCACCATCGCCTGCGACCAGGCGCCGATAGCGCCGATAGCGATCAGCGAAATCAGCGTCGCCGCGCCCATGCCGACGCTGGAAATCTGCCAGGCAATCAGCGAGAAAATAATAATCGCCACCGGCGCCGGCATACCCAGCAGCAGCTGCTGGAAGGCGCTCAGGATGTAATCCACCGGTACGCGTATTCCCTGGAATACCGGACGAAAATGCATCACGACCCAGTCGATACCGTGCGTGACCCAGCTGTCGAGTGGGATCAGCGTTTTATGGAACGGGTCCATAATATTGAAGTGTTCCGGCTGCGGCGCGGGCGCGCTGCTCAGCCAGTCGGCACCTCCGCCATCGGTCGGCGCCGGCGTAGAGGTGCCCCAGGCATCGGCGGATTGCGCTGCGCTATCCGCCGCCGGTGCGGTGTCCCACGGGTTAGATTGATCAGCCATTGTTTGCCCCCTCGCGATCTAAAGCCTGCAGCAGCATCCGTTTGGAAATGATGCCGATGTACTGGTGCCCCTCGTCGACAACCGGCACCGCGCACGGTGCATGGCCGACGTGAGAGAGCAGCTCGCTGAGCGGCGTTTGCGCATCCACCGCCTGCGGTGAGTCGATTAACGCCGCATCAATTCCCTGACCTTCGCTTAGCGCGGCTTTCAGGGAATCAATGGAGACAATGCCAACAAACTTATTCCCGCGTTCAATGACGTAGCCATATTCGCGGTCTTCATCCTGCAGCAATTTCAGCGCGGAACGCGGGCCAAAGCCGGGCGTTTTGCGAATCAGCCCCACCGGGCTACGGCGGGCAATATCTTTGGCGCTGAACACCTGGCTAATATCGACGCCGCGGAAGAAGGTTCGGACATAATCATTGGCCGGATTATTGAGTATTTCATCCGGCGTGCCGACCTGAACCACTTCACCATTTTGCATAATGGCAATCCGATCGCCAATACGCATGGCTTCATCAAGATCGTGGGAAATAAAGACCACGGTACGCTGATGTCTGGCCTGTAATTTAGTGAGCTCATCCTGCATCTCGGTACGAATTAACGGGTCGAGCGCGGAGAAGGCTTCATCCATTAACAGAATATCGGGATTAATCGCCAGCGCGCGGGCGAGACCAACGCGCTGGCGCATGCCGCCGGAGAGTTCGTCCGGGTAGGCATGAGCGTAGTTTTCCAGGCCGACCTGGCGCAGCGCCTCCAGCGCTTTCTCCTGGCGTTCCTGAGTCTGCACGCCGGCCAGCTCCATGCCGAAAGCGGCGTTGTCGAGCACGGTCATATGCGGCATAAGCGCAAAGGATTGAAAAACCATCGCAATTTTTTTTCTGCGCACCTCGCGGAGCTCGGCGTCAGAGATTTTAGCGATATCGACGCCGTCGATCAGGACCTGGCCGCGGGTGGGTTCAATCAGGCGATTGAGAAGGCGAACCATGGTAGATTTCCCCGATCCGGAGAGCCCCATGATGACGAATATCTCGCCTTCTTCAATGGTCAGACTGGCGTTCTTTACGCCAAGCGATAACCCCGTCTTTTCCAGTATTTGTTCTTTCGATAGTCCTTTATCGATATATTTGAAAGCCCGCTGCGGGTGCTCGCCAAATATCTTATAGAGATTCTTGATTTCTAATTTAATTGCCATGCAATAGAGTGTTTCCTGTTATTTATTAATATCGATACGGTACCCGGTGGTGATAATTGCTTTTTTACACCCTAACATACTGAGAATCTGTGACAACCCTTTATGTGGCGTTGCCAGGGAAATGCGCAAGGGAGAATTCCGGTGCATCCCCCGTGATATAAGGGCTGAGCGCGAATGACTTATGGTCGATATTTTTTAGTTATGTTGCGTTAATTCAGGCGAAAATCGAGGGCATGCTGTTGAATATGACACGGTGATGACCGAAAGATATTGAGTGAGGCGAAAACAAATAATGTGAAATAAATCACCAGGAAATATGCTGATATATTCCTGGTGAAAGTAAGGCTAAAAGTCCCAATCGCCGTCGACGGTTTCTTCCGCTTTTCCCATCACATACGATGAACCTGAACCGGAAAAGAAGTCGTGGTTTTCGTCGGCATTCGGCGAAAGCGCGGCGAGGATCGCCGGATTGACGGCGGCCATTTCCGCCGGGAACAGCGCCTCGTAGCCGAGGTTCATCAGCGCCTTATTGGCGTTGTAGCAGAGAAAGGCGTTGACCTCCTCAATCCAGCCGCTATCGGCGTACAGTTCGCGGGTGTAGGCCAGTTCGTTGTCATACAGATCCATCAACAGGTCGAGGGCGAAGTTTTTCATCTCCTCGCGCTTCTCGGCGCTGACTATTTCCAGCCCTTTCTGGAATTTGTAGCCAATGTAATAACCGTGTACCGCTTCATCGCGGATGATCAGGCGAATCAGATCGGCGGTGTTGGTCATCTTCCCCCGGCTGGAGAAGTACATCGGCAGCCAGAAGCCGGAGTAGAAGAGGAACGATTCGAGAAAGACGCTGGCGATTTTTTTCTTCAGCGGTTCATCTGCCTGATAGTACTCCAGCATCAGCTGCGCTTTGCGCTGCAGCGGCGCGTTTTGTTCGCTCCAGGCATAGGCGGCATCGACGTCTTTGGTCTGGCAGAGCGTCGAGAAAATGGAGCTGTAGGAGCGGGCGTGCACCGCCTCCATAAAGCTGACGTTCGACAGCACCGCTTCCTCATGCGGGGTGAGGGCGTCGGCCATCAGCGCCGGGGCGCCAACGGTATTCTGGATGGTATCGAGCAGCGTCAGGCCGGTGAAGACGCGAATCGTTAGCTGCTGTTCCGCCGGCGTGAGCGTTTGCCAGGCGGGGATATCGTTAGACAGCGGCACCTTCTCCGGCAACCAGAAGTTGCTGGTCAGCCGATTCCAGACCTCCAGATCCTTATCATCTTCAATTTTGTTCCAGTTGATGGCGCTGATGCGCGATAAATGGGTCATCCTGTTCTCCTTACAGCGCGCAGGACACGCAGCCTTCGATTTCGGTACCTTCCAGCGCCAGCTGGCGCAGACGGATGTAATAGAGCGTTTTGATGCCTTTCTTCCACGCATAGATTTGCGCTTTATTGATATCGCGCGTGGTGGCGGTATCGGGGAAGAACAGGGTCAGCGACAGCCCCTGATCGACATGGCGCGTCGCCTCGGCGTAGGTGTCGATGATCTTCTGCGGGCCGATTTCGTAAGCGTCCTGATACAGCGCCAGGTTGTCGTTGGTCATAAACGGCGCCGGATAGTAAACGCGTCCGGTTTTCCCCTCCTTGCGGATCTCTATCTTCGACACGATCGGATGGATGCTGGAGGTCGCGTGGTTGATGTACGAAATAGAGCCCGTCGGCGGCACCGCCTGCAGGTTGCGGTTATAAATGCCGTAGCGCATCACGTCATCGCGCAGCTGCCGCCACATATCGCGGTCGGGCAGGACAATACCGGCACGGGCAAACAGCGCGCGGACTTTCGCCGTTTTCGGCTGCCAGTCGCCTTCCAGGTAGGGGCGGAAATAATCACCGCTGGCGTACCGCGACTGCTCGAATCCGGCAAAACGCGTGCCTTTTTCCCGCGCTATCAGCATCGAGGTACGCAGCGCGTGCCAGGTGATGGTATAGAAATAGAAATTGGTGAAATCCAGCCCCGCTTCGCTGCCGTAGGCAATACCTTCGCGCGCCAGATAGCCGTGCAGATTCATCTGCCCAAGGCCGATGGCGTGCGAGGCGGCATTGCCCGCCGCGACCGACGGTACCGAACGGATATCGCTCATTTCGGACACCGCGGTCAGACCGCGCACCGCGACCTCGACCGTGCGGGCGAAATCAGGAGAGTCCATGGTATGGGCGATATTCAGCGAGCCGAGGTTACAGGAGATATCCTGGCCGATGCTGGCGTAATCCAGGTTTTCGTCAAAGGTAGAAGGCGCGTTAACCTGCAGGATCTCCGAGCACAGGTTGCTCATATTGATGCGCCCGGCAATCGGGTTCGCGCGATTAACCGTGTCTTCAAACATGATGTACGGATAGCCGGATTCAAACTGAATTTCCGCCAGCCGCTGGAACAGATCGCGGGCGCGGATCCAGCGCTTGCTGACCCGCGCGTCGGCCACCAGTTGTGCATACATTTCGCTTACCGCGATATCGCCGAACGGTTTACCGTACAGGCGCTCGACGTCGTAGGGTGAGAACAGCGCCATCTGCGCATCTTCTTTCGCTAGCTGAAAGGTGATATCCGGAATCACCACCCCGAGCGAGAGCGTTTTAATGCGGATTTTTTCATCGGCGTTCTCGCGTTTGGTATCAAGGAAACGCAGGATATCGGGATGATGGGCGTGCAGATAGACCGCGCCGGCCCCCTGACGCGCGCCGAGCTGGTTGGCGTAGGAGAAGGCGTCTTCCAGCATTTTCATCACCGGCACCACGCCGGAGGACTGATTCTCGATGCGCTTGATTGGCGCCCCGGCTTCGCGAAGATTGGAGAGCAGAAACGCCACGCCGCCGCCGCGCTTGGATAGCTGCAGCGCCGAGTTCACCGCCCGGCCAATGGATTCCATATTGTCTTCGATGCGCAGCAGAAAGCAGGAGACCAGCTCGCCGCGCTGCTGTTTACCCGCGTTGAGGAACGTCGGCGTGGCGGGCTGAAAGCGTCCGGAGAGGATCTCATCGGTTAGCTGCCGGGCAAGCGCCTCGTTACCCTGCGCCAGGGCCAGGGCCACCATGCATGTGCGGTCTGCAAAGCCTTCAAGGTAGCGCTTACCATCGAAGGTTTTCAGCGCGTAGCTGGTATAGAACTTCCATGCGCCGAGAAACGTCTGGAAGCGAAAACCGTAGCCCTGAGCGTACGCGAACAGCGCAAGAATAAACGAGCGATCGTAGCGGGCCAGCACCCTGGCGTCGTAATAGCCTTCGGCGACCAGCCACGTCAGCCTGTCGTCCTGGCTGGTAAAGGGCACGGTATTCGGCTCAACGTGGTTGGCCATAAACGCCGCTACCGCCTGATGGTCTTTGTCAAACGGGATGCGGCCGTTGCTGTCGTAGAGATTCAGCATCGCGTTGAGGGCGTGGAAATCCGGCGCCTCGGTGGTTATACGTTCTGCGGTTGTCGTTGCCAAAATTCGCTTACTCCTTTACGCACGTTGTCGACATCTTGCGGGGTGCCCATCAGCTCAAAGCGATAGAGATACGGTACGCCGCATTTCTGCTTGATGACGTCGCCTGCCCGGCCGTAGGCCTCGCCAAAATTACGATTGCCCGCGGCGATGACGCCGCGAATGAGCTGGCGGTTATGCGGATCGTTGAGGAAACGGATCGCCTGCCGGGGGACCGCGCCCGCCGTGCCGCCGCCGCCATAGCTGGGGACGATAAGAATGTAGGGTTCGTCTACCTGGATGCGCTCGCGTTCGTTAAGCGGTATACGCACGGCGGGCAGCCCCAGACGCTGGACGAACCGGTGCGTATTTTCGGAACTGCTGGAGAAGTAGACGATCAGGCTCATACGCTGGCCGCTGACGCTGTCGGGCGCAGGCGATTGATCATATCGGGACGGAAGCCGGACCAGCGGGTCTCTCCGGCAATCACCACCGGCAGCTGACGGAAACCCTGCTCGCGCAGCATATCGACGGCTTCAGGGTGGTGGTCGATGTTGATCATGTCGAATTCAAACCCGCGGGTTTCCATGGCCCGTTTAGTGGCATGGCATTGCACGCAGTCGTTTTTAGTGTAAATAGTAATGCGCATGATTCGTATTTCCATTTAAGATAACAGTACGACGTAAAAATTGACGTCGCGTGCTATGGGTTATCGTTGAAGGAAATACTAGATGTAGTTATTTAAAAGTTCAACAACTCAATATATATGGTTTTTGTAAAGGTTAGCCCCCGCGGGAGGATCCGGCGGGGGGCGGGATTTCTTGCCGTGAAATTACAGGCGCATACTCACCGCCAGACGATTAAAGGCGTTCATCAGGCTGATGGCGAAGGTCAGATCGCTGATCTGGCGGGCGCTGAAATGGTCCAGCAGCGGCTGATAAACGGCGTCTTCCGCATGACTTTCGGCGATATGGGTCACCGATTCCGCCCACGCCAGCGCCGCGCGTTCCGCATCGTTGAAATGGGCGCTCACCCGCCAGCCTGCCAGCGCGTCCAGCTTGTTTTGCGCGACGCCGGATTTACGCAGGGCTTTGCTGTGCATCTCCAGACAGAAGGCGCAGCCGTTGATTTGCGATACCCGCAAATACACCAGCTCGATCAGCGCGCCATCCAGCTCGCTTTTTTCCAGCGCAATTTTAGCCTGAACCAGGGCGTTATAGACTTCCGGGCTCAGTTCATTGTACGGCTGACGTAGTGTGTTCATTTTACTCTCCTCATTAAGACGCGAGGAAAATAGCACTATAATGGACTGCATAAGATAGCCATATTGCGATGAAAAAAGCAGACCATGATGGACGGTAAAAAAATTCCGCACTACCAGCGCATTGCCCGACAGCTTAAGCAGGCGATTGAGCGCGGCGAGCTGGCTCCGGGCAGCAGGCTGCCTGCAAGTCGGGTCTATGCTCAGGAGCTTGGCGTGTCGCGGGCGACGATTGAGAACGCCTGGGGAGATCTGGTGGCGCAGGGATGGCTGGAGCGGCGCGGACAGGCGGGGACCTTTGTCAGCGATCGGCTGCTGCCGCAGCAAAACGCGCCCGTTCAGCCCGTCGAGGGCGATGAACCCGCGGCGCCGCTGCCGTTTCAGCTGGGGCTGCCCGCGCTGGATCTGTTTCCACGCGGCCTGTGGGCGCGCGTGATGGGTCGGCGTCTGCGTACGCAAACGCGTTTTGACCTCGCGCCAGGCGATCCCTGCGGTGAACCGACGCTTCGCCGGGCGATCGTCGATTATTTGCGTCTGTCGCGCAGCATTGAGTGTCGGCCTGAGCAGGTCTTGATCACCGGTTGCTACGCGGCCTCGATGCGCCTTATTTTGCGCACGCTGGCGCGGCCTGGCCAGCAAATGTGGATGGAAGATCCGGGGTTTCCGCTGATCCGGCCGGTAGTGAACGACGAGGGGGTGGCGATCAATCCCGTTCCGGTCGACGACGACGGGATGGATATTCCCTGGGCGCAGCGGCATTACCCGAGCGCCCATTTCGCGCTGCTGACCCCGGCTCATCAAAGCCCGCTCGGCGTGGCGCTATCGCTGGCCAGGCGCAGACAGCTCCTGCTATGGGCGGCGCAGAATAACGCGTGGATTATCGAAGATGATTACGATAGCGAATTCCGCTATCACGGTAAGCCGCTGCCGCCGCTGAAAAGCCTCGACGCCCCGCAGCGGGTCATCTATGCCGGGGCGTTCAGCAAGTCTTTGTTCCCGGCATTACGCGCCGCCTGGCTGGTAGTGCCTGAGCCGCTGGTGGCGCAGTTTCGTGAACGGGCCGCGCTGATGTGCTGTAGCGTGCCGACGCTGTGGCAGCAGACGCTGGCGGATTTTATTCGCGAAGGCCACTTCTGGCGGCATCTGAAGAAAATGCGCGCCAGCTATGCCCAGCGCCGACTGTGGCTTGAGTCGGCGCTGCGGGCGCAGGGATTCACCGTCGTGCCTCAGGCGGGCGGGATCCAGATGGTGGTCAGGGTCGCCGGAGACGATCGGCCTCTGGCGCAGCGCGCCAGACGGGCCGGGTTGGCCGTACAGGCGCTGAGCGACTGGCGGATGGAGACTCGGGGAGAAGGGGGGCTGATAATGAGCTTCACCAACCTGACGTCGGCAGAAATGGCGAACCAGGCTGTGCGTAAGCTTTATGTCGTGCTTTACCCGCAGAGATAACAAAAACCCCTGCAGTGCAGGGGTAGACGCGTATTTGTTATCTTCATGGGTCTGGCTGTTTTATTATCGACGTAAATTCAGCAATACGCCAATAAATACCCCAACGGCAGCTGCGGCGCCGACGCTTTGCCACGGTTTATCGCGCACATAGCTGTCAGCGCAGCCCATGGCATCGCACGCCGCCTGCTGAACGCGGTTATTGCCGTTAAGCCGCGCGCGGGTCTCTTTCAGCAGCGCCTGCGCTTTTTTACGCGCGGCCTCCGCTTCGTCCTTGGCGTCGCTGCCCCATGATTTCAGCACCTCTTCCAGCGTATCCGCTAATTGGCTGACATCATTATGGATATCTTCAGCGCTCTCTTCTACGTTGTTGCGGTTTGCTCGGTTGGCCATTGGTTTCTCCCTTTATTCCATTGAGTCTATAAGTGTAGGACAAGATTTTGAATTATGCTGTAAATAGCCCTTTATGGAATATTCCGAAAGCGTTGCCTTTAATGAATAAGGTAAGGTTAACGTGCGGTAAAAGATAATGAGGAATGAGTATGTATTTAAGACCCGATGAGGTGGCGCGTGTTCTTGAAAAAGCCGGCTTCACCATGGATGTTGTGACGCAAAAAGCGTACGGCTATCGCCGTGGCGATAATTATGTTTATGTGAACCGTGAAGCTCGTATGGGGCGTACCGCGTTAATTATTCATCCGGCTTTAAAAGAGCGCAGCACAACGCTTGCGGAGCCCGCGTCGGATATCAAAACCTGCGATCACTACGAGCAGTTCCCGCTCTATTTAGCGGGCGATGCTCAGCAGCATTATGGTATTCCACACGGGTTCAGTTCGCGCATGGCGCTTGAGCGTTTTCTGAGTGGCCTGTTTGGCGAAACGCAGTATAGCTGACAAAAAGCGGCTGGCTGAACCAGTCGCTTTTTTGTATCAACTCAGGCTTTGGCCTGCTGATAGGGGCTGACGCGAAACAGGCGGCGGCAGTAGTCGAGGAAATAGCCGTACGCTGCGCCCATCATCATCGATACCACGATGTTGGAACTTACCGCCGCGGCGATCTGATGCCAGTCGGCGCCGACAACCAGCAGAATCGCGACGTATACCGGCGACTGGAACGTCACATAGGCCACCACATCCGCAATATTCTTCATCCAGCCGGATGCGCTAATGCGGCGCGCCTGGCGCATCGCGAAATCTCGATAAAAACCGTAAGGCACGGCAATAATAATGTTCACCGGAATCGCCACCAGTCTCGAAGATAACGACTGCTGGAAGGTCATTCCGGAGAGAAAAATTTCGATCATCATGTTCACAACGGTGCAGTACACCACCATCGCAAAGGTGTCTGCTACCGCATGACGCAAGCGGGACTGCGCAGAGAACATTGGTATGCTCCTCGAAAATGAAGTCGATAATGCCAAAAGATTCGCGGTTATTCAGCGTTTTTGGGTGCCTGTTTTGATGCGCGTAGATTATATCTCTGCATTAAAAGAGGCAACTAGCTATAAATTTTTATTTAAAGGCTTTTGGTCGATAAAATACTCTGCGTCAGGCTATTTTTTGTTCGTTACGCTACTTTTGTTCTCTTTGTTTATTTTTTTATTGTTTTTCAATTGGTTGTAAAATAAATACGTCATATAGATGAGAGCCAATCCGGGTTGTGAGGGGGGATTTCGCGACAGAATCGCGTAGCGGTGTGAGTTGTGTCACTTTTGGCGTTTTTTACACGTATAAAAGAGGAATGGTAGCATTATATGCTGATTTGTCTGCTGGGTGGACATTCGGATTTTTTGCATGACTATTCTATAAACGCCCGTAGCGC
The DNA here is from genome assembly GCF_964241505.1 of Klebsiella sp. Q11. Lineage (NCBI taxonomy): Bacteria > Pseudomonadati > Pseudomonadota > Gammaproteobacteria > Enterobacterales > Enterobacteriaceae > Klebsiella > Klebsiella sp. Q11. Next base: position 304,510 of record NZ_CAXSXW010000007.1, read on the forward strand.
CCTGCGAGGCGCAACCGTAAATATACGGATAACCTGCTGAGCATACAGGTAATAAGATAAAGACGTTGCCTGGCGAATAGTATTATTTGCAAAAGAATTTATTCAGTGTTGATAATTTCGCTTTTATCGATTTGTTTTCCTTATTAATTGCTAAACATTTCTGGTGCTATATCAGGAATTAGTGAAAGGCTGGAAATACATTATCATATCAATTAAACTAGCGCCGTAATCTTTGTTTTATTTGCTATTTGGGAATTTTTTGAATTATATGTCATTACTATTAGAGAAATTGAATAATATCCGTTCACTTCGCGCCATGTCCCGTGAATTCTCCATTGACGTGCTTGAAGATATGCTGGCAAAGCTAAGGACCGTCACTGAAGAAAAACGCGCTGAGGAGCAGGCGGCTCAGGCGCTGCGCGCAGAACATCAGGAAAAAATAAATACCTGGCTGGAATTAATGATGGCTGACGGCATTACCCCTGAACAATTAGCGGGCTACAATAGCGCTTCCCCGAAAGGGAGCAAAAAGCGCCAGCCGCGTCCGGCTAAATATCGTTTTACCGACCATACCGGCGCCGAGAAAACCTGGACCGGGCAGGGACGTATGCCGAAGCCGCTGGCTAAAGCGGTGGCTGAGGGAAAATCCCTCAATAGTTTCCTGATCTAATATTGAAAACGGTGGGGAGACCCACCGTTATCGTTAGCCGGCTTAATCAGCACACGCCAAAATCGCCGTCTTCTTTATAAGCCGTCACATCGGCGGCCTTCAGCGTATATTTCTCACCCTGCTCGTTGCTTGCCTGAACGGCAATAATGCGATCGTCCTGGACTTCAACGACTTTAAGTTTTGGCCCACCCGCGCGCGGTTGTACCAGGTCACCGACTGAAAACATACTGCTTCTCCTGTGTGCTGATAAATCTTTCGCTGACAATAACCATAGCTCAGCAAAAGCGTTCCTAACAGCTGACCAAAAGAGGTAGAGGTTAGCGACGGTTCCAGGGCATCAAAGCCAAAAGACGCGCCATACCGCAAAACCCGGTAATACCGGCAAAGGTTAAGCCGGCGCCGACGAAGGCGCTAAGCAGAAAAAAGCCGCTGCTGAAAGCGTAACCTAAAGCGACGCCAAGCAAAATCAGGGCGCCGGCGGCGATCTGTACCTGACGCATAAGCGGCAGCGGCTGTGATTTATCCTCTTTCACCGGCAGACCGGCCGCTTTCCACGCCTGAATTCCGCCAGCCAGCAGCTTTACCTGCGCCGGTGCGGCGGCCTGCGCCAGACGGGCTGCGTTATTTTGGGTGCGCGATCCCGCCTGACAGTGAAAAATAATCGTCTCTTCGGGACTGACGTGCAGCGCTGTGCCATTCGTCAGCGTCGCCAGCGGCACGAGCTCCGCGCCGGGAATATGCTCGCGGGCGTATTCATCGGCATCGCGGATATCGATCAGCCGGCCGCCCCGGGCGACGAGCGCCTGGGCTTCGGCAGGCGAAAGAGTGGCAATAGGCATAAAGGCTCCTTAAGGACAATAGATTGACTTCAGCGCGGCGACGATTTGCTGAACCGCTGGCCGGGTAATGAAGTAGTGAATGCGCTGCGCCTGACGTTCGCAGCCGATCAGGCCTTCATCACGCATCCGCGCCAGATGCTGGGAAGTTGCGGAGGGGCTCAGCCCGGTTATCCGCGCCAGTTCGCCGGCGCTGGTGCCCGGCGCATCGCATAGCATGCACAGAATCAATAGCCTGCTGGGATGGCTCATGGCTTTCAGCAGCGCGGCGGCTTCGCCGGCGCTGGCCTGTAGCTGTTCGGGTGTATTCATTTATTTTAGTCTTTTCTAAATTTAGTAAATTCTAAAATAAAAAAGGGTATTACGCCAGCAATGGATGCCGCTGTGGCTAAACAGCGTGGCCAAAACCAGGACGATTCTTGAGCGCCGGGTTAAGCGTAACTTAAGCCAGGGGGGCGATAATGACGGAAATATGACTGTCGCGAGCTACCGCCATGAACGTACTGGAAACCCTTAATCAAAGCGCCTTTTTAGCGCTGAACGCATCGCCCGGCACGCCGGAGGCGATCCTGGCATTGGCGCGTTTTTCAGCGAGCGGGATCATCTTTGTGGTTCCGGCCATTCTGCTCTGGCTGTGGTTTTCCGGCGGGCGGCAGGGTCATCGGCAGGCGCTGTTTTGTACCTTGAGTATTCTGATCGCGCTGGGATTGGGATCGATCTGCGGAATGCTGCTGTTTCATCCGCGGCCGTTTATGATCCCGCTCGGCCATACCTGGATAAATCATCCGGCGGACAACTCTTTCCCGAGCGACCACGGCACGGTGATGTTTAGCGCCGCGTTTGCACTGCTCTCGCTGCGTTCACGCGCCGCGGGGCTCTTTCTGCTGCTGGCGGCGCTGCCCGTGGCCTGGTCGCGGATCTTTCTTGGGGTTCACTTTCCGCTGGACATGGTGGGGGCGGCGTTGGTTTCAGCCTGCGGCGTCTGCGTCGCGAAGCTTATCTGGTCGGGCATTGGGCACCGCTTAACCTCCCTGTGTGAAGCGATAAGCAGACGCCTGTTCGCCTGGCTACCGCCGCGCTTCACGCCCTGAGCGAATCAGAAGGCTATGCGCTATGGCTTCCGCGACGGGCCGCACGGCGATACAGCGTGCTGCGCGCGACGCCTAAAGCCTGCGCGGCCTTACTGATGTTGCCGTTATAGCTTGCCAGCGTGTCGGCAATCAGCTGCGCATCGTGCTGCTGAAGCCCGCGCAGCGGGCGGGCGGCGGGCGGGCTTCGATACTCCTGGGGCAAATCATCTATCCCCAGCGTTTCACCCTCTTCGGCGAGGGCCAGCAGTACCCTCAACACACTTTGCAGCTGGCGGACGTTGCCCGGCCAGGGATGAGACGTCAGGTGTTGCACAACTTCCGGGGCCAGCGCGATGCGACGCTTTTCTCCGCCCAGCTCGCGCCACAATCGTTGGATAAACCCGGATAGTTCAGGCCATTCGCGCAAGGGCGGCAGCGTTAAAGCAAACTCACGCAGGCGGTAGAGCAGGTCTTCGCGGAAGGTCCCTTCCGCGACGCGCTGCGCCAGATTGCGGTGGGTGGCGCAAATCACCGCGAAATTAACCGGCGAGCTCTGGCTGGCGCCAAGCGGCGTGACCTCTTTCTCCTGTAAGATCCTCAGCAGCCGGGTCTGAAGCGTTAACGGCATATCGCCAATCTCATCAAGAAACAGTACGCCGCCGTCGGCTTCGCGAATCTTGCCGATGTAGCCGTTTTTGTTTGCGCCGGTAAACGCCCCGGGCTGGTAGCCAAACAGCTCGGATTCAATCAGTGATTCCGGCAGCGCGGCGCAGTTGATGGCGACGAATTTGCCGCCGCTCCAGCGGCTGTGCCGATGCAGGGTACGGCTGACGTACTCTTTGCCGCAGCCGGTTTCGCCTTCGATACACAACCCAATCCCGGCGTTAAGCAGGCGCAGCAGCTTTTCGCCTTCGCGCTGGCTGGAGAAAGGCAGCTCGAGGGTGGGGCGCGCGGTCACCGCCACGCCAGCGGTCACGGGAGCGCGTAGACGGTAATAGTAGTTTCGATCTCCGGCGACGAGCGGCAGCGGTACGCTGACGGCGGTTTGCCGCAGCTGCGGAAAAAGCTGCTGGAACGTGAGGTGGCCGAACCGATCTGCGTTAAGTGAGAACTCGCGCATCGCCAGCCGGTTAGCCGCCATCAGCACATTGTCGGTAAAGACCAGCAGACATTCGTCGACGCCGTCGAGCTTTTCCAGCTGAGGATGCAGGCTCATCAGCCACTGTTGCGGATGCAGACTCTGTTTAACCCACAGATATTCTATCTGCTTCGCGGCGCCTTTTACCCACGCCAGCGTGCGGGCGTGCGGGTACCGGGCCGGGCCGGAGATATCCAGCACCCCGGCTATTTTGCCATCGGGACTTTGCAGCGGCACGGCGGCGCAATAAAGACCCTGGTTACTGGTCAGAAAATGCTGGCGGCCATCGATTTCGCAGCTGTCGTCAATCGCCAGCGCGGTGCCAATGGCGTTGGTTCCGCGTCCGCTTTCGCTCCACAGGTTGCCCGGCGCTAAAGCGAAGCGCTGCGCTTTCTGCATGGCGTGCGTATCGCCAAAGGTTTGCAAAACCAGACCGCTGGCGTCAGAGAGAACCACGACGGATTGCAGAGCGTTGACTTTGCGGGATAGCTCATTAACGACCGGCTGGGCCAGCGTTTGCAGGCGGCTGTGTCTGGCGAGCCTGTCGGCCAGTTCGCTGGCGTGCAGGCGAGGGAAGTCATCCGTGGCGGGGTCGAGGCCATAGCGCTGGCTACGGCACCAGGAGTCGCTGAGCAGCGGGTTCGCTTCGATCTCTGGCGTCAGGGCAAACGGATTTCCTGGCACGGGACACCTCGTCGTTTAATTTGTGTTGCAATATTGTAGCTATATGGTTTTCGTGGTGTTGCGATTTGCGACACATAAGAGAGATTCTGTGCGACAGAAAGTGACGTGACCTATCTAATTTATTGAAAATTAATTTCTTTTTTAAAATATAAAAAATGGCATAACCCCTGCAATAGACGAGATACGCAGCGAGCCGCCGTACAAAACTAATATGCCGCTGCCCTCAACCCTACATGAAGGAGATTCGCGATGCGTTATGCTCATCCTGGCACACCGGGCGCTTTGGTTTCACTGAAGTCAGCCTACGGTAACTTTATTGACGGTAAATTTGTTGAACCCATCGGTGGAGAATTCTTTATGAATACCTCCCCGGTTGACGGTAGCAACATCGGGCAGTTTCCGCGTTCTGATGCCAAAGATATCGACTTCGCCCTTGATGCGGCGCACCGGGCCGCCGACGCCTGGGGCAAAACGTCGGCTCAGCACCGCGCTAATCTGCTGCTGCAGGTTGCCGACCGTATTGAGACCAACCTGGAATATCTGGCGGTAGCGGAGAGCTGGGATAACGGTAAGCCGATCCGCGAAACCCTCAACGCCGACCTGCCGCTGGCGGTCGATCACTTCCGCTATTTCGCCGGCTGCCTGCGCGCGCAGGAGGGAAGCACGGCGGAGATTGATGAAACGACGGTGGCTTATCACTTCCATGAGCCTCTCGGCGTGGTCGGACAAATTATTCCGTGGAACTTCCCGCTGCTGATGGCCGCCTGGAAGCTCGCTCCGGCGCTGGCTGCGGGCAACTGCGTGGTGCTGAAACCGGCAGAGCAGACGCCGCTCAGCATTACATTGCTGCTGGAGATTATTGGCGATCTGTTCCCGGCGGGCGTCCTTAACGTGGTTCAGGGATTTGGCAAAGAGGCGGGCGAAGCGCTGGCAACCAGTAAACGCATCGCCAAAATCGCCTTTACCGGCTCAACGCCGGTAGGCCGCCATATCATGGCCTGCGCGGCGGAAAACATTATCCCCTGCACCGTTGAGCTGGGCGGTAAATCGCCGAACATCTACTTTGCCGACGTGATGGAAGGCGAAGAAGAGTATATCGAGAAGGCGGTTGAAGGCCTGGTTCTGGGCTTCTTTAATCAGGGTGAGGTCTGCACCTGCCCGTCCCGCGCGCTGATTCAGGAGTCTATTTACGAGCCCTTTATGGCGCGGGTCATGGAGAAGGTGGCGCAAATTCGCCGCGGCGACCCCTTTGATACCGATACGATGATCGGCGCGCAGGCGTCGCGTCAGCAGTTCGATAAGATCCTTTCCTATATTAAGATCGCTCGCGATGAAGGCGGAAAGATCCTGACCGGCGGCGAACGCGCCAGCATCTCTGTCGAACTGGATAACGGTTTCTATATTCAGCCGACGCTGATTCAGGGCCGCAACGATATGCGCAGCTTCCAGGAGGAGATCTTTGGCCCGGTTATCGGCGTCACCACCTTTAAAGATGAAGCCGAGGCGCTGGCTATTGCAAACCAAACCCAGTTTGGCCTTGGGGCCGGGGTGTGGACGCGGGATACCAACCTGGCTTATCGCATGGGGCGCGGCATTAAGGCCGGTCGGGTGTGGACCAACTGCTATCACATCTACCCTGCGCACGCCGCGTTCGGCGGCTACAAACAGTCCGGCGTAGGGCGCGAAACCCATAAGATGGCGCTCAATGCCTATCAGCAGACGAAGAACCTGCTGGTGAGCTACGGTACCGCGCCGCTGGGCCTGTTCTGATCGTCCCTGTCAGCTATTTATTTTAGGATAACCCGCAATCTTCAGCATCGATTGCGGGTTTATTATTCCACAAAGAAAATGTTGTTATTCATCTTTCCTCTCCGGCTTTCAGATGAAATACACTTGTCATCAATATCTCCTGCTTATAATGACTCGCGTGATTATTGTTTATTCGATAACGAAAATAAGATAAAAGCCAGCCTAAGATTTATCCTAATATTCTGTAAACACCCAGTCTGCTCACAGAATTATTGCCGAAAAACCGCGGTGAAATTAGAAGTGATTGTTAAATTACGCCGCCTGATGTTGCTTTTTGATGTTATTGCATCGTGATTTTTGGTTGCATTAATTAACAATGCGCATAATGTTTTTAATATTATCTTTAGATGTAAAATAAAACAGCATTTCATTAACATAACAAAATATTGCGATTTGTAATCGGTAGGGATAGTATTTATTTGTTACCTTAATAAAGGGTTTATCAATTTCGCCGAAGAACTTCTTTTTATCAAAATAGCCAATTAAGCAGCTTATTTTTGCTGCCTGATGTCCTGCGGACGGAACGCGAATATTATTAACATGGAGGATCTGCACGCAGATTTGCCCGGGGCTTAATCCCTCGCGCGCAATCTGTCGAAAATATAAGTTAGAGATGAGATGAATAATGAAAACGCAATTTCGTATTATGGCAATGTTTGTCGGTGCTCTGGTGTCCGCTAGCGCATTATCCTCGCCTTCACAACCCGCCAGATCGGCAATGACCGTTAACCCCGGTTCTAATGCGGGCACGCAGGGGACGGGTGGGCAGGTAGAATTTACCGGATCGATTACCGATTCCTCCTGTAATGTTGATAGCACCAGCGCAAATCAGAGCGTCGATCTGGGGAAATGGGCGAGCAGCTATTTTACCGGCGCAGGTTCTGAAACGACCAAAACCGCCTTCCATATCAAAGTGAAAGATTGTCCTTCTACCGTTACCACCGTCTCGGTGCTGTTTGACGGTACCCGCGATACCAACAATAGCGATCTGCTGGCGATTAACGGTACCGCAAGTGGGGTAGCGATAAAGCTGTATGAAGATGATAAGTCGACGCCGGTTGATCTCGGCGCCGTCTCACGGGGCCACAGCGTTACCGCTGGCGCGATCGGCCCGGCAACGGGTACCGCCGATCTGGAATTCTTTGCTGACTATGTCTCAACCAGCGCGGTTTCCGCCGGTTCTGCCAACGGTACGGCCAACTTCAATATGGTTTACAACTAATACCCTGGAAGCGGGTAAAGCTGCGGTTATTCATGGCTTCCCACGCCGGGTAAGCCGCCAGCCGCCGCCCGGCTGAAATAGGGTCGGCATAATTAATGCAGATTATTTATCAGCTTCAGGCAGTGATACCCGCTTTTATTATTCCCGGACGGTAGTCATTATGAAACGAACGATCGCCGCGATAGCCTTTTTATTGCTATCAACTGCGGCACAGGCCGGTATTGTCATGGGAGGAACCCGTGTTGTTTATCAGGAAGGGAAACGTGAAGCCGCAATATCGGTCACCAACGCTGATACTCATTCACCTTATCTGGTGCAATCGTGGGTGGAAAACTATGCGGAAAACAATAAAAGCCGGGTGCCTTTTATTGTGACGCCGCCGCTTTTCCGTCTCGATCCTGAACAGCAGAACGTATTGCGTATTAACTATATTGGTGGAACGCTGCCCACCGATCGCGAATCCGTTTTTTGGCTCAATGTGAAAAGTATTGCTCCAACGAAACAAGATGAAGTGAACAAGCTTCAGGTCAATATTAAATCAAAGTTTAAGATCTTCTATCGCCCGAATGGTCTGGCGGGCGAGCCTGACGATGCATGGCGCAAGCTGACGTTTAACATTGAAGGTTCCAGGCTGGTTGCCCAAAACCCGACGCCCTATTTTGTCTCCTTTTTTGTTATTTCGGTTGGCGCTACAGATATTCCGCAACCCGGCATGATTGGCCCCTTTGATCATAAAGCGTGGCCGATTACTCATTCCGGGGTAGTTAAATGGCGCGCCATTAATGACTTCGGTGGTATTACGGATTACGCGCAACAGTAATTAATTTGCTTCGCCTGGTCAGGATATTGTGAAAAATAACACTTCGGATATGACTTCCGTTTATTCGGCGATCGCGGCGCCAACCGGCGGGATTTTATTATTGCCGACGGCGCTTTTTCTGCTGTACCAAAGCGGTATCGCGCGGGCGGAGGACTACTTTGATCCGGCGGCATTAGAATTTACCAATCCGCAGCAAAAGACCGCTGATTTACACTATTTTGCTAAAGCAGGCGGCCAGCAGCCCGGGACATACCCGGTCAGCATTTGGGTGAATAACCAGGAGATAGCCCAGGGTGAGGTGACATTTGTCGACAGCAACGGCGAACTGCGGCCGCAGTTAACCCCGGCGCAGCTGGCGGAATATGGCGTCAACGTCAGCGCTTTCCCGGCGTTTAATACCCTGCATGAGGGAGAAACGTTTACTCGCATCGAGCGCTACATCCCCGATGCCAGCAGCCGTTTTGATTTCGCCACTCAGCGTCTGAACTTAAGTATTCCCCAGGCGGCCATGAACGCCCAAAGCCGCGGATACGTGGATCCGGCGCGCTGGGATGATGGTATCCCGGCGGCGTTTGTTAACTATAACCTGACCGGGTCGCAAACCCGGCAGACGGATGACAGCAGCCGCTCCAGCTACCTGAATCTACGCAGCGGGGTTAACCTCGGCGCCTGGCGCCTGCGTAACGTCTCGTCGATGGAGTATGACCGGACCCGGCGCTGGAATTCACAGAGTACCTGGCTACAGCGCGACCTGAAGTCACTCAAAAGCCTGCTGCGGATGGGCGATACCTTTACGACCGGCGACGTTTTCGACAGCGTGCAGTTTCGCGGCGTTCAGCTGATGACCGATGATGAAATGCTGCCGGATAGCCAGCGCGGCTTCGCCCCGACGATCCGCGGAATGGCGCACAGCAACGCCAAAGTCACCATCTCCCAGCATGGCTACGTTATCTATGAAACGTTCGTCTCGCCGGGGGCGTTTGCGATAAACGACCTCTATCCAACGGCGCAAAGCGGCGATCTCGAGGTGCAGGTAAAAGAGAGCGATGGTTCGGTGCGGACCTTTACCCAGCCCTTTTCAGCCGTCCCGTTTATGCTGCGGGAAGGACGCGTGAAATTCAGCCTGAGCGCCGGACGCTACCATTCGGAGCAGAGCCAGGCGCGCTCGCCGACGTTTTTGCAGGGTACGCTCTTTTATGGGCTACCGGCTGAATTCACGCTCTACGGCGGTAGCCAGCTGGCGCAGGATTACCAGTCGTGGGCGCTCGGCGTCGGGCGCGGTTTTGGCGAGCTCGGATCGCTTGGAGGCGATGCGACATGGGCGAACACCACGACGCCGTCGGGAAAGCGCTCGGCCGGCCATTCGGTACGGGTGCAGTACCAGAAGGATTTTGCCGGCACCGGCACCTCATTTAGCCTCGCCAGCTATCGCTACTCCTCAGGCGGTTATTACGACTTCAGCGAAGCCAGCGCGCTTGAGAGCCGCAATGGCCTGCTGGATAACAAGCGCAGCCGCGAAGAGGTCTCCCTTTCTCAGGCGTTTGGCGGTATGAGCAGCCTGGCGATTTCCGCCTGGTCGCAGGAGTACTGGCACCGCCAGAGCCGCGATGAAACGATCCATCTCGGTTTTTACAGCGCCTGGCGAGGCGTTTCGTGGGGCGTGGGTTATTACTACACCCAGTCATCCGATCGCCAAAAAGACGATCGCTCGTGGTCCTTGAACCTGAGCATTCCGCTTGGCGGCCCGCTGTCCGAGAGCGCGGTTAGCTACAGCACCACCTCCGACAATAACGGACGCACCTCGCAGCAGGCGTCGCTGTACGGTTCGCTTCCGCGCAATCCCAATCTCTACTACTCCCTTCAGCAGGGCTACGTTAACGGCGGCCAGGGCAGCAACAGCAGCGCATCGCTCGATTACCACGGCGGCTATGGAACCGCGCAGCTCGGCTATCGCCGCGATAGCGCAAGCCATCAGCTGACCTGGGGCGCATCGGGGTCCATCGTCGCCCATCCTCATGGCGTGACGCTGGGTCAGACCGTCGGCGAAAGCTTTGCCATCGTACGCGCGCCGGGTGCCGCCGACGTGGCGATTCAGAACGGCAGCAACGTGCATACCGACTGGCGGGGCTATGCGGTGGTGCCCTCGCTGACGGCGTATCGCAAAAACACCATTACGCTCGATACCGAATCGCTGGCCGACGATGCCGATGTTGAACTTGAAGGACAGACGGTGATCCCCGGCGGCGGGGCGGTGGTGCAGGCAAACTATCAGACCCACATCGGCAGCCGCGTGCTGTTTACCCTTCGCGATAGCCACGGCCCGCTGCCGTTCGGCGCCAGCGTTCGCTTGCGTAAAGCAGAAGACGATCGGGGCGCGGCGCCGGGCGGCATGGTGGCGGATGGCGGGCAGGTCTATCTGAGCGGTATTCCGCAAGAAGGGACGCTCGATGCCGCCTGGAACGCCGACAATCTCTCACGGAGATGCGCGCTGCATTTCCATCTTACCGATACCGTACAGCAGGGGCAGAGTCCGGTTAAAACCGTCTCTGGCCTCTGCCAGTAGGTCTGCACAGAGGTGATTTTGCGCATAGTATCGTTTTTATTCCTGCTGATGGCGGGGATTTATAGCCACAGCGGCTGGGCGGAAACCTGCAGAGGAGATATCGGCCAGATGACCGTGAACGTCCAGAATATCAAGTACCTGCCCACGCTGCCGTTGAATACCCAGATGACCGACATGATGGCGGATAACGGCAGCGGGATTCATTTCTCCTGCGATCTTCAGGTGCCGAAAGCGGCGGCAAAGCGTCTGGTTTATCGGCAGCTAAAAACGGCCTCAACGCCGCTGTCAATCGGCGGTCAGCACGTGTTCCCCTCAGCGCTGGACGGCATAGGATACTCGCTGGGCTTCCAGTGCAGCGGCGGCGCCGTTCGCTTTATTGATGGCAGCCATGCGGCCGGTAATGGGGAATCCGTGACGGTTTGCGACAGCAATGAGATGGCTAATCTGCTGAACCAGCAGCAGATTGTGGTGAAAGTCTTTGTGACGTTTTATAAGACCGGTAATGTCGCCCTGGTCAGCGGCAACCACGCAAACGTTCCGGCGCAGCCGCAGATTGGCGAACTCACTATCCAGCAGCAGGCCGACAGCCGCAGCGGTTTTGTCGCCAGCTCGCCGGTCACGCTCGATATGGCGGCGCTGAATGTCGATATCGGCAGCAGCGGCAGCTGTCAGGTTTCAACCGCGAATATTCACGTTAGCCTCGGCACGGTAAATAAAGCGGAGTTTAAGGGCAAAAACACCACCGGCGGCGTCGCGAAGCGCTTCTCCATACCGGTCTTCTGCTCCACGCCAACCGATATCCGCATCGGCTTTTTTGGCGTCACCTCGCCATCCGGGGGGACGGATACACTGGCGCTAAGTAAAGCAAACGCCTCCGCGAGCGGTGTGGGCGTCAGGCTCACCTACGGCAATAACAGTGCCCCAGCGCCCGCCGCCGGAACCGGCGTCAAAATCAATGAGGCCAGTAACTTACCTGTACTCAAGCGGATTACCGCCAGCAGCGCGGGGGCGGCGGAAAATATCAACTTTAACGCCCAGTACGTACAGACGGATGACGCGGTAACCGCCGGTACCGCCAATAGCATGGTGACGTTTGCGCTGGAGTATAACTGACCGTCGCTTTCGCGCTGTCGCTCACAAAAAAGAGAAGTCATAACGATTTTTCGCACGGCGAGCGGATCGGTACGCTATCAATGATCGAGAGATTAAGCGGCTGTCCGGGAATACTTTTGTGCGGGAAAATCGATAATGAAAATCGCCTTTGGGGAGCTTAAGCCACTATTGCAGGCGCAGCGGATTTTTGTCGGCGGGCAGACGCTGGCCTGTAGCCACGCCTTTTACCGTGACGACCTGTCGATTGAGATACCGGAAAACTTAGCCACCGAGGCCTATACCACCTACTGGGGGCGCTGCGGCGAACGGCTGGCCTCGCTGGGCGCCTTTAGCTATACGCGAACCCTGCTGCCGGCGCTGATTAACGTGGGGCGCTACACGTCGATTGCCGATCGGTTACAGGTGCTCGGCGACCGACATCCCCTGGAGTGGGCCAGCGCCAGCCCGGTGTTTTATGCCCATCATTCCGGCGTGATGGCGACGCTGGCTGCCGATAGCGGCAGGACCAACCAGTTTTATCCTTTTGCAAAAACCCCCCGGCCGATAACCATCGGCAACGATGTGTGGATTGGCCAGAATGTCACCCTGGCGCAGGGGATTACTATTGGCGATGGGGCCGTCATTGCCGCCAACGCGCTGGTGGTCAAAGACGTCGCACCGTACGCCATCGTCGGCGGTAATCCCGCGAAGATCATCCGCATGCGCTTCAGCGAGGCGATTATTGAGCAGCTGATGGCGCTACGATGGTGGCGTTACTCCGCCCAGGATATTGCCGGGTATCCGGTTAATCAGGTTGAGCGCTTTTGCGAGCAGCTCGCCGGGCGGGTGGCCGAAGGAACGATGCCGCCTTTCTCGCCGCCGGTATTGACGGTATCCATGATTAAAGATTTTATAAACAATAAACAGCATCCGCTGCGCAGCGCGGTGTAATCATAAACGGTTCACATTTGAACAAGGATATAACGATGAAGTTGAAGTCAGGTCTTGTTTTCGTCATCGCTGCCGTCGCCTTTGGCGCCCAGGCGCGCGATATGAACAGCATTCAACAAAGCGGCGAACTGAAAGTCGGCGTCCCGGGGGATTACGCGCCGCTGGCGTTTCATAATAAAGCCGGGGAGCTGGTGGGCTACGATGTTGATATGGCGAAAGATCTCGGCAAGCGGCTTGGGCTAAAGGTGAGCTTTGTGACGACCAGCTGGCCCACGCTCTCCGCCGACCTGAAGGCCGATAAGTTTGATATCGCCATGGGCGGGGTGACGGAAACCGCAGCGCGGACGAAGGATTTCGCGTTAAGCCAGCCGGTGGTGCCGAACGGCAAGATTGCGCTGGCTAACTGCGCGGCGGCGCCGGCGCTCGGTAGCCTGGAAAAAATCGACCAGCCAAACGTGAAGGTGGTGGTGAATCCGGGCGGCACCAACCAAAGCTTTGTCGATGAACATATCAAGCAGGCGCAGATTATTCGGGTGAAAAACAATATCGATAACCTTGAAGCGCTGCGGCAGAAAACGGCGGATATGATGGTGACCGACCTGATTGAGGGCGTCTATTACCAGAGCAATGAGCCGGGCGTGTTTTGCGTGGCCAATGAGCAGCCGTTCCCGGGCACCGCCAGCTTCAAAGTCTATATGATGAATAAAGATAACCCGCAGCTGCTGGACAAGGTTAACCAGTGGCTGGCCAGCCAGGACAAAAACGTGCTGAAACAGAAGTGGCGCATTCATGACCAGCTAAGACCATAAAGCAATAAAGGTTTTCTATGCAGGTGTGGCGGAAGATATTCAGCGTATCGGGTTTTCCGCCAGCACATCGTGAAGCAGCCAGTCATAAAACACCTTCACTTCCGGGCGCATGACCGCATGCTGGGGCGTCACAATATAGTAGGACCAGGTGAGCGGCCAGCGGCGGGCCGGGTGTAGCTGAACGAGCTGGCCGGTGGCGAGGAGCTGTTGTACCAGCGCCCGGCGAACAATAGCGACGCCGCGCCCGCTGAGCGCGGCCAGGATGACCGCCGACGTTGAGTTAATGTGCAACCCGCTATCGCGCGCCGTTGGCGCCTGAGCGGCCTCCAGCACTTCCGCCCATGATGGAAAGCTGGCGCCGGGATAGGGCGTATCATCATGAATCAGCTTTTGCGCCGCCAGCCACTCGCCGCAGGCGGTTTTGTCTGCCGGGACGATTAGCGGGCTGCACACCAGCACCGCTTCTTCATCCATCAGCCAGGTTTTATTGACCCCGGGCCAGTCGCCGCGACCGCAGCGTACCGCCAAATCCGCTTCGCCGTGGGCCACGTCCATCAGCTTTTCCGTAACGTTGAGACGCAGGTCGATATTATCATGGACTTCAGAGAAGCGGTTTAAGCGCTCCATCAGCCAGTTCATCATCAGCACCTGCGAGGCGGTAATCACCACCACGGAACGCGCCCGGCGGCCGCGAAGCTTATTCAGTCCGCTCTCCAGCTTATCCAGTCCCTGAGTAATATCCTGCAGCGCCGCCTGCGCCTCGCTCACCAGGGTGAGACGCTCTTTACCGCTACGGGTACGGTGCAGCAGCGGATGGCCGACCCACACTTCCAGCGCCCTGACCAGCTGCCCGACGGCGGCGGGCGTCACGCCCAGCTCGCGCGCCGCGCCGGTAAAGCTGCCGTGGCGGGCGGTGGCTTCAAATGCGTGAAGCCATTTCAGTCGGTTAAGCGAACGCATGGTGAATATCCCTCAGTGAATTTGCGTCTCAGTATAGGTCATCAAGATAGATTTTCTTTGTCGTTGGGCTATTTCTTCTCATTCGTCAGCGCGCTGCAGGAAAGGCATGCTTAGGCCACACAAATCAAGCGTGAAGAGGTGAATGATGAATACGGCGTTTATGGGGAAAAAACTGTTAGTGGTTGGCGGGACCAGCGGTATGGGGCTGGCGACGGCCAAACGGGTGGTGGAGAATGGCGGCAGCGTGGTGCTGGTGGGCAATCGTCGGCAGAAAGCCGAACAGGCGCGTCAGGCGCTGGCGGCAGCGGGGAAGGTGGATGTTATCGTCGCTGATCTGACGAGCGAAAGCGGTATGCAGCAGGTTATGGCCGCTATTAACGCGGAACATCAGGATATCAGCCTGCTGGTCAACGCCGCCGGCGTTTTCTTCCCGAAGCCGTTTATCGAACATGAAATGGCTGACTACGATCGGTATATGCATCTCAACCGCGCGACGTTTTTTATCACCCGTGAGGTGGTGCGCAATATGCTGGCTAATGGCATCAAAGGTTCGATTGTGAATATCGGCTCGATGTGGGCGCAGCAGGCCATCGGCGCAACGCCGTCGTCAGCCTACTCCATGGCGAAAGCGGGTCTGCATGCGCTGACCAAAAATCTGGCGATTGAGCTGGGCGGCAGCGGGATTCGGGTCAATGCGGTATCGCCGGCGGTGGTGCATACGCCGATATATGAAGGGTTTATCCCTAAAGAGGATGTGAAGGATGTGATGAACAGCTTTGACGGCTTCCATCCCATTGGCCGCGTCGGCACGCCTGATGATATCGCGCAAACCGTGGCGTTTCTGCTCAGCGATAGCACCCGCTGGGTGACCGGCGCGGTTTGGGATATTGATGGCGGCGTGATGGCTGGTCGTCATGCCTGATTACGTTCATTATGTCAGTCAGGGTATTGGCATAACGCAAACGAATTCAGGATAACGAGAGTCATGAGCGCTGAGATAACGCTGCCCGTCGGACAGCAAAACCAAAATATTGTTCGCCTGGCGACGGCGCAGGCGCTCGCAGGGGCAAACTCGGTGGTGTTTTACGCCACCGGGGCGATTGTGGGCAACGCCATCGCGCCCTCGCCGACGCTGGCCACGCTGCCCATCACCATTTTTGTGCTGGGGATGGCGGCCTGTATTTTGCCGTTTGGCGCGCTGGCCAGAAGACGCGGGCGCAAAACGGTCTTTATGGTCGGTACCGGCGCCGGCGTGTTGACGGGAGCGCTGGCGGCGCTGGCGGTCGCGATCGGTTCGTTCGGGCTGTTCTGTCTCGCGGCCTTTTTCGGCGGCGCCTATGCGGCGGTGGCGGTGTCCTTCCGCTTTGCCGCTACCGACGGCGTCAGCGGCGAGCGGCGCGCGCGGGCGCTCTCGCTGGTTATGGGCGGCGGCGTGGCGGCGGGGATCATCGGCCCGATGCTGGTGACCGCGACCATGAATTTGTGGCCGCCGCACACCTTTGCGATGACCTTTATCGCTCAGGGGCTGGTGGCGGCGGTATCCGCGCTGGTCTTGCTGGGAGTAAAAACTCCCGAGCCGGCGGCGCAGGCCAAATCGGGCGGGCGCCCGCTGGGCGAAATCGTGCGCCAGCCGGGGTTTTCCCGGACGGTTTTTAGCGGCGCTATATCCTATATGGTGATGAACTTCCTGATGACCGCGGCGCCGCTTTCCATGCATATGCACGGGATCTCCCAGCAGGCGTCGAATCTGGGCATTCAGTGGCACGTGATCGCCATGTACGGTCCCGGATTTTTTACCGGCAAGCTGATTAATCGCTTCGGCGCCCGGCGTATTAACGCGGCCGGTTTAGTTCTGCTGCTGCTGTCGGTGATGGTTGGCCTCGCCGGTATCGACGTGATGCACTACTGGCTGTCGCTGATCCTGCTGGGTATCGGCTGGAACTTCGGTTTTACCGGCGCGTCGGCGCAGATTATGGATTTCCACCGGCCGGAAGAGAAAACTCAGGTGCAATCGCTGAATGATTTTATTGTCTTCGGCGTCATGATGATTGGCTCATTTTCCTCGGGCGCGTTGATGAACCTCTTCGGCTGGAATGCCGTGCTGTGGGGATCGCTGGTGCCGGTTGCGGTTGCGCTGATCGCATTGTTGGCAGGACGACGCCCAACGCTAAGGGGTTAATCCTCTTAGCTTTTCAAACGCAGGCGGAATTATTTTTCCGCTTTTTATTTCTGCCGCGAGAGCAAATTTAAAATATGAATTGGTAAGGTGAGATAAAATTCATCTCTCTTTTTTACTGCTTAATGGAAACACGCTAATGTGAACCCTCTCATTAATGTTTTACCCGCTTGTATAATAAGAGTGAATACATGGAGGATTGAGCAAGGGAGTGAGGTTTTTCGCCGCCGCGTGCTGCGCAGAATAATATAGTGATGATAGGGGGTGGTTATTATATCTATAGGCCCTGCCTGTCATCGGCTTTGACGTTAATCAATATCCACGGCACCGTCGTCGCTATGATGTTACGCGAAACTATAAATATAAAACGTCATTATCTCAGCTGCAATGCCTCAAAGGAATGATCTTATGAAGAAAATTGCGACCATTACAGCCTCGGTCATTACCGCAGGCGTGTTATGTTATTTAGGGTTGTCAGGCTATATCTGGTATTACGACAGTCAGCGTATTAAAAAAAACGACGTCCGGCTCTCGGCGGTTGCCGAGAATAATAAAGTCCTCTCTTTTTTTAGTGAAAAAGGTTGCGACTATTGCCATACGCCCTCGGCGGAGTTGCCCTTTTACGCCGCTTTTCCCGTTGCCAAACAGCTGATGGATTATGACGTACAGCTGGGATACAAATCCTTTAACCTTCAATCCGTGCGTACGTCACTGATTGACGATAAACCCGTTTCACAAAGTGAATTAAACAAGATTGAGTGGGTTATGCAGCATCAAACGATGCCGCCTACGCGATACGTCGCGCTGCACTGGGCCGGCGGCGTTAGCGACAGCGAACGTATTGAGATACTCAACTGGATTAAGCACCAGCGCGAGCGCTACTACGCCAGCGCTGATACCGCCGCGCAGCATCGCAATGAACCTCTCCAGCCGATCCCTAAAAAGCTGCCCGTTGATGAGCGGAAAGCTGCGCTGGGTTTTCGTCTTTATCACGACGCGCGAATGTCCGGGGATAGCACTATTTCTTGCGCACACTGTCATGCGTTAAACGCGGGCGGGGTCGATGGCAGAAAAACGTCTATCGGCGTGGGGGGCGCTGTTGGGCCAATTAACGCGCCAACGGTATTTAACTCCGTCTTTAATATTGAGCAATTCTGGGACGGACGGGCATCAACGCTGCAAGAACAGGCCGGTGGCCCGCCGTTAAACCCCATTGAGATGGCATCAAAATCCTGGGGAGACATTATTAATAAACTGGATAAAGATCCCGTATTGAAAAAGGATTTTTTAGCCGTTTATCCGCAAGGTTTTAGCGGTGAGCGCATCACTGACGCTATCGCTGAATTTGAAAAAACATTAATTACCCCCGACGCGCCATTTGATAATTGGCTGCGCGGTGATGAAGACGCGCTGACCGCGCAACAAAAACATGGCTATCAGCTATTTAAAGATAATAAATGTGCTACCTGTCACGGCGGTATTATTCTCGGCGGCCGCTCTTTTGAACCGCTGGGGCTGAAGCGTGATTTTAATTTTGGTGAAATCACGGCTGCTGATATTGGCCGAATGAATGTGACGAAAGAGGTACGGGATAAATTACGCCAAAAAGTGCCGGGGCTACGCAACGTGGCGCTCACCGCGCCCTATTTTCATCGCGGTGATGTTCCGACGCTTGATGGCGCAGTAAAACTGATGCTGCGCTATCAGGTCGGTACGGATTTAGCGCAAAAAGATATCGATGATATTGTCGCTTTTCTGCATAGCCTGACCGGTGTTTATACGCCGTATCAGCCGGGGCAATAACGGGATGATGAGCGAAAGTTCCCGGAGCTGGCTCAGGGCCATTAAACTGCACTGCGAACGCGATGGTCGGACGCTGCTGAAAGATTTTTCATTCAGCGTTTCGGCGGGCGATTGGGTGCAGATAGCCGGAGGCAACGGTGCGGGGAAAACCACTCTCCTGCGCCTGCTTACCGGGCTGGCCCGCGCTGATGCCGGAGAAATCTACTGGCAGGGCCGCCCTCTGCATCGCGTGCGCGATAGCTACCAGCAAAACCTGCTGTGGATTGGCCATAAGCCGGGAATCAAAGCCAGGCTGACCGCCATGGAAAACCTGCGTTTTCTCCATCAACACGATGATATCGCCCAGTGCCGGGAGGCCCTTAAGAAGGCCGGGCTTGCCGGCTTCGACGATATTCCTGTTAACCAGCTCTCCGCCGGTCAGCAGCAGCGCGTGGCGCTGTCGCGCCTCTGGCTGACCCGCGCCCGCCTGTGGATCCTCGACGAACCTTTTACCGCCGTCGATACGGAGGGCGTCGAACGCCTGATTCAGCGCATGGCGCAGCACACGGAGCAAGGCGGCATCGTCATTTTCACTGCCCATCAATCAATTAGCGCGGCATCCGACAGGATTCGACGCATTGCGCTGTGCGGCGAGAGGGCGGAACCGTGATGTGGCGGATTTTTTGCCTTGAACTGCGGGTCGCGTTTCGCCATCGCGCGGAAATCGCCAATCCGCTGTGGTTTTTTCTGATTGTCATTACGCTGTTTCCGCTTGCCGTTGGTCCGGAGCCGCAGCTGCTGGCGCGGCTGACGCCCGGCATTATTTGGGTCGCTGCGCTGCTCTCCTCGCTGCTGGCGCTCGAGCGCTTGTTTCGCGACGACTTACAGGACGGCAGCCTTGAACAGCTGATGCTGCTGCCTTTGCCGCTGCCGGCGGTGGTCGTGGCTAAAGTGATGGCTCACTGGGTGGTCACCGGTGTGCCCCTGCTGATCCTGTCGCCGCTGGTGGCTCTGCTGCTGGGCATGGACGTCTATGGCTGGAAAATTATGGCGCTGACCCTGCTGTTAGGGACGCCGACGCTGGGGTTCCTCGGCGCGCCGGGCGTGGGGCTCACCGTCGGACTTAAGCGCGGCGGCACGCTGTTAAGCATTCTGGTTCTGCCGCTGACTATTCCCTTACTTATTTTTGCTACCGCCGCGATGGATGCGGCCTCCATGCATCTGCCCGTGACGGGGTATATGGCGATACTGGGCGCGCTGCTGGCGGGCAGCGCAACGTTAAGCCCCTTTGCGACGGCGGCGGCGCTACGCGTCAGTCTGCACTAGCGCGGTTTTTGATGGATGGCGCTTATCAGGTTTGCGGCGCCGGGGATTCAGGCCCGGGCTTATCAATGGATTTATCTTTATTTCTGGTGACTGAAATATGAGAAAAACAGGGATTCAACTGACGAATCCGCCGCGGCTTTATCAGCTCTGCGGCAGGGTCGCTCCGTGGCTGGGCGGCGCCAGCGCGTTGGTACTGATCGCGGGCTGGGCCTGGGGATTTGGCTTTGCGCCCGCGGACTATCAGCAGGGCGAGAGCTATCGCATTATCTATCTGCATGTTCCGGCGGCAATGTGGTCTATGGGCATTTATGCCCTGATGGCGGCCGCGGCGTTCATCGGCGTGGTCTGGCAGATGAAAATGGCCAATCTGGCGCTGGCGGCGATGGCGCCCGTGGGGGCGGTGTTTACTTTTGTGGCGCTGGTGACCGGTTCCGCGTGGGGTAAGCCAATGTGGGGAACATGGTGGGTTTGGGATGCCAGATTAACCTCTGAGCTGGTGCTGCTGTTTCTCTACGTCGGCGCGATAGCGCTGTGGCACGCTTTTGACGATCGCCGTCTGGCCGGGCGCGCGGCGGCTATTCTGGTGCTGATTGGCGTGGTGAATTTACCGATCGTTCACTACTCGGTGGAGTGGTGGAACACCCTGCATCAGGGCTCAACGAATATGCAGCAAAGCATCGCCCCGGCGATGCGCGCGCCGCTGCGGCTGGCGATTATCGGCTACCTGCTGCTGTTTATCACGCTGGCGCTAATGCGCATGCGGAATCTGATTTTGCTCATGGAAAAACGTCGCCCGTGGGTCAGTGAACTGATTTTAAAAAGAGGTCGTCGATGAGCAGCGCATTTACAAGCTGGAGTGATTTCCTGGCCATGGGCGGCTATGCCTTTTATGTCTGGCTGGCGGTGGCGCTGACCGTTCTTCCGCTGGCGGCGCTGGTCGCGCACAGCGCGATCCTGCATCGTGTCATTCTGCGCGATATCGCCCGGCAGCGCGCCCGTGAAGCCCGCAGGCGCGCGGCGCGGGAGGCGACATGAATATTCGCCGCAAAAACCGCCTGTGGGTCGCCCTCGCGGTACTCGCCGGGCTAACGCTGACCACCGCGCTGGTGCTCTATGCGCTGCGTTCCAGTATCGACCTGTTCTATACGCCTGGCGAAATCCTCTACGGCAAGCGCGAAACGCAGCAGCGGCCCGAGCGGGGTCAGCGTCTGCGCGTCGGCGGGATGGTTACGCCCGGCAGCGTGAAGCGGGATGCGAATTCGCTGCAGGTGAGTTTTAGCATCTATGACGCCGAAGGTTCGGTGGACGTCAGCTACGAAGGCATTCTGCCGGACCTGTTCCGCGAAGGGCAGGGCGTGGTGGTTCAGGGCGAGCTTGATGCGCACAACCGGATACAGGCGAAAGAAGTGCTCGCCAAACACGATGAGAACTACACTCCGCCAGACGTGGAAAAAGCGATGGAGAGCAACCATCGTCGCCCGGATAGCGCCTACAGGGACACATCCTTATGATGCCTGAAGTCGGCAACGGGCTGCTGTGCCTGGCGCTCGGCGTCGCGCTACTGCTTTCCGTCTATCCGCTGTGGGGCGCGGCGCGGGGGGACAGGCGAATGATGGCCTCTTCCCGGGTATTTGCCGTTCTGCTGTTCATCCTTATTATGGGCGCCTTTATGGTGCTGATTAACGCCTTCATTACCAACGATTTTACGTTGAGCTACGTGGTCAGTAACGCCAACACTCAGCTGCCGGTCCGGTACCGCGTGGCCGCAGCCTGGGGCGCACATGAAGGTTCGCTGCTGCTATGGGTGCTGCTGATGAGCGGCTGGACAGTGGCGGTAGCGCTGCGCAGCAGGCGAATGCCGCTTGATATTGTCGCCCGGGTGCTGGCGGTGATGGGAACGATCAGCGTTGGCTTTCTGCTGTTTATTCTGTTCACCTCCAACCCGTTTGCCCGTACGCTGCCGGAATTTGCCATTGAAGGGCGCGACCTGAACCCGCTGTTGCAGGACCCCGGGCTCATCTTCCATCCGCCGCTGCTGTATATGGGCTATGTGGGCTTCTCGGTGAGTTTTGCCCTGGCGATAGCCGCGCTGTTGAGCGGGCGGCTGGATAGCACCTTCGCGCGCTTCTCTCGCCCGTGGACGCTGGCGGCGTGGGCCTTCCTGACGCTCGGTATTGTGCTGGGCTCCGCGTGGGCTTACTACGAGCTGGGATGGGGAGGCTGGTGGTTCTGGGATCCGGTGGAAAACGCGTCGCTGATGCCATGGCTGGCCGGCACCGCGCTGCTGCATTCGCTGGCGGTCACTGAACAGCGCGCCAGCTTCAAGGCGTGGACGCTTCTGCTCGCTATCTGCGCATTTTCTCTCTGTCTGCTGGGGACCTTTCTGGTGCGTTCCGGCGTGCTGGTCTCGGTTCACGCTTTTACCTCCGACCCGGCGCGCGGCATGTTTATTCTTGCCTTTATGGTGCTGGTCATTGGCGGCTCTTTACTGCTGTTCGCCATGCGTGGCTATAAAGTCCGCTCTCGGGTAAATAATGCGCTCTGGTCGCGCGAGTCGCTGCTGCTCGGTAACAACGTTCTGCTGATTGCCGCTATGCTCACGGTGCTGCTGGGTACGCTGCTGCCGCTGGTGCATAAACAGCTGGGCCTCGGCAGTATTTCGATTGGCGAGCCGTTCTTTAATACGATGTTTAGCTGGCTGATGGCGCCGTTTGCGCTCCTGATGGGCATCGGCCCGCTGGTGCGCTGGGGGCGCGATCGCCCGCGTAAGCTCAGGGGGCTGCTGGTTATCGCCTGCGTAAGCACGCTGGCGCTGTCGCTTCTGTTGCCGTGGTGGTTGGGCGATAAGATTGTCGCCATGACGGTGGTCGGGCTGGCGATGGCCTGTTGGGTCTTTGTGCTGGCGGGAGTAGAGATCGCTTTGCGGGTTTCACGCGGCGCCAGGATGACCCTCAGCTACTGGGGAATGGTCGCAGGCCACCTCGGGCTGGCGGTCACCATCGTGGGTATCGCCTTTAGTCAAAATTACAGCGTGGAGCGCGACGTGCGCATGCGGGTGGGCGACAGCGTCGATGTCCATGAATATCGTTTTTCTTTCCGTGAGGTCAAAGAGGCGATCGGCCCAAACTATCGCTCCGCCGTCGCGGTGATTGGCGTCATGCGACGCGGCGAACCGCAGGCGATACTGAATGCGGAAAAGCGCTTTTACCACAGCAGCAGCGCCATGATGACCGAAGCGGCGGTTGACGGCGGATTTACCCGCGATCTCTATGCCGCGCTGGGCGAAGAGCTGGGCAACGGCGCCTGGGCCGTACGCCTTTATTATAAACCGTTCGTACGCTGGATTTGGGCCGGCGGAGTGCTGATGGCGCTGGGCGGGCTGTTGTGCCTGTGCGATCCGCGCTATCGCCCGCGCCGCGGATATCCTGGCGCGGAGGCCAAATGAAGCGCTGTACGTTGTTGATGCCGCTGGTCATTTTTATGGCTATCGCGATGCTGCTGCTGTGGCAGCTGGCGCGTAATGTGGAAGGGGACGATCCCAATAGCCTGGAGTCGGCGCTGATCGGAAAACCGGTACCGATTTTCCGTCTTGAGGCGCTGGAAGATCCCGGGCAGTATTTTCAGTCGGATGCGCTGGCCCAGGGCAAACCGCTGCTGCTTAACGTCTGGGCGACCTGGTGCCCGACCTGTCGCGCAGAGCATCAGTATTTGAATCAGCTTTCCGCGCGGGGGATCCGCGTGGTGGGTCTGAACTACAAAGACGATCGGCAGAAAGCGATTGGCTGGCTGAACACGCTGGGCAATCCCTACGCGCTGAGCCTGTTTGACGGCGACGGGATGCTCGGGCTGGATCTCGGAGTCTACGGCGCGCCGGAGACGTTTTTGATCGATGGACAGGGGATCATTCGCTACCGCCATGCGGGGGATCTTAACGATCGGGTGTGGGAGCGCGAATTCAGGCCGCTGTGGGAGAAGTTTAGCCGGGAGGCTGCGCCATGAGATTATTACTGAGCGCGCTGATGCTGCTGCTTTGCGCAAACGCGCTGGCCGCTATTGATGTCATGCCGTTTAAGGACGAGGAGCAGGAACAGCGGTTTCGCCTGCTCACGGAGCAGCTTCGGTGCCCGAAATGCCAGAACAATAGCATTGCGGATTCCAGTTCCGCGATCGCGGCCGACCTGCGGCAGAAAGTTTTTACGCTCATGCAGGAAGGAAAAAGCGACAGCGATATTGTGGACTACATGGTGGCGCGCTACGGCAACTTCGTTACCTACGATCCGCCATTAACCCCGCTGACGATGCTGCTGTGGGTCGTGCCGGCCGCTGCGATCGCCATGGGCGGTTGGGCTATAGTGGCCCGCTCCAGCCGCCGCGTCAGGCCAGGGCAGGAGACGTTTTCTGACGGCCGGGCGCCGGAGGATAAATCCGCCGGGCCGTGGATTTTTATACCTGGCGCGGTGCTTGCGCTGGCGGTAGGCGCGGTCAGCTATGGCCAGACCGGCCACTATCAGCAGGTGCAACGCTGGCAGCAGGCGGTGGCTCAGACGCCGGCTCTGTTGGCGCGGGTGCAGGATCCAAAGGCGCAGCCGCTTGATGAAGACGAGCTGCGGCGTCTGGCCCTCGGGCTACGCACGACGCTGTGGCAAAATCCGGACGCTTCTATTGAGGACTGGCTTATGCTCGGGCGTCTCGGCAGGGTCCTGGACAACGCCGCTATGGCGACTCAGGCCTATGCTCGCGCTTACGCGCTGGCTCCGGATAACGATCGTGCGGCATTTGGCTATGCGGAGGCGCTGCTGCGGGTATCGGACCCGCGGGGCGATGCGCTGGTGCGCCAGCTGATGGAGAGCCAGCGCGTTAACGACCGCCTGCTTAATCTCTACGCGCTCAGTGCATCAGAGCAGGCGCATTTCAGCGAGGCGCTGACGGCGTGGCGGTTGCTGCTAAAACGATTACCGCCGGACGATACGCGCCGGGCGGTCATTGAGCATCATATCAACCAGACGGAGCAACGGTTAACCCACGAACATCCCGCCGTTGACGCGCAAGGTTAATAACCGCTCCGTTTGTTCACCAGGTTTCTCAGCGGCAGCGCCTGCTGCTGCCGCCGGATGTTGTCCAGCAGCTGGCGGGCAATCACCTCCGTCTGCGCGATGGAGGCCATATGCGGCGTGATCGCCACCTGCGGGTGTTGCCACAGCGGGTCCTCCTGGGGTAGGGGCTCGACGGGGAAGACGTCCAGCACCGCGCCGGACAGCTTGCCGCTATCCAGCGCCTCGAGCACGTCCTGATTCACCATATGCTCGCCGCGGCCGCAGTTAATCAGCGACGCGCCATCGGGCAGCTGCTGCAGTAAAGGATGGGCGAGGATACCTCGCGTCTGCCCGGTTAACGGCAGGACGTTGATCAGCGCATCCAGCTGGCCAAGGAATTCGCCAGCCTGCGCCTCTCCGTGGTAGCAGCGCACGCCGGCAAGGGATTTTTCGCTACGCGCCCAGCCGGAAACCCGATACCCCAGCGCGGCCAGCTGCGAGGCGATATAGCCGCCAATTTCGCCGAGGCCCATGACGCCAACGTGATAATCGGCCGCCGCTCGCTGCGGATACATCTTCCAGACGCGCTCGCGCTGGTGGGCCAGCGCCCGGTCAAAGCGACGCTGAAACCACAGTACGCCCCACAGCGCGTATTCAAACATACCGTGACGAAAATCTTCATCCACCACCCGGCAGAGCGGAACGTCGCTGGCGAAAACGCTGGCGGGCAAATGGTCTACGCCGGCAGACGCGGCCTGGATCAGCTTCAGCTGAGGCGAGCGCGCCAGCAGCTGCGGGTCGGGAAACCAGCAGCAGGCGTATTGCGCCTCGCGGGCGGCGGGGTCCTCGGGCAGAACCGCTTTCACTTCCGGGAATAGCGCGAACGCGGCGCAAATCTCCCGGGTGTACTGAGGATCGTTACAATCCACGACGATGGTGAACTGAGTCATAGGCATTAGCTCTTATAAGAAGTATCAAGACGGTCGAGGCGCCGCAGCCACGCCTGCCACACCAGCTGGCGTTCATGTTCAACCCCCATCAGCTGCTCACAGGCGTGCCGGCTCAGCGGTTCAGGTATCGTATGGATGGGGCCGAGCGGCGCCAACTGCGCGGCGGCCATCTGGATCTCGCAGGCGCGGTTCAGGTAGTACATGATATAAAACGCATCGGCGACGGTGCGCCCGACCGATAGCAGCCCGTGGCTTTGCAGGATCATAGCGATGTTCTCGCCGAGCGAGCGCTGGATCCGCACGCGTTCATCGAGATCGAATGCGACGCCTTCATAAGGATGGTAGCCGACGCGTTGATAAAATTCGGTGCTGATTTGGTTAAGCTGCAGCAGCCCGTCTGCGCAGGCGGCAACGGCCATCCCCGGCAGCGTGTGGGTGTGGATCACGCAGTGGGCGTCTTCCCGGGCCATATGGACCGCGCTATGAATGGTAAATCCCGCCGAGTTTGCCGGGGCGCTGCCCTCGACGACCTTGCCCTGCATATCGACCACGATTAAGTTGCTGGCGGTGACTTCGTCAAACATCATGCCAAAGGGGTTAATCAAAAACCGCGGCTCGCCGTCACCGGGCAGGCGCACGGAGAAGTGGGTATACAGCGTGTCTTCCCAGCCGAAGAGCGCCGCCAGACGATAGGCGGCGGCCAGCTGCTGGCGTAGTTCCCGTTCAGTTGCCATTTATTGCACTCCCATAAATTCACGAATGCGGGTGAGGGACGGATCGGCGGCATCGCTGCGAATGCGCTGCGGCGGCATATCGCTCTGCACGACGCCGTTTTCCATCATCACCACCCGGTCAGAAATTGATAAGGCGAAGTCCATCTCGTGGGTCACGATAATCATCGTCATGCCTTCGCGGGCGAGGGACTGAATGACCTTCAGCACTTCTCCAACCAGTTCAGGGTCCAGCGCCGACGTGGGTTCATCAAACAGCATGATGTCCGGTTTCAGCGCCAGGGCGCGGGCGATGGCCACGCGCTGCTGCTGGCCGCCGGAGAGCTGGTACGGGTACTTTTCGGCGTGCGCCAGCAGACCGACGCGATCCAGCAGCCACAGCGCCTGCTCTCTGGCGGCGGCGCGGTCGAGCAGCTTGTGATAGAGCGGGGCGAGCATCACGTTATCCAGCACCGTGCGGTGGGGAAACAGGTTGAAGCCCTGGAACACCATGCCGATGCGGCGTACGCCCGCGCGCATTTGCTGTTTATCAACAACGGAGGCGCCCTTCAGGTAATCCTCGCCGTAAAGAATGATCTCGCCGCCGTCGATGCTTTCAAGGGCGTTAATGGTGCGGATCAGGGTGGTCTTGCCGGAGCCGGACGGGCCGATGATGCTGATTACCTCGCCGTTTTCCACTTTCAGGTCGATGCCTTTCAGTACGTGGTGCTGGCCCCAGGATTTTTCGATGGCGTGCAGATCCAGCGCCGGCGGGTTGCCGCTGGCGGCCTGCGCTTTTTGCGTCTGTACCGGCGGCTTCAGGTTCTGGCGCAGGGTTTCGCATTCACGCTCGTTGAGCGTTTGCGGGCGCTTACGCTGAATATCCAGCAGGTTTTCCAGCGCCCGGAACAGCCAGCTAAACACCGTGACGACCATAACGTAGTAAATGGCGACCGCCAGCAGCGTCTCCATGACGAGAAAATTCTGCGCGTACAGGCGCTGGCCGGTCAGCAGCAGCTCCGGCAGCGAAATAACCGACAGAATCGAGCTGAGCTTGATGATGGTGATGTATTCGTTAATCAGCGTGGGCAGGGAAATACGAAACGCCTGCGGGATAATAATTAAGCGCTGAATCCCGATAAAGCTAAAGCTTAAGGCATGCCCGGCTTCGCTTTGCCCCCTGGCGACCGAAAGCAGGCCGCCGCGATGGATTTCCGCCATGTAGGCCGCTTCGGTCACCGTCATCGAGACCAACCCGGCAATAAACGGAACGCCGAGCAGCGGTTGGGTGGCCGGAAACAGCTGCGGCAGGTTATAGACAAAGACCAGCAGGACCATCAGCGGTACGCTGCGGAAAAACCAAATATAGAGTTCGACGGGAACCTTCAGCCAGCGCGGGCCGGAGAGCTTCGCGCAGGCTAAAAGAAAACCTAATATCAGGCCAATAAACCAGGACAATGAACTGACGACAACCACGGTGACACACGCCTGCCAGAATGCCCCAACGCTAAATAATGAAAAAAAGTATCCCCAATCGAACTCCATACCGACTCCCGTTTAATTATTGTATTAATTGATGCTTTCTAAGTTGTATTTCTTGATGATGGCGTCATATTTGCCGTTGGCTTTAAGGGTGGCTAACGTTGATTTAATGGCCTCGGCCAGCTCGGTGTTGCCTTTGGCGACGTAAATTCCCAGCGGCAGCGGATAGACCAGACGGTTCGAGCTAATGGCCAGGCGGCCGCGGCTTTTCTCGACGATAATTTGCGCCGCCGGGGCGATTTCTAACTGGGCGTTGATATTTTTCGACAGCAGGGCCTGGGAGGCTTCTGGCGCGGTCGGGAATTCCTGAATACTAATGGCCGGTTTGCCGTTTTTCAGGCAGTACTCGTCGGAGTGCGTTTTCAGGCTGGAAACCCAGGCGGTACCCGCCTGCAGACCTACCTTCACGCCGCACAGTTCGTCTTCCGTTTTTGGCTGAATGGCGCTGCTTTTCAGCGCAATAATGGACGCGCCGGACAGGGCGTAAGGGATGGCGTCCGCCTGCTTTTGGCGCTCGGGCGTCACGTACATCCCGGAGATCACCGCATCGTATTTTTTACCGATACCTAAGATCAGGCTGGTGAATTTCGTGTCGATAAGCTGCGGTTTTGCCTTCAGCTGTTCGGCGATCAGCGCCGCGAACTCCGGGTCGATGCCGACAATATTGTTATTGCTGTCATAGGATTCAAAAGGCGGATAGGTCACCTCCATCCCGACTTTAAAGACGCCCTCGGTCAGCAGCTCAGCGGCCTGAGCCAGCGGTGAAAAACAAGCGGTGACGGCGATGGATAAAGCCACACGGCGCGAGAGTTTTTTTAGCGTTTTGTTCATCATTTATCCTCACGGGTTATTTACGGTTTTTTGCTGTGCTTGTTTTTTCAGATGGCCAAAGGTGTTAGTGCCGCGGGCGCGTTCGGGGAGCTGGAGCTCGCCTCGGGTGACTTTCTCGCGCAGGTAGCGATAGGTCTGTAACGCCTGGCTCCACATATGCTCACCAATGCTCAGTTCTTGATATTCGCTGGCTTCGCCTGCCTCAAGGAAGCCCGGCAGCGGGCGAATCAGCGTGTGGTAGTCGCAGGCGAAAAACAGCGGGAAGGAGTAGCGTTCCTGCGGCACCTTGCGTACGCGGTGTGCGGTTGCAACAAATGTGCCAGCGCTCAGGACTTCCAGCATGTCGCCGATATTAATCACGAAAGCCTCTTCTCCGGCCGCGTTCTTCAGCGGCGGGGCGTCGATCCAGTCGCTATCTTCATTCAGCACTTCAAGACCCGGCTGGTCGGCGAGCAGCAGGGTGAAGCATTCATAGTCGGTGTGTGCACCAATACCGGGAACATCTTCGGCGCTGGCGTCAAAGGGGTAGTGGATCAGACGCAGCTTTGACGGCGGGCAGGTAACCATCGACCTGAAATAGCCCTCCGGCAGGCCAAGGGCGAGAGCGAAGGCGTCAAACAGGCGATGCCCAAGGGCGAAGACCGCGTCATAGTAGGCCAGCACGCGGGATTGAAATTCCGGCACGTCCGGCCACTCGTTGGCGCCAATCAGCGGCGTTTTCGCCACGACGAACGGGTGGTCGTCGGCGGCCTGAAAGCCGATATCAAACGCCTCTTTGTGATCCGGCTTGCCGGAGCCGTAAATCTCTTCCCCTTCGGGAACGTAGCCCTTATGGCTTTTCGACTGTCCGATGTAGTACGCCATCTTGCGCTCCATCGGCAGGGCGAAAATCTCTTTGGCCGCCGCGCGGATCCCGGCAATCAGTTCGGGCGCGATGCCGTGGCCGGTAACGTAGAAAAAGCCGACTTCGCGGGCCGCCTGGCCGATGGCGTCGGCCACCGCCTGGCGTCGGACGAGATCGTCGCAGGCCAGGTCGCTGATATCGATGGTCGGTAATTCAGTAAACGAACTTTTTGCAGCGGTCATTTATTCCGTTCCTTATTCAGTTTGCGAGGTGAATTCAACAAAATGCTGCTGTTCACGCTGGGCCATCCAGGCGTTCAGCGACCACAGGTCGGCGACCGGAACGTTGGTAAACGGCAGGTGATGCAGGTAGCCATCGGGGCCAAATTCCGGCGTAAGCGTGGTGTGCTGGTAGCCGCGCCGGCGCTGCGATTGCCAGATCTGTTCCCAGAAGCGCTGCTGAAACCGCAGGGCCGCCCGATATTCCGGCGCGGCGGGGTGCGGCACCTGCGGCCCCTGGTCGTACCCGGCGCGGGCCTGAATATGGTGGACCCGTTCGATAAAGGCGCTGAAGTCATCGCAGGGGTCATCCAGCAGGCGTTCGCTTACCACGATCCAGTGGCTGATATCGGCGGTAAAGCGCAGCTGCGGCAGCTGTTGAATTATCTCCAGCGTCAGCCACGGGCTATACAGCGACGTGGCGCGATGGGTTTCAAAGCTGCAGAACAGCTCATATTCGGCGGCGAGCTCATGCGCTCTGCCGAGAAAATCCACCTGCTGCGCCAGCGGCCAGCGGTCGTTACCGGCCAGCAGATTGACGAAGCGCGGATTAAGCGCTTTTGCCGCCGCAAAACGTTCTTTTAAGCGCTCCAGATGCTGCGCGGGCGTCTCGGCCTGGGCCGGAATAACGCCGCCGCCGCTGAACACAATGGCGATATACTCAAGCGCGGACGCTTCGATGCGTTGGGCCAGCGTCCGCTGCTCTTCAGGCGTCAGCGGAACCCGCGCTTCAATGCCGCAGCAGCCGACGCTCCGGAGTTCGCTGACCGTTTGCTGCCACGGGGTGGTGACGCCCCACAGCGTGCGAAAGACGTTAAGCTGCATGGTTTTTCCTCTATGGATATTTCACGCCCGGGAGAACGCAGAGCATTTCATACAGCAGGTTGGCGGCCAGCTGGGACGTGTTGCCGCTGACGTCATAGGGGGGCGAGACCTCGACCAGGTCGCAGCCAATCAGGTTCAGGCCGCGGCAGCCGCGCACGATTTCCAGCGCCTGAATCGATGTCAGTCCGCCCACTTCCGGGGTTCCGGTGCCGGGGGCCCAGATCGGGTCGAGGCTATCAATATCGAAGCTGAGATAAACCGGGCCAGCCCCCATTTGCTGGCGCACTTCGGCCATTAGCGGGGTCAAAGATTTGTGCCAGCACTGCTCGGCCTGAACCAGACGAAAACCGCGATCGACGCCCCACTGGAAGTCACCGGCGGCGTAGCCCTGCGCGCGCTGGCCAATCTGCACGACGCGTTTAAGATCCAGCAGCCCCTCTTCGACGGCGCGGCGGAAGGTGGTGCCGTGGGCAATCTTTTCGCCGAACATCTCATCGTTGGTATCGGTGTGGGCATCGACGTGAATCAGCCCAACCGGACCGTGCTTTTTGGTCAGCGCGCGCAGGATCGGCAGGGTAATGGTGTGATCGCCCCCCAGCGTCAGGGGGATAAGCGGAAAACTATTTAAACCGGTGTAGTAATCCTCGATAATCTGCACCGATTTGAGCAGGTTGTAGGTATTGATAGGTACATCACCGATATCTGCCACCGACAGTGAATCAAAAGGCGTGGCGCCGGTGGCCATGTTGTACGGGCGGATCATTACCGATTCGGTACGAATATAGCGCGGTCCGTAGCGCGTTCCGGAACGCTGTGAGGTTCCGATATCCAGCGGGATGCCGACAAACGCTGCATCAAGTCCCTGTAAATCTTCGATAAATGGCAGGCGCATCATCGTGGCGCGGCCACCAAAACGCGGCATCTCGTTGCCACCCTGCGGTTGATGAAAGACGTTATCCATTTCAGCTCCTGAATCTGACAAACAAAACTCAACAGCAGGGATAGTGCGAAAGATGTGCTGGACTTTAAATCGTCTGCCGCAAATACTTAGTTCATTTATTAGTGAACTAAGACGCTATGCTTAACGACGCGACGCTTAACATTCGACAGCTCCAGGTTTTTGAGGCGGTGGCCCGTCTTGAGAGCTATGGCCGGGCCCAGCAGGAGCTGGGGATTTCCGTTTCCGCGATCAGCAATGCGATGTCGCAGCTGGAAGGCCAGCTTGGCTTTAGCCTATGTCAGCGCGGGCGCGGCGGCTTTGCGTTGACCGAAAAAGGGCAGCATTTTTTACAGCAGGCGATCCGCGTGCTGAGCGAACTGAATGAACTGGAGCGCCAGTCGGCGCTGCTGAAAGGCGAGCATAGCGGCACGATTTGTATCTCAACGCTTGATTCCATCGAGACGGAAACCGCGCTGTCGCTGCCGGTCGTGCTGCGCAGCTTTAGCGATAAGTTTCCTAATGTGCATATCAAGCTGATTATCCGTACCCCGGCGGAACAGCTTAACGGCGTATTGAATAACCATATCGATCTCGCCATCGGCAGCTACAACTCGCGGGTGCATAACATCATCAGCGAACCGCTCTATCGCGAGCAGCACTGGCTCTACTGCAGCGACCTGCATCCCATGTTCTTCAGTCGACAGCTCGATAAAGAGCTGATCAGCCAGTGTCCGCTGGTGACGCGCAGCTACTGGAATACCAGCGATCTGCGGCGGCGCGGGTTCAGCAAGGGCAGCGCGACCGTTGAAACCGTCGATGCGCAGCTGCTGCTCATCCTCTCCGGGAAATATATCGGCTACCTTCCCGAGCACTACGCCTGGCCGTGGATTAAGGAGAATCGCCTGCGCGTACTGCTGCCCAATGAGTTTGGCTTTCAATCTCCCTTCTCGGCGATATGCAAGCGCGGGCGCAGCAACGAACCCTATCTGAAGGAGTTTCGCAATCTACTCAAGAAGAATACGGTGGCCAGACCGAAGTGGAGCGAATGAGATTCGTATTGAATGAGTAACAGCTTATGCCTGATTAGAATTGTAAAAAGACCGCTCAATATCAGGCATATAAAAGGTAATGTGCCATTAATCATATGTGGCTAAGAAAAAGCTTAGATAAAAATATCGTCCTGCACCTGGATAATTCCCATTCCTGATCTGGTTAAAGAATGACCTTTTTGTGTGTTTTTTCTGAATTAATGTTAAATCCAACGCCTGACGTTGTTTGTTAAAATTTTTTCTGCTGCAATCGACAAATATATTTTTGACGTATTTTTTTCTAATGGATGGGAAGATGATAAGAAATAGCTTATTGGCATTGGTGTGCATTTCTGTAGGTTTATTACAGGGGTGTACTAATGGTAAAAAACCGCAGAGCGCACTCATAAAAAAAGATGTCATTCAAAATGAACAGCCCGCGCAGGTTCCTGCTTTACAGCAGTGTATCCAGGATGCCGACGCTTTAGTTAAGCTCGATAAAAAGTTTCAGCAGGATTCAAACGAGCTGTATGGTTTAATCAATGATGCTAAGTTTTATGCTTCTGTTTCAGACCAAACGTCCGCCAGCGTAAAATCAACGATTACACCGCTTTTTGAATACAAGATAAACGATAAGTGTAATAGCATTTCGCAGAAATTAATTAAAGAGTTTGAAAGCCGGGCAAGAAAAGCTGAACTCAAGGATGGGCTGGCCAGATGATGGACGATAAGGGGAAACTGAATATATGCAATCTACGAGGTCCTGCGATTGTATTTGCTCTTTTTACCCTTATTGTTGTGTTTCCTGCTCGTGCTGAGCCGGGAGACTTCCTTGATAATATATCGAAACTCGAAATAAACAAACCGCCGGCCTCAGGCGCCGCCAGCGGGGAGTCGGTCTCGTCTAAGCAAAATAACGATAGCCCTGATAAAAAAACGCCTCAGAAGCAGGACGTCGTCAGAAAAAAGAGTCATCAGAATAAAACAGAGAGTACGATTAACGCTCTGCGGAAACAGAATGCGGAGCTGAGCGCTGCCGCCAAAGCGGCGGAGAAAAAGCGCGCTGAAACGACGCGCGAACTGTCGGCGCAGATCGCCGCGCTGAAGGCTCAGAGTGAACAGCGTGTACAGAAAGAGAGCGGCGAAACTACCGCCGTGAGCGCGCTGAGCAAAAAGAACGCTGAGCTGGCCGCCGCTGCCGAAGCGGCGCAGAAAAAACTGGATGAGACCACCCGCTCGCTGACGGCGCAGATCGCAGCATTGACGGCACAGCGTGCACAGAACGAAAGCGGGCAGACCACCGCGCTTGATGCGCTGAGCAAAAAGAACGCCGAGCTGGCCGCCGCTGTCGAAGCGGCGCAGAAAAAACTGGATGAGACCACCCGCACGCTGTCGGTGCAGATTGCCGCGCTGAAAACGCAGAAGGAGCAGAGTGAGAACCTGCAGAAATCGACGATCGATACGCTGACGGGAAAGAATCTGGAACTGCGCGCCGCTGCCGAATCTGCACAGAAAAAGCAGGATGAGACCACCCGTGCGCTGTCGGCGCAGATTGCCGCGCTGAACAAGCAGCGCGCGGAAAGAGAAGGCCAGCAGAAAACCGCGCTTGATGCGCTGACCAAAAAGAACGCCGAGCTGGCCGCCGCCGCCGAAGCGGCGCAGAAAAAGCAGGATGAGACCATCCGCGCGCTGTCGGCGCAGATCGCCATGCTGAACAAGCAGCACGCGGAAAGAGAAGGCCAGCAGAAAACCGCGCTTGATGCGCTGAGCAAAAAGAACGCCGAGCTGGCCGCCGCCGCCGAAGCGGCGCAGAAAAAGCAGGATGAGACCATCCGCGCGCTGTCGG